>JAPKFC010000009.1 GCA_028821785.1 Candidatus Poseidoniaceae archaeon | reverse complement strand
CACCGCCATCATTGTGGGGACAACCCGCCCCGCCACCTGATTCTGCAACGACTGAAATTTCAACAATATAATCACCCATTCCAGTTTCTCCACCTTCGAGCATATCCATTATTTCAGACTCTGACAATCCTGTAACAACTGTATCGATTATTGAGGAATCATACCATTCTGCTGTAATTTCATGACTTCCAGGATTTTGCCCAGAACCTGATGCAGTGTCATTGCCGCGAGATACTGTTGCTGAGATTGTGTCTGGTGCATCATTTCCACCTAGTGGACCGGCACAAGTTAGCGGAGGTCCTGAGGCTGTTTCATCTTCATCGTAACTCATATTGACAATTACTGCAACTAAATTCTTGTCAGCAATTTGACTTTTCACAGCATCTGAATGTAATTCTAGAGTTAGTGTTTCTCCATCTGCAATACCTTCAGTAGCACTATCTAATTCGATAAATGTATATTCTCCAGAGACCATGTAATCGCCAACAGTTCCCAATGCTCCATTGGATGAAACATTACTGGATGCATAATTAAAATATAGAGGGAATGCAAGCATAAAAAATATGATCAATGCTACTGTGATTTGAGTATCACGGTTGGATTTCAAGTTTTCAGCAAACTCACTTAGGTTGGCCATTTCAATCTCTCCTACTGTAACTGTGGCGGGGCATCAACCCTATTACTTTCGGTTGACTGATGATTTGTAATTTGACCTATTCTTCACTAGTTATTGATGCAAACCAAGGTTCTTGTGCAACTATAGGCCACTGTTTTGATTTTACATTAAATCCCAGTTTAGCAAACTTTTTCCTAGATTTTCTCCATACCGGCAGCAAATATCCAATTTTAGATCTTTCACCAAAGGACCATCTCCATGGACAGCGAGGGAGCAGTGCAACCCAATTGTGAATCAAATTTCTTGTTAAGGGATGTTCTTGCCCACCAGGCAATAACCAACTTGCAATGTTAATGGCACCACTTGACCCTCTAGTTTCTGACCAACAAACCAGTTCAAGTCCTCTGAGAGGTCCATCTTTCACCACCAAGCCTAGAGTTCTAGCTGATTGGGCCATCGGCATAATGATTGCAAAGCGGTCTACTAATCTCGAACCTTCATGTCTTTCTAATTTCCAACCAGCAGAATCTGCTAACTCACGTAATGCTTTGATACATTCAACTGGTGTTGGTGAGAGTTCCAAATCTAAGGTCGCCCTCTTCACCATGGCTGATGCTGTAGTCAATAGTGCATCAATAAACCGGATGAAAGTTCTCACTCAAAATAACAATAGTTGATAAAAGAAAATTTTAGCCCTCTCAAAATCCTCAGATAATGAGAGGGCGAAATCCCAAAGTTGGGATACCTATTGCCGCAGCAATAGGTGTAACTCGAATGCACGGTAGACCGTTTGATCCACGCCCAAAGGCGAGGTATTCCGTTAAGTCTGGACCGGAGGCGTTTACCGTGCAATCACTCACTAGACCATTTACTGGTCAAGCGAGAACGCTCGGCGGCGCTCGGAGTCCAATTCAACCGAATAGGGAACCAAGACCGTCGAAACCAGCTTCTTCATCCTCTTCTTCTTCTTCCTCTGCTTCCGCAGGGGCGTCAGAGGACGAAGCAGCTGCTGCAGGGGCAGCAGCGGCAGGTGCAGCGACAGCTTGGGTCATAGCATCAGCGATGTCGACACCAGCGAGAGAAGCACAAAGTGCCTTCACGCGAGCAGCGTCTACATCTACACCAGCACCAGCCAAAGTGGCAGTGACAGCTTTTTCAGTTATTTCATTTCCAGCAGCGTGCAGTAGCATAGCAGCGTATACGTATTCCATTATTTTTCACCTCAATATTTCGTTCAACCGAATAAGGATCCGAGGCCGTCGAAACCGGCTTCCTCTTCTTCCTCGTCTTCTTCTTCATCTGCCTCGGCAGGGGCTGATGAAGCACTCTCAGCAACAGCAACGGATGCAGATGCAGCGGCGTTAACCGCAGCGCCTAGCATAGCCGCCAGTTCGTCGTCGAGAGCGTCACTGTCAAGAGAGCCTGCGACAGCCATAGCGCCGCTGTGTGCTCTTCCGACAAGATGCGGCATGGTGTCAGCAGTAGCGACAGCCGCTTCCAATGCAACAGAAAGAGCCTCGCGGCTCGCCTTTGCAAGGATTGTTGGCATTGTTTGGTTAGTAAACCAAGTAATGTTGCAAGCAAGATTGAATGCTCCTGATGCATAAGAAATTAAATCACTCTCAAATTGATCGAGGTTGATATCTAATGTGCTAGGGGCGAAAACAGTTCCATCCTCTAGAGTACCACACAAACGTAGACCTGCTATGATTGGGTTGATACCTAACTTAGACAACATCAGACCGAGTTCTCCTTCGAATTCTTCTCCTTCTTTGAGAATAACTGTTCTCTTTTGGATTTGTACGGAGCCCTTCATGATCTTAGCAGGAATTCCTACGGAGTTCAGGTCACCAACGATTGGACCAGGAGGCATTCCAGTATCCATCTTCTCAACGACAATGTCGTGAGGAGCACGGTCACCAGGCTTAGCAGCACGGCCAGCTTGAGTTGCTTTCAGTGCTGTGAATATCTCAAATGAATTCAATTTACTTGACGATACTAGTGCAGGTTGTACTGCACCATCGAATAATTGTTCTAGATTGTCTGCCTTTAGACCTGCACGTTCCCAAGCAAGACGCATCAAACGCTTCTTAGCAACGCGAATTGCTAAATTTTCACGAAGTGAAGAGCGCATTCCGATCATGGAATCTGCTGGAACTCCGTGGATGTCAATAACTGCAAGCGTGTCACCGCTTTCAAGAAGGTTGACTAAATCTACAACCGCATCTTTCTTCCAGGAAACTACCTTAGGAATCAATTAATCACCTCGATTTGTTGTGCAGGACCCATTGTGGTCTTGATGTAAAGTGAACGGATGTTTCCAATTCCACGCTCTAACTTTGAGGTTACACGATTGTAAACTGCCATAGCATTAGCGTATAGTTCCTCTTCGCTTTGGCTTACAGTTCCAATTGGGGCATGGAAAGTAGTTTTGTCACCAGACTTGACGACGACGGTTGACATCAGACCTGTAGCGATAACGCCTGGATCTAATGTTGGAGGTACTGGACGTGGCATTTTGCCCCGAGGACCTAGAACCACACCGAGGTATCTACCGATAAGTCCCATGTGAGGGACTTCGGAAAGGAAGTAATCGTAAGAGTTAGCAACTTTCTTTGCTTTACCCTTGTTACCGCCCAAATCCTCAATCTCTTGAGGAGTGATAACAGTAAGTCCTGCGGCCTTAGCCTTAGTTGCAGCTTCGCTTGCAGCGAACATTGCGATTTTTAATTCTCGGCCGCGACCAGATGGAAGACGGATTTCTTCCTTGATACGGTTAGTAGGGTTCTTCAAGTCAACATCTCTAATTGTGAATGTAATATCCACGGATTCAACGAAATTACGCTTAGGTGCATTACTTAATGCGTCTTTGATTGCTTGGTTTATTTTTTTTTCCATAATAATCACCTCTGCGGTCAGCGAAGCAATTTAATGCCTCTCCCGCGGTTCGTAATTCAGTTAAATCGCTCGTCCCATTCTCCATTGCTAATGATCTGTAGCGCTTCATTTGCCCAGTGACCATCAATCTTTACACGCATAGATACGCATGTTCCAATTATCTCTCTGGTTTGTGCTTTTAGATCAGCACCAGTTAGATGGCCTAAGTCTGCCTTCTCTTTTGCAACTCCCATTGCTTTCTCAAGAGAGAGACTTTCAGTAGCAGCGTCAAGACTTCCGTTACACTTCTTAACTCCAAGAGCTTTGATTATCAGCTTTGATGTCCAAGGTTTCGGCATATGTGTCAACTCCATTACTCACAGACGTGGGTATTTCGCCGACTAAACTCCCCTATTTAACCGCGCCGCGGCTGAAATAATGATTGGTCACAAGGAGAATTGGCTTTGAAGCGGTGGATAGCCTACTAATAGGTGCCAAATAGGGCTTCAATCGTCAACTCTTTCGATTACACGGACGTGGTCGCCACGCATGTTCAAAGTCATTGGAATAGGTTGTTCGTACAACTCCATGCTAACTTCTTCCTTCATTTCTGCAACACTGATTACACGAGCCTTCTCACCCTTGAATGCGCCTGTAACAATTTCAACGATACAGCCGACTTCAATTCCAGAGGTCACTGCCTTCGGTTCTAGGTATGGGAGGATATCTTGCAATGGTGCTTCACCAGGAAGTACTGTCTTTGCATTCTTTAGCGGAGTTTGATTTAGACCACGACGAGCCTTAGGATCTCTTCCACCAGAACGGCCAATCAATTTCTCGACATGGTGCAATGCACTTGATTCAACGAAAACATATCCACGCATGGCTGGTGGATGAAGAATTGACATTATGTCATTTTGCAGAGTGGTTAGAGAACCACTGCCATGCAAACGTGCATACATTTCGTCTGCAACTCTTTTCTCTGCACCGATTGCGGTTTTGACAATGAAAAGGAAAGAACCGACTGAACCATACATTTCCTTGAATAGTCCATCTGCGTTTTCCATATCGATGTCTGAGAAAATACAACGGTATTCTTGCAATTGACCCGGGTCAATCCAGCGACCTTCAGTATAGCGCCCTTTGACATCGATCTCATCTGTATTAGAAATAACAAGAATTGGCATTACATCGACCAAACTTCGGCCCATATCAATACCTCGCTCTGGACCAGTGCAGTCATAGTGTAAACTCTCAACCGGAATTCCTGTTGAGTCTGAAACACGTTGAACGACTTCTTCTGGGGTATCTGCGACTCCCCATACTCCGTCCCAAAGCCCAGGGAAATCTCCATCTGACTCTCCTCTCTTAAGGAGGAGAAGTTTATCTTCAAATCTAACAAATACTACGAATGCGTCAGTCATATAATCACCTTTTTCAGTTACCGATGTTGAAAACATCATGGATTAAGTATGGTATGAAATTATCCATCAATACAAGCATTGCGAATCCAATAGCTCCTAAGACGAATAATCCGATTCCGCAAATGATGACAGTCTGCTTAAACTCTTGAGGAGTCGGCTTTCTTGCCATTCGTATAATACGAGCCCATGAGCCTCTAGAGACCTTACGGAATTGTGATTCAATCCAATCTTGCTTGTCTTGAACTTTGTCCTCAAATGATTGAGTTTCGGAGTTTTCGTTAGACATGGTATAACCTCGGATATCCTGCCCAACTGCCCACCTAATATAACCGCTTTGATAGGTAAAACTTGTCTGCATGATAAATAGTTTCAATCAAATGCCCCATATTGGTGTTGGGAAATGTTGCTGAAAAAACCCGAGCATTGATGAGGGGGCTACAGTGACAGGACCGATATGGCAGAACGCGACCCCTATTCCGTATTAGGTGTTAACAAGGGTGCCAGCGACGCTGAAATCAAGCGCTCATTCCGTAAAAAAGCCCGTCAGTTCCACCCAGATCGCAATCCTGATGATGCTGCTGCTGAAACGAAATTCAAAGAAGTTCAAGCTGCATATGATACAATTGGAACTGCGGATTCACGCAGGGACTTTGACCAAAAGCAACAGATGTCGAATATGTTCGGCGGTGGAGGAAATCCATTCGGCGGAAGAGGTGGCAATTCATTTGGACAATCCCAGTTCAATTTCGGCGGCGGTGGCAGAGGAATGGATGATATCTTTGGCCAAATGGGATTCGGAGGAGGAATGCCTGGCGGTGGTGCTAGGCAACGGAATCCTGCATCCCATCAACAACTGCCGAAAGGTGCTGATATCAATGTTGGAATTGATATCACAATGGATGAGGCGAAAGTGGGTGGTAAATTTCCATTTACTTTCAAACGGTTCAGAAAGAATGGTAATGAAATGGAAACCAAAACTACCACGCTAAAAATCGCTGTTGCCGCTGATGCAAAACATGGTCAGATTAAACGTCTAAAGGGACAAGGTCATGATCATCCACAAGGAGATACTGGAGATGTATTGGTCATCATTAGAATAGATGCTGGAGAAGGTACCTATTGGGAAGATGGCATATTGGTACAAGAGGTTTCAACCCCATATTCAACATTGGTTTTGGGCGGTAAAATCAAAGTCAAACTACCTTCTGGAAAATCTGGGAACCTAAGTGTTGCTGCTAATACCCAAATTGGTGACCGGAGAAGAATGGTTGGTGCAGGGTTCGACGGCGGTGATTTGGATCTTGAATTTATTTTACAAGAAAACGAACAGTTGACCGCTGCGCAACTCAAGGCTTTGAAAGCATTACAAAAAAGTGGATTGTAATATAATTGTCCAAACGATACTTCATCACCTGTTACCTTGACGTAACCATATGGCGAGAGGGCGTGGTGGCGGTAGAGGACGCGGCCCAAATTCAAATAGCGCTGGTAAGCATCAAAACAAAAAAGGCCCTCAGATACCTGAAGATGAAAAGTTATGGCGTCGCATATCACAGCAATTTGCTGATGATGATGAATTGTGGGGCAAGTCATGGACTAATCAGCAAATTGCTGACCTCCTCATCAATGGTGAAAACTTGATGCATCGATTTTCAATCGATAGTAAAGCCGAGAAAACATTTCGCAGCGGATTAGATGAAGCACTTGCAATTGGCCGTAAGAAGAATGAACGATTCACATCATTAGAAGATAAAATGGTTAGATTGGTTAAGCCTGCGCATGTTGAAATAATTGAGTCAGCGGTAGCAGATTGGAAAGCATTCTCTTCTAGACATGCACAAAAAGGCGGTACATCTCTTTGGGGAAGACCTCCTCTTAGAGTCGGTGAAGAATTACAAAGTAATGATAAAAGTGCACAATTAAGTTATGTTAGTGAGGAAGATGCTCAACGATATTCTTTGCTAGAAAGTGTTTGGCTCACCGATTTAATGGGTCAAGATTATCCTAAAGAATTCACTCTAATGCCTGGAGAGCGTATCATGTCATGGGGTGACTTTTCATTGCTCAAAGAAAGTCGTTTTATCGCAAAAAGAAGAGGCGGGATGCGTTTTCCAGAAGCAGAACCAGCAATGGCGTTATTATTAGTTTCAGCAAATCATTGGAATGCAGAACAACTTCTAGACTCGCGCTTATTGGCTAGAAGAAGAGCTAATGCAAATCCATTTCCAAGAGAATATGACCAATCACTTTCCGTAAATGCAGAATTGTTGAAAGAGGTTGATGCTGAGTCTGCATTGAAGGAAGGAAGAACCGATTTACGACATCTGCCGTTCGTAACTATTGACCCACATGATGCAAAGGATTTCGACGATGCTGTATGCTTGGTTGAAGAAAATGGAATACAAACACTGTGGGTTGCAATCGCAGATGTTGCCCATTACGTCACTCCTAATACAAGTCTTGATGCTGCTGCAAGATCTCGTGCCACCTCGGTCTATTTGCCTCATACCGTACTACCGATGCTACCACCTCGCCTAGCCGATGACCTTTGCTCATTACGAGAAAAAATACCTCGATACGCTATGGCTGTCGCAATGAAACTTGATGATGCGGGTGAAATAACAGATGTTTCTGCTTACGAAGCCATTATTGAGGTAAAACAAAACATGGCATATGAAGATGCATTAGATAATCCACAATTCTCTGAAATGTTTACTCTAGCAAAGAAATGGCAGGAAAAAGAATTGCGATTAAATATCTCTAATGCTGAATTGCGTCCTCGAATAATTGATGACCAAATCACTGTTGAAGTCAAGTGGCCTAATGATGCTACTCGGATGATAGAATCTCTAATGGTTGCAACAAACTCAGCCATAGGCCACTTGTTGGGAGCGGCAGGCGCTCCACTTCCTTGGAGATGTCACGCACCACCCGATGCCCCTGAAGTTGAAGGATTAAATGCTAAATTAGAGGAACTAGGCGTCAGTATTCGTCTTCCTTTACCCAGTAGTAGAAAACAAGGTGAATCTTCTTCTGAACATTTGACAAACCTTCTAGGTGCATGGGCTGATAATTCTGGTGGAGGAATTGATTTATCTAATTTGATTAGCGAAGATGATAGTGAAGGTGATGTTGAAAAATATTTGCAAGATGTACTGAATCCAGAAGCAAGAAACGATATTTTGGATTCACTCGCTGATGCTCAAAAGGAGGCGAGTGAATTAGACGATGTGATTAGAAGAGTCGTTGACCAGGGATTATTCCAGTTGATGCAAAGAGCAAACTATAGTGAAGAAAACATTGGTCATTTCGGCCTTAATTTAGATGCTTATGTTCATTTTACTTCACCGATTAGAAGATATCCGGATTTGATGGCTCACCGTCAGCTAAAGGCATACTTACGTGGAAATGAATGGGCTCATTCACTTGAGGAAACAGCCGATTTGGCAGGTCATTGTAGTGATCGGGGATACAAAGCAAAACGGCTGGAATGGGAACTTGTTGCCAATGCATATCATCTGCACCTGTTGAGAGGAGGGGGGATTGGAGATGAACAACAATTGACCGATGTTGCCACTCCACTAGAGGGGAAATCTTGGCCAGCGAGAATTGTGGGGCTACGAACACCTTGGATTTTCTTGGATTTAGCAGATGATGGTTCTGTTCAAGGGCGCATGCACCTAAGACAAATATCTGGTAAGATTAGGACCGTAATAGATGAACACGGACTAGAAGTTGTTCCAGCAGAACCTGATGAACGAGGACAACAGAATGCAATCGTCAAATTGGGACAGAAATTCCCTTGCCGATTACGTGGTCTTGACATTTGGTCTGGTTCTCTTGACTTAGCCCCAAACCGCTGAAGTTGTACAATAATAATTATTGTAGTCAATAACGCATATTTATTAATGACTACAATAACCCAAGGCCATGGCGAGAGTGAAGGCTAACCTATGTGCTTGTGATTGCAAGATGAAGCGCCTCTACACGCGGGCAGAAGGCGGCAAAGGTTGGGATGGCGTCGGATGGATGTGCACTTGCGGTTGCGGTTGTATCTGCTTTGATGAAGGTGAATGGTCAATGATCGGTTGTAGTTCTGATAAATGCCAACCGGATGAAAGCGACCCGAAACCCCAAAACGGAGATGGGGAAAATGACTGCTGCTAATTCCATCACCCTAAGAGTGGGTGGAATGACTTGCGGTGCGTGTGTTGCCTCGGTTGAAAATGTGGTCTCTAAAGTCGAAGGTGTTGTTCAGGTTTCTGTCAATTTACCATTAGAAAAGGCAACTATTGTCGCTAAAGATTCCAGCCAACTTGATGATTTGAAATCTGCCACTATTGCTGCTATTGAGCGTGGCGGTTTTACTGCGAGTGACCTAGTTCCTGCATTACAAGTTCGTGATGACGCTATCGAAGATGCACGACTTCAAGGAAAGAAAGTTATTGTTGCTTTCGCACTAACAATTCCGATTTTTATCTTGACGATGTTATCCCCTGACCTTGGTAAAATCGGCGAGGTAGACAAGCGCTTATTGCTAGCGATGATAAGCATCTTGCCCGTCTATTTATGGTCGGGATGGGAATTTCATTCAGGGGCTTGGAAATCATTGCGGAAGGGCAGTGCTAACATGGATGTCTTAGTTCATTTAGGAACTACTGTAGCAGTAATTTGGTCAGGTGCGGTTACTATTGCACCGATGATAAATAATGCACCAAATCTTCTACTGCAAGCTGAACACGTATTCTTTGATGGTGCTGCATTTATTATCACATTTGTTTTACTTGGAAATTATATTGAGGCTCGAGCAAAACTTAGAGCGACCGATGCTATTCATTCTTTAATGCGCTTGCAACCAAAGCAAGCGCGAGTGATTAGCGATGAAAAATTAGGCCATACAGAGGTGGTAGATGTTGATCAAATCTCTAAAGGAACTCTAATCAAAATCTTGGCTGGAGAAACAATTCCATTGGATGGTGAATTGATTGAATGTAAGGCCAGTATAGATGAATCAATGATGAGTGGTGAGCCATATCCAGTGAGAAAAAAGTCAGGGGATATCGCTAATGCTGGAACCATTGTCTTAGATGGTACTATCATTCTGCGCGTCACTGCTTTGTCGACTGATACCATGTTAGCCAATGTCATCCAATTAGTGGAAGATGCTCAAATGGGTAAGGCACCAATTCAGAGATTAGTTGATCGGATTGCAGCTGTATTCGTACCCGTAGTAACAGTATTAGCCATTGTAGCCTCCCTATATTGGTGGCAATTTGGAGATTCCACCGCTGCTCAATTTTCTATGACTTCGGCTGAATTAGCAGTTATGGTACTAGTTTCTACTCTAGTTATTGCCTGTCCTTGCGCCTTAGGGTTAGCAACACCAACTGCATTGGTTATCGGTACTGGTGTAGGTGCAAGGTATGGTTTGTTAATCAAGGGAATTGAAGCCTTAGAAAAGTCCCATAAAATAGATACTTTAGTGGTTGATAAAACCGGAACGATAACTTCTGGAAAACCCCGTGTCTCTCATATTGAATTATTAGATACGGAGGTCAAAGAAATTCTTTCTATCGCTGCCGCTTTAGAAAGTGAATCAACACACCCATTATCACAAGCGATTCAAACATCCTGGTCCAATGTCACTTCTGATAAACCTACTATTTCTAACATTCAAACCGTTGCTGGTTGTGGCTTATTAGGAGATATGCAAGGTGAATTAGTCGCGATTGGCAATGTTTCAATGATGCAAGATGTTGGAATTGAAATCGATGATCAATTAAGCAAAAAGTTGGCCTCTGCCGCAACGAAGGGTGTAACCATTGTACTGGTCAGTGCAGGAACTCGGCTACTGGGCTGGATAGAAGCAAGAGATAGAGTTCGTTCCACCTCGGCTATGGCTGTAAAGAAAGCAAAACAAATGGGAATGGAAGTAATTATGCTGACGGGTGATAGACCTGAAGCTGCACAAAGTATTGCTGATATTGTTGCCATAGACCAAGTTATTGCAGGTGTAAAGCCTGCTGAAAAAGCAGACCATATCAAGCGATTGCAAAGCCAAGGTAAGACCGTTGCGATGATAGGTGATGGCATCAATGATGCTGCTGCACTTACTGTTGCAGATGTTGGACTTGCCATGGGTGCTGGTTCACAAATTGCTCTTGAAAGTGCTGATATCGTACTAATTCGCGATGATTTAATCGATGCTGTGTCCGCCTTACAACTGGGTAAAGCAACCATGTCACGAATTAGAACAAATCTATTGTGGGCATTTGGATATAACGTGATTGGAATACCTCTTGCAATGGGGCTTCTTCTGCCGTGGACAGGTTGGTTACTTCCGCCTGCCTTTGCTGCAGCAGCGATGTCTATGTCATCGGTCAGTGTGGTCTCAAATTCACTTCTCCTCAAATGGTGGAAGCCTATACAGAATTGATTTTGTTAGCCATTTAGTTGAAATGAAGAAGGTGTGTGGCCTAACACATGAGCGAAGTAATTCATAATTTAACCATCACCGGCATGACTTGTGGAGGATGCTCTGGAAGAGTTACTCGGGTCCTTGATGCGACCCCTGGCGTAATCAGTGCAACTATCAGTCATGAAAATGACTCCGGAGTCATTACCACGACATCTCAATTATCCACTGAAGACGTTGTCAACATTGTAAATGATACTGGATTCAATGCTTCTGCTTGATTGCAAAATGTGGATTAAGTTGTTTGATTCTTATTTTCCAATTCGCTGTTCTTGTATCCAATTAGCCATTTATGTGGTATGAAAGGGCAAGTAGAATTAATAATAATAATTGATAAACGGGTGTAAAGTTAAATAATAAAATAAACAACATTATACTGAATGGAAGCGGAAGTACTTGTCTTGTATGTCATGCTATATGTCCTGCTACCTCTTTGGGGAATTGCAGGAATGCTTGATTGGTGGTGTCATCGTAAGACCAATATTGAATCAACCTCAGGCCTTCATGAAGCAACTATTCATTGTGTAATGGGTCTCCAAATCGGACTACCAGTGATATTATCTCTGTTGTTTGAAGTAAATGTATTAATTTTGATTTTATGCCTGCTAATACTAATTACGCATGAATTAGTTGCTCATTACGATGTCCATTTTGCAACAGGAAAACGTGAAATCAGCATATGGGAGGTGCACGCACATAATTATTTAGCCACTTTACCATTGTTCCTAGTGCTGATGATTATTGTTCGCAAATGGGATGTCTTCATGAAATTAGTTGCATTAGATTTCACTGGTGAATTTGCATTCGAATGGCGCAAAGAACCTCTTGGAGCAACAGGTGATTACGCAGCGATATACATGACTATCATGACGATTTTTGTCGTATTCCCCTATATGCAAGAATGGTGGAGATGTTACACTTATGAACGTGCACAAAAGAAGGGGATGGTTTGATGCCAGTTTACATTACAAGCACTGGATGTTTCCTTCCAGGTCCGCCAATCAATTGTGAGCAAGTTGAGAATATCCTAGGTGCGGTAAATGGTCAAGCATCATTTTTGCGAGTTCAAATCCAAAAGGCCAATCGAATTGAAACCCGCCATTATGCAATTGATGAGAATCAACAAACAACTCATAGCAATGTTGAGATGGCAACAAATGCCGCTGAACAATGTCTTGACAGAGCGTTTGTCGCAAGAGAGAATATTGGAATGTTAGCTGTTGCGTCAACTCAAGGTGATCATCCTGCTCCAGGGATGGCAAGCATGGTACAAGCTGAATTAGAATTGCCTAGTATCGAAATAATTTCAACCCATGGCATATGTTCTTCATCGACAATGGCTTTGAAAGCGGCTTGGAATAGTTTACGATTAGACGAACATGAATCTGCGTTGGTCGTATCTAGTGAATTGGCAAGCCGTCTATTGAAAAAGCAACGATATGAAGCTGCTACGGAATCTACTTTTGCAGAAAAGAAAATTGATTTCAATACTGAATTTTTGCGTTGGATGTTATCCGATGGTGCTGGAGCATTATTATTGCAAAATAAACCATCTCCAAAAGGATTGAGTTTTCGCATCGATTGGATGAAAGGATATTCTCATGCTCATGCATTTCCAACATGTATGAGTGTTGGTTCATCTGGAAGAATAGGTGAAACCAAAACATGGCAAGATTACGATAGTTACGCAGAAGCTGAAAGGGAAGGTGCACTACTGTTGAGGCAAGATGTTAGATTGCTGGATAACATTGTGCGAATGGGTGTTGATGGATACCTTAGACTGGTTGAAGAAGGAATAAACAAGCCAAGCGAAGTAGATCATTTCTTGTGCCATTATTCAAGTCATCATTTCAAAAATAAAATTCTAGAAATGCTTGAAGCAGCAGGTGTGGCAATTCCTCAAGAGCGATGGTGGACAAACCTCTATACACGAGGGAATACTGGTGCAGCATCAATGTTCATTATGATTGATGAATTTGTACGTTCAAGTGATGTTGAAGTAAAGGAGGGAGATAGAATCCTCTGCTTTGTTCCTGAAAGCGGGAGATTCAATACAACTTATTTTCATTTAACGGCGGTGAGTGCATGAGTGATAGTGAAATTACGATTAATAACGGGCCTAAGGGCGGAGATAGTGAAAATAAAGAAATGGTTTCGCTAAATCCTCATGCTCAAGTATGTCTTCAACAATTATTACGAGTATGGCTCGGTTTTGAAAGAGATTTATCAACAGTCCCTCTTATTCGCCGAATTGATTTAGGAACCTATACTGTTGAGGACCATCTATGCTTTTTACGAAATTTAAGACAGCAAGTAATTGAAGGGTCGCGATGGATTGCTCGTACCGCTAGTAGTTTTGATAGCGAGCATAGTGAAATACGTTCTACGATAATACAACATGCAATGGATGAACATAAAGATTATGAATTAATTGAAAAAGACTACATCGCTACTGGTGGAAGCATTGAGGACATTCAAGACATGTCAAGAAATATTGGTTCTGAAGCACTGCATGGTTTCCTAATGTATCGCTCCTCTCGTCCTAATCCAATTGACTTACTTGGAGCGATGTGGATTATTGAAGGTCTAGGTGAAAAAATGGCCACCTCTTGGGCAGAAAGAATCCAAGAATTGACTGGTTTGAAGGACGATTCTACCCGATTTATGAGATATCATGGCCATAATGACGGCGATCATATGCAACAATTCTATGACATGTTGGAGGAAGTTTGTCTAACTCAAGAATCTGTGGAACTTATTGTCAAAACTGCAAAGGTTGTTGCACGGCTTTATAGATTACAATTGGAGGAAATTGAATATGAAATCAGATGATAACCTTTCACGAAAAGAAAAACGAATTTTACGTAAACAACGTAAAGAAATGTCAAGAAATCATGGAAGAATGCCTGCAACATTGTCTGATGCACTTTCTGGAGATCAGAGTCTACCATTAGACCCTAAAGCAAAGGAATACTGGATTAAAGATTTGCAAAATCCTCTTAGAATCATCATATTACCTACATTGAAGATTATGCTTACTATCACCCTTCACATCACTTATTACATCAAGCGGTTATTGCCAATTCAGTGGCGTGCACATCGTTTCCTTCAATGGCAAATTTGCTTTTTCATGAAATATTTTGTTCGCCCTGAAGCCAATATTTTAATTCTAAGACACTTCCAAGCTGAAAGTAATTTGTTAAATTTCGTAATCGATAACTCAGGACAAGATGAGATAGAACCAGTATTAATCTATCCAAAGATGATTCGTGATTTAATGGTTCAAACATTTGTCCACCATGACCAAGGGGTATTAATGACAATGCGAGACTTACAGAATCCAAGTAGAGAACTTTGGCCTATAGAGGACGAAAATTTATCTTGGAATAATTGGAATCCTGTTCGAGTTGAATATGGAATGCATCGCAAGAAATGGACTCAGATTCTTGATTTTGAGACCGCTCATGAATTGTTTAAGACTTCATTTTGCTTATGGCTAACTTCTAAGGAATATGAGGCTGCAATTAATTCATTCCAATTTGATCATTCTGTTGGCCTATTGATTGATGATATCGTTGGAGCAACGCATTTCGCTGATATTGCTTACAATCGTTTTCCTATGATATTAGTTGGCCCCACAGGCCTCTCATACAGATTTTTGATGCATGGATTCTTTGTTGAACATGTACACGCACATCTTGAAAATATCCGTACTGAGTTGGGAATGGAGAACTGAGTATGCTTCTGCGTAAAGCAGACTTACAATCACTCCTCTACATGGTTGTATATCCAGCATTAATTGCATGGCAATGGTTTCACGGAATCCAGTGGTATTTCTATGCCACTGTATTGTTACTATCAGTTGGATTGGCAGTTACTCAGCACAATCATACTCATCTGAGAATATGGCGTTGGAAGCATCTAAACAGAATTACTGACTTGTATCTAAGCGTCATACAAGCCACACCTACATACGTATTTTTCCCATCACACATTGGCAATCATCATCGTTACAATCATGGCCCTAAAGATGAAACAAGAACATATCGATTTGGAGGAAACCATAACCACATTGTAGGCTATATTTTGCACCCTTTTCAAGCCCTTTCAGTACTTATTCCAACACTATTAAGATATGTAAAAAAACGCCTATCGCAAAGAGATTTTTGGCCTCTTATTGAATTTATTTCTATTATCACAGTATCTTCCATACTTGCTATTATCGATATCAACTCTTGGCTTATTCTTGTTATTGTTCCTCAAATGTTTGGCTTGCACTGGCTATTGGCTGCAAACTATCTACAGCATGCAGGCGCTCAACCTGGAACTGGTCCTGATGCTCCTACTGACGATACGCTTGTATTCTCGCGCAACTTTACAGGAATGGTAAATCTCATATGGTTCAATATTGGATATCATACAGCGCATCATGAAGAACCTCGAGCGCATTGGAGTGATCTGCCTAAGCTTCACGAAAAATATGTCCATAGAGTTCCTTCTAAACTAATTGAACGGAGTCTCTTCACATATATGATACGGGTCCTGATATTACGTAGACCAAAAATATTGTAACACCGTCATTGAAAAATTTGGATGAAATGGAAAACAATATTCGCATAGCAATTATGATCCAAGTTTTGAAGCGCTCTATTCAAAAGTGATTGACTACCGCATTGAGATTGCGCGGGGGTCGCCCAGCTTGGTCAACGGCGGTGGGTTTAGGTCCCATTTCTTATTGATTCGCAGGTTCGAATCCTGCCCCCCGCATTCTAATGTCACTTGTTTAGTATTCCTCATTGTGGAGGAACTCCATGAGTGTTGCCGCTAGTCCTTGATCGATTCTATATGCAAATTCAGCAACTAATTTTCTGGTGATAACGACGAGACCAAGTGGAGTCAAAACTCCCCATACCGGTATCCACCCATACCAAGGTAATGCGTAATATGTTAACCAAACCGGCAATACGAAAATAAGAGCAATCGGTGCAAATATTGCTGAGATTAGAAGCAAAATAATCCGAGCGATGTTGGCTTTTTGTATCCAATTATATTTTGCAATTGAATTGTGTTGTTCAACCATTTGATTGACTTCATTCAACCACTCTAAATCAATTCTATCATCGAATGTGGCATTATTCCCTTCAGTTGCTTGACATGCCGTAAAAAACGTATCAATTTGCTCATATGTACAACTGAATGATAGTAGTTTTTGTGCTAATGCTTCGACGGTTGGATGATCATAGATACGAACCCCCCAGGCACCTTTGGCATAGGTGAATGTAATATTATCATTTGATTGCGGAAGCATTCCCTTTTCTAGACCACTTGATGTTTGGTGCGCACCAGAATTCTTGAAGAGGCTTTTTACGCCACCGATAATGAATAGTATAGAGAGCAGTGAAGATGCTATGAGCACTATAAGAGGTGCAATAAATGGAGTGTAATGTTCGGGATTTACATCGAAATGTTCAGGGTTTTCGGGATTGTATGCGATTTCACGAGTCGAATTTACTGGGTAATCAACCTCCCAGACACGGGAGTCAAAATGAGATACCTCCTCTGATTCCTCGACATTAAAGATGGTTCCATTAATCATGTATCGCAGATGGTAGTTAACGAGATATTCTCGGCATATGTCAGGACTTTGAGAGTCGCCACACGGGTATTCATAGATGTAAACATCTAGAGCTACAACAGTAGCATCGGTCGTTGGCCAAGATGATGCTTCCAACTCATTTTGGAAGTCGTCCACCATAAATACAGGCCAAATACAGCCAAGCAAGAACACAATAAATCCGAATACAAAAAAAGCAAGTGGTGGAGGATTTATTTCGCCATTCAGTGTAATTTCCATGAACTGTTTCCAATGCCCCTACTACTTGATATTGGCCCAGAATATGAGTCAAACATTGTAATAATTATCATTTGCTTAGAAAGTTAGAACTTTTTCGCTATCTCTAACCCATGCTGAACATTCAGCCATAGTCGAGTAATTGGCTCCGTCATAATATGGCTGTCCAACGGCAACACCACATCTTTGCTGACAAGTTCCACATACTTTGACAACTACGCCACTAGCAATCAAATTCTTGGTCATTTGCACCATATCTTCAACACCTGCTGGAGGCTCTATTCCATCGCGTGCTAAATCGACACTGTCGTTCATCAAAAAGATCCTAACCTCTTCACCATCATCAACCAATTGTTTCGCTAATCTCAGCGCATTCCAAGTAACATCGGTTCCGTCATATGGTTGTTGATTGAGAATTATCATTATTGCCATGTTATTGGCTATACAACATATGACTTTAATTGACTGGTATAATCAATTATGTAAAAACATGGTTTCAAAACTAAAGGAGGTTGCCCATAGGTCATGGGCATCACCTTTGAAGCGGTTTCTCAATGGCTGATCCCACATCGCCGTAAGGTTCACGTCGCGGTATTCCTGCTGACGCTATTGATGATTCCAGGAGCAATGACTGCACTGCAACCAATAGACATGGAATCATATGAAATGGATTCACCTGAATTAACTGCACAGGAAATCATTAATGAAGAATTCAGTAATGCTGAAGTAATTCTTGGCTTCTTAGTTTCTGCAAGACAACCTCAGTATATTCCACCAATAAACGAATGGCAACCAGTTCCCTTACTATCAGATGGAACACCTGATTATTCAGCTCTACCACCAGTACCTCAAATGGTTCCTGCTGGTGAAGAATGGCAAGGTATTGATCAACCAACTGCTGGTATTCTAAATCTTGAACTATTGAGGGAAATTGATGCAAAAAAGCAAGTGATTGACAATCATCCTCTAGCACCTGCACTAAAGCCATTAATCAGTGACGTAACCGGACAGCAAACCAATGGCAGTATGTCATTACCAGACCATTTTAGAGGTTTTATGGATGGGACTTCGATTCTTACTCAAGATGCCCTTTCGCCTTTTGGAACTGTTATTCCCGCAGCCACTAATTGGAGTGATTGTGGTGAGTTAGAATGTCTCTTATTCGACGATGTAAACTTAACTCAGGAACACATAGACTTAGCATCTGCAAGAATGGCAGAAGTAAGTCAAAATTATTTCTTGCGCTGGTTGTCATTGGACAGAGGGTTTGTTGCTGATGCAACATCCAATGTCACCGGTCCTATCGGCGGTCAATTATCCGAAACCGGTGAATGGGAATCACATCAAATGGGCAAGGGAAGATGGTCTGCAAGCGCCACATGGTTATTGGTTCAATTTGATAGAGGCCTTCTAGAAGATATGGGTTGGGAATTAAAATGGAAAGATTCACATCAAGAAACTGATATCAAATTCACCGATGATGGAATTGTAATCGGTGGCTATAGACTCGCGGATGGAAATCTCGTTCTCAACCCTCCGCAATATGATGCTGAGACTTGTAAAGCACTGGCTGAAGACGGTGCTGGCTGTTCAACCGAATGGTCTTATATGGATTTAGAAGGGCAATTAAGAAGTCATGATAGAACCACTATTACATTATTATTAGGCCAAGGAGTAAATGTCGAAGTTAACCGAGAATTACAAGCCAGTGGAGGATTGATTATCTTGATGGGATTGGCGATTACAGGATTGCTATTCATAAGTTTGCGAAGGTGGTCTGATGTGCTAATCGTCTTGTTTTCCTTAGGTGCTGCGCTATTGTGGATGCAGGGTTTAATTGGACACTTTGCTGCATTTACACAGATGTTTGGTTGGACAATAATCGCTCGTTCTCAATTCTCTAATCTATTGCCGATATTGGTTCTTGCCTTAGGTATTGATGATTCATTACACGCCTTACATCGTTACAAAGAGGAGAGAAATGCTGGTCATTCTGCTGAATCTGCCGCGTCGACTACTTTGTCAAGAGTTGGTCGCGCAATCTTACTAACTTCGTTGACGACAATGTCTGCTTTTGCGGCTAATCTTTTCAGCGATATTGCTGCATTGCGATCATTTGGAATTGAAGCCGCATTAGGAATATTTGCTGCATTCCTTTTGACTGGAATATGGGCGCCATTGATTCGACTTTCCTTAGATCAATGGTTGGAGAAGCGTGGAGTGGACACAAGTACTGTTAATTCTCGAAAGAATCGGTCTACTGAGAAGATTTTGAAAATAGTTTCAGCGGGTAGTGGCACTAGAAAAAATGCATTTGTTATTGCATTTTTAGCACTGTTGATAACGATTCCTGCCGCTATTGGAATGGCCAATTTAGAAGGTGATTTTGCTGTTGAAGATTTCCTTGATGAGCGTTCTGATTTTGCTTTTGGAGTCAATGAAATTACTCTAAGATTCGCGGATGAAGGTGAACCTGCCGTATTGTTGATCGAAGGCGATGTTGCTGACCCCGCTGTTTTCGCTGCAATAGATGAATTTAGAGGTGAAATGAATGTTCATGCGGAAGGAGTTCCAGACAAAATAACAAGACAACCAGATGGTAATATTGACATTCTTGCACTAGATGAATTACTATATTTTGCACAAGCGAGTATGCGATATAATACAACTCCATTTGAAAATGCGGGATGGCTGGTTGAAGAAGAAGGTCATGGAATGGATTGTAATTCAAGTGCAAGTGGCACTGTTGCAGACTTTGGCGATAGAGATTGTTTGATATTTTTCTATGGCTATACTTACCTATACGGCATACCAGGTGCTGGACCTATTCCTTCAATCCCTGCATCAATTGTACGCCTATATATCGCTCCTGCTGTTGAATTAAACCAAACTCAACCTTGGCTTGACATCAATGGAGAGCCTGCAGAATACCAAAGAATGCTAATGCGATTTGGAATTACATCACCAGAAGATTTCCCTAGTATGAAAGGTGGAATGGAAGAGTTGTGGAGAGATTTAAGTGTGTTCACTAATCTATCTTCGGGAACTTATCTCAATGCTGGTGAAAAGGTCGATGATAAACCACTGACTTGGGTCATGCCATCGGAAAGACCTGTCACAAGATATGTTGCTTCAACTGCAATGCAAAATGAAATGCAATCTTCCCTCCTACTCGGTTCAGTATTCGTATTTATCACCCTGACAATTGGCTTTAAATCACCTAAGCAAGCGACTGTAACATTGGTTCCAATTCTTCTTGTGGTGGTGTGGTTATATGGGCTAATGTATGCTGCTGGAGCATCACTCAATATCGTGACTGTGACTATTGCTACGATTTCTTTAGGTGTTGGTATTGATTATTGTATTCACGTCACTGAAAGATATCGCGAAGGAATAAGAAAGGGAGAAGACCACCATACTGCATTAATTGGAGTGGGTGGTGCTTGTGGATTGGCATTGGTAGGGAGTGCAGCTTCAGATATTGCTGGATTCCTCGTAATCTCGCTATCACCGATGGGATTGTTCAGTAACTTTGGAATCTATTCAGCCGCGATGATCGCCCTCTCATTAATCGCAAGCCTAGTTCTAACTACTGCTGCTCTTGGCTTAATCGCTGGTCGTCAAGCCAATTTTAGCGAATCAGAATAAGCAACTGTTGGTTTTATTGAGCCACACATTTGATGAAGGGTAGGCGTCCGGCTTAACTTGCTGTCTTTGGGGTTGGCCCCGTGAAAGTGGTGATTGAAATGTCTGATAAAGAACAAGAGGACCCTGATGAAGAAGATTGGATGAAATACGCCAATGCTGGTTTTGGACAAACCGATTATTCTCTATGGGATGATGGAGAAGCAACTACTGAAAATGTCGCCCAGCCTGTTGATGATGGAGACATGGATGACGGCGACATGGAAGATGCTGCTCAACTTAGCACTCATATTGAGGAAATCCCACGCGCACCATCACCTGCAGGTCACAAGCACTTGGTCCGCATTGGAACCTGTGACCACTGCCTAGGAAGAATTGGTGGAAAGAAAATGTTTGACCAAACAATCCAACAGGCAGGAGAGAACATTCGCATCTCAATAATACGCGGTGACTCGCACTTAGAAAAAATTAGAGATGAGAACCCGTTATGCCCATTCTGTGAAAACTTATACCAAGAATCGGGACTGTTAGCAGATATAATTTTTGATTCTCTCAAACCATATGAATTGAAAAGAGTGCAATTAGGTGCTCGCTTTCCAAAGGACCAAATCGAAAACGAAGAAGAGATTCGGAAGCGCTTCGGCGCTGGTGGTAGCGACGCTTTGAAACCAGGTTTGGTAGCAGAGATTGCTAAGAATCTAAGCAACCGACTTGAGGGTGTAAAAATTGTTAGTGATAAACCACAAATTGTTGCACTCATTGACGTACTAACCCTGACCGTCGAGTTAGATATCCGTTCCGTTTACATCTATGGAAGATACCAAAAACTGGAGAGGGGAATTCCTCAAACTCGCTGGCCTTGCCGTGCTTGTAAAGGAAGAGGTTGTAAGCGTTGCAATGAAACTGGATTACAATATTTGAAGAGTGTTCAAGACTTAATTGGCAATCCTTTAATCGAAAGATTTGGTGCTGTTGAACATTCATTCCATGGTATGGGGAGAGAGGATATTGATGTGCGTTGTATGGGTAGTGGACGTCCGTTTGTCATTGAATTTAAGGCGCCAAGAACTCGTACCATCGATTTAGTTCAGGCAATGGCTGATCTCAATGAAGCAGCTCAAGGTTCTGTAATAATTACTAGCATGCGAGAGAGCAATCGTAGCGAAGTTGTTCGAATCAAAGAAACTCCTGCTGAGAAATCATATTCAATTCGCTTCAAGTTAGTACCGTTGAGTGAAGATGAATTTGCAGTTTTAACCGCCCCTGTTGATCTTACACATATAGATGTGCAAGAGAGAGGAAAAGGTAAGAAAAACAAACGCAGAAAGAACCGTCGTGGCGATAAAGATGATGATCACACCAAACCATTACCATCGGTCATTGAAATTGAAAAGGTCGCACCAAGCGAAGATGAATTACTGGCTATGAAGAAAGGTGAACTAGTTGAATTGGCAACTTCATTAAGCCTCTTAAAAACAGGTACTAAAGCAGTCTTAGTCGAACGGATTATGCAAGCGGGACCACCTGCACCGGAATACTTTGAACTTCCAACCGATGAATTTATTCGCAATGTTGTTGATAATTTAGCGGGTGTTAAATTGGCACAGAGGACTCCAGAACGTGTTGCTCATAGACGGGCTGATTTAATTCGCAGAAGAGTCGTTTACGAAACCAATAGTTTGGTAATTGAAACTAATGAAAAGGGGGAAAGAGAAATTGAATTCACCCTTAGATGTGAATCTGGTACTTATGTCAAAGAAACTATTCATGGTGATAGTGGGAGAACTCAGCCGAGTATTTCTTCCCTCATCAAAGCCAAGTGTGATGTCATTTGGTTAGATGTTGCAGATATTCATGCAGATTGATGTTTAATTGCTAAGCAATCACCCTTTGAGAGCCTCATTAACGCGTCGCGGTTCTTATATGGCGAAGGCAGGTCGCCGAAGTGTTCCGAAGATGCGTTATTGCTAGATCGGATTAATTGGAGGTCACCATCATGAAGCGATCAAAGGGTTCACGTCAAGGAACACGCAGTATGCTACGCCGTAGAAAGAGCGAGAGAAGCAAGCTAAATATCAGCCGCGTAATGCACCAATACGAAGAAGGTGACCGTGTTGCTATCGTCCTAGACGGTGGCCAACAAATGGGTATGCCTCATCGCCGTTTCAACGGCCGCACAGGATTTATTGAACGCCGTCAAGGAGTTGCATGGATTGTCGCTGTTAAAGACGGCAACATGCAGAAGACAGTGATTGCACGACCTGAACACCTACGCCCACTTGAGTGATTCCAATGACCGAAGAAGAGAATTTTGTTGACTTTGCAACTGTCCGAGATATGCTGTTGAGCGCTCAAGAGCGCCGTAATGCACTAACATACGAGCAAAAGGCCGCTCTGCAACATGCAGAATGGGCTGCGAGTACTAATCGTAATGGTTACCTAACTACTCCAGAGGTCTTTGAATCTCTACGTGTTGCTTTGGTTGAAACTGAGCTTCTATCCCCGCATCCAGCACTTGCAGCAAAATTAGCGGAGTTAATGCCGTTATATCCGGGGGATGTCAAGGCCGTTCTTGCAAGCCGTCGTATCACAGTAAATGACGATGATGTTTCCAATATTTTGGAAATAGTTCGTCAACATATTGGATTTGAAGAATAACTTACCACCCATCCATGAGGCGTTGAAATGAGCGGTATTAATCGTGACCGTAAAACCAAGGTACCTGCTCGTAAGAGCAAAAGTGAATCTGTGCAGAGTACAGATATCTCTCGACCGGCAGAAGGGCGAGCCACAGTCCCTGTGACTCCTAAAGTGAAGCCTGTGCAAGTAAAGAAAGAAACTTCACAGAATGATAATCGTTCAAACAATAAACAAAGCGGAAGGAATACTAGCCAAGGGGCTAGAACTCAAAGCCGTTCTAACCCAAGAGGCAATACTAGAGGTGGAAACCGCACTGGTGGGAGAAACCAAGACTCAAGAAACTCTCCACAAAGACCTTCTCCTATCGAGGGGGAAAATTGGGCTCGTGTCATAGAGCATGATACTGTTGAAGGCATTATTACGGCAATAACTGAAGGTAAACTATTCATGTGCAGACTCTCTGTAAAGAAGGGCATTACACCCCTAAATCCTACCGATAGAATCTATATTGGACTTGATCAAGCCAAGAAAGTTCATGTTGATTCTTATGTTGGAGGGGCAAAACTTGACCTTATGAGCAACTATGCTCGTCAAGATATGCCACTGGTAATTCAATTATTTATTGAAGAAAATTCTGATCATTTCGTCAAATCATTTTTCAATGTCGCTGGCAATCTTTCTCTAAAGCAACATGCGTTTGAACTTCTTCCTAGCATTGGCAATAAAAAAGCAGTTCAAATGGTTCAAGAAAGAGGTTCATCTGGATTCAAAAGTATGGAAGCGCTAAATCAATCCTGTAATATTGATGCTGCTGAATTACTAGCAAAGCGCTTCATCAGTGAGATAGAAGACCAAAACATTGAACCACGCTTAGTTAACCTCTTGCTTCCGGTGAAAGCATGAGAGGAGCCCGCTGGCTAGTCGATTCTTTGCGTGCAAAGCAAGACATTGACAAATCATTAGGGCAACATTACTTGATTTCTGACGAACTAATATCTCGTGCGGTTGAACTCGCTGAAGTTAATTCAAACGACCATGTTCTCGAGATTGGTCCTGGTCCTGGCGTTCTTACTGAAGTTCTACTTGAGACTGGATGTAGATTAACAGCAATTGAAATTGATGAGGTCGCTGTTGAGCACTTGCGTGGTGCTTTCGCACCCGAGATTAAATCTGGCCAATTAGATTTGATTTGTGGCGATGCATTAATCTCGGATTGGCCTAACGATTTGAGTAAAGTTGTAGCAAATATCCCCTACCAGATTTCATCACCTTTGATTGAATTACTAACTCGCCACCTAAGAAATCCTCGCACTGAAGAAATCTCTGATGTAGTAGTATTGGTTCAAGAAGAATTCGCTGAAAGGTTAGTGATGGAATACGAATCTGATGTTGGCTCGCTTGGGATGACTGCCCTATTGGATTGGAATAGTGAAATCGAAGATAAAGTCGCACCGCATAATTTCAGCCCTAATCCAAGAGTTCACTCCCGCTATATCCACATGACTCCTCAACAAGAGGAATTTCCTTGTGACAAACGACTTGTACGATTGCTAATTCATGCTGGATTTGCAGAGAGAAGGAAAAAATTACGTTCAACTTTAAAGCGTGTGCCAAAAAGATTGAATCGCCTACCTGAATGGCATTCTGCTAGGTGGAAAGCGGCATATTCTGCATTTATTGAAGATGAAAGAATGGATGCTAGGCCGGAAGAATTTGAATTTGAGGACTGGCTACAATTGGCAAGTAATTTTGCTTCTTTCGGTGAAGAAGAGTAAATTTTCTAGCCACGCAACTGTTAGAAGAGAGGCGTCGCACCGCAGAATCATGTCCGAGTTGCGTTTACAGACGGCTTCTGGTATCATTGATACTGAAGCCTTCTCCCTTGAAACGGTAGTTGATGCTATCGAGGGCAAGGGTTTAGCGTGGCTAGACATCAAGAAGCCTGATGACTCAGTCAAGAACTTTTTACTCAATGTAATGCAGTTTGATGAACTTGCAGTTGAAGATATTTTTGGACACGCAGATACTACTGCAATGAAATTTAGTAACCATCGTTTCGTCGTTGTTAATGCACGTGATGCTGATAATCAACTAGACACTGAACCGGTTGCGATTTTTATAACCAATGATTTGATAATTACTGTACGCCATACAAGTATTCCTGCTCTGATGAAATTCCGCCGTAGATTCAAGGAAGCTGAAGAGGAGGAACTCGCTCTTGGAATTGATTTTTTGCTGTATGAAATATTGGACGCTATTGCTGATGACTGGCAACCTATTCTAGGACGCTATTCAAAAACTCTAGATGAATTGGAGTTTTGTGTTTTCGATCCTCAGAAACAATATGAGAACTTACTGGAAGGATTACACAATTTGAAGAGACAACTTCGTGAAGCGAGTAAGTCGATTGAATCGCTTCATACCGTTACTTTGCGAATGCAAAATCAAAAGTTGAAACTAATCTCTACTGGAGTAGCAATCTACTTCTCCGATCTGAACCAACTTTGTACCGCATTAGTAAAGAGAGCCAACAACTATTCTGCAGGTGCAACTTCAACAAGAGACACATATCTTTCCAACATCTCAATGGAATTGTCACAATCTAATGCACAATTAACTGAAGTTATGACAACACTAACAATAATCGGTGCAATCATGCTTCCATTGACATTAATCGCTGGAATCTTTGGCATGAACAATGAGGACTTACCTCTAGACCAGGTTGGCGGATTTTGGGGGATAATCAGTGTGATGAGCGTCTTCGCAATATTGATGTTGACAATGTTTTGGCGTCGTGGTTGGTTGAATACCTTCACCAAGAAGTGAATCTGTTTCAACCGATAGTTGAAGAACCATTGGCTTATTGTCACTAATATGTCAAGGGGTGCCGAGGTTACTACAGGTCCAATCCCCATCGGTCAATTTGTCACTTTAGTAAAATCAACTTTGAAACGAGACCCTTTGTTTCAACATCAAGTATTGAAAGGTGAAGTCAGTGGAATGAAACTTGCACGTTCCGGCCATACCTACTTTGACTTAAGGGATGATCAAGGCCAGATGAATTGTGCTATTTGGAAGAATAGATGCCATATTGATAGTACGATAAAGGATGGAAGCGAAGTCGTTGTCATCGCCAGTATTGATGTCTATGCTCCAAGAGGGAGCATGACTCTTAATGTTGAAAAAATTGAACCAATTAGTAGCGTTGGAGCATTGGAAGAAACTCGACGAAAGTTGATTGGCGAACTACGTGATGATGGCTCACTCGATAGAGTACGCCTGCAGATTCCACTAATTCCAAAACACATTGTTATCATCACTGGCTCTGCTTCGGCTGCATTATCCGATATGCAGAGATTGATTGAAAACCGTTGGCCTGGGCTACGCCGAACAATCCTCGGAGTAACTGTTCAAGGAGATAGTTCGGCTTCTGAAATTTGCCAAGCATTAGCCACTGCCAGAGAAATGTGTAAACCTGAAATTGCAAAAAAATTGCAACGACCTATTGTTGATTTGATTATTGTCGCTCGCGGTGGAGGTTCGCCAGAAGATTTGTGGACATTCAATCTTGAAGCGGTGGCTCGCGCTATTATCGCCAGCCCAATCCCTGTAATCTCTGCAATCGGTCATGAATCTGATATGTTAGTTTCCGATTTGGTAGCGGATTTACGTGCCTCCACCCCTTCGGATGCTATCGAAAGATGTGTACCAGAAAAGAGCGCACTGGTGATGTGGCTTGATGATATTGAGGGGCGGCTTGAAAATTCTGTATTGCGAAGATTTGGAGAATCTCGCCAACATCTAGTTTCACTGACAGCTAGATTGCGTTTGGCGCCATTAGCAGGATTGTCAAAGGCTAAGGACAGATTGAATAACATGGAAATGCGTATCAAGAGTTCTTCCCAAAGAATGCTTTCCGGTGAAAAGGCTCGGCTGGTTCATATCGGGGCAATATTACAATCATCACACCCAAAGCGCGTACTTGAAAGGGGTTATTCAATGGCGCAAACAAAGGACGGGGAGGTCCTGAGTAGTGTAAAGAATATTTCTTCAGGACAAGAAATTACTATGACTTTTGCAGATGGATCAGCGCTTGCTGACATCAAGGAAATTATTGAGAGTGATGAAAAATGAGTGAAAAAATAAGTTATAATGAAGCGGTATCTAGATTGGAAACTATAGTTTCTGAATTAGAGAAAGGAGGAAAAAGCCTTGATGAAACATTGGCGATGTTTGAAGAAGGGGCGGCATTACTGAAGGTTTGTCAACATGAGTTAGATGCTGCTGAAGGCCGCCTCGCCGAACTCAGTTTAGAAGAAATTAATTCACAAATTAAAGGATAAGGATTTACATGTCTAAACGAAAACACAACGCCTTAAAACGCCGTGTTGTTCGTTTATTGTCCGATTGGAAAGACCCACACCAATCGGTTGGCTTGACACAATCAGATATAATTCAAGCAATAGATATCGCAGAGGATGGTGAAACTAATCTCACAATAAAACCATCAAGGCCGCATTGCCCTTGTTGCCTTTTGGATTTAGATTCATTACGCAAGAAGATTTGTGAAGTGAAGGGTGTGACTTTTGTACAATTCACTATTGTCGATGTACCCGCTTCTGAACGCTGGACTAGGATACTGAATCGGTAATTGAATTGCGCCTACTTAGCACAATAAATGCTGGTATCGACCATCCAATTACTGCGACAAGCCATGCGATAATAGAACCAATTAGCACTCCAAATTCAGGTAATGACCAGATACTGACTATCGCATATACTGCAACACTTGCACCTCCTAACATCATCGGTCCTGCTGCACCACGAGGGACTGTTGGCCCTTGTGCCATCCATAATGCCACCATGCTGGTTAAGAAAATTGCAGGGAATACTGCCGCTATACCGGCGATTAATGGTTGACCTTGCCCTGATAGCCAAACTGCAAAACCAATAGCGATTGCAGCGGCTAATCCCCTACATACCAAGACAAAAGGTGAAACTGGGTGTTTTCCTTTTGGTGTTTCTGTATTTTTCCAATTTATAATTACAGATAACAATACCAGCAATAACAGACCAATAAATCCTAAATTAATTGCCGATAGGTTCTCGCCTAATGCAATACCTACGATTTTTAACATAATAATTGCACTAAAAGTCCAGATCAATAATGCTGAAATCGTGGTGATCGTTAGAGGTCTTTTTCTTTGTGAGATATGTGGTGGGAGAATAATCCATACTGTCAAAAAGAGGCCATTGACAAGCATTCCAAGTGGGATTATCGCCATACTTTCAATCAATGCAGCCTCGCCTCCAGCCAGATACATTCCAGCAGCTGCAGGCACAATTGTTGAAGGGACTGTTCCTAATATTCCGCCGGTTAGCCCTCCCCACTTTTCTATCGCCACAGTCACTAGTGTGGCTACAATTCCTGCGAATAGGGCAGAAATCAAAACAGATTGTCCGAGAATAAAATCACGACCTAAGTTACATCTGGAAACTCATTTCAAAGATATCGATTCAAGCGGTTTGTTAGACGAGATATGTTTCCGCCAGCCCATTCTTTGACTCTTTCACCATCAATATATATCGCATTATATGGCAAGACATCAACTTCTGAAACCCAAGGATGGGCGATTTTGAAACGTCCAAGGCCAGGGGTGTCGAGAATTAATTTACCAAATTTTGCCTCTTCGGGTGATTGACCGGACTCAAACCATTGTTGTAAATCTAAAGCCCACTGTTCGCAAGCGGCACAGCCATTTTTGCCAAGTACCAATACTGCTAGAGGAGCAGAGAGGAATTCTTCCCAGTCATCTCTGCCGAGAAGTTCTAATTCAGCCAATTAATCACCTATTGCGATTGATATGAAAAATCAAGCAGCGAAATTGTCGCCTTTCTTCCAGTTTGCACCACAAAGTCCGCCAACCATTGTTGCTTGGCAGGTACGTAGTACTTCTGAAGGTGATCTTCCAGCGTCCATATTGTTAATTGACCACATCTGAACTTTACCTTCATCATCGACCAAAACACAGCCACGGAATCCAACGCCCAAAGCATCATTCATCATTCCGAATCCATTTGTTACTTGATGTGTAGTATCTGCAAGAACTGTGTGAGAAACTCCTTGTGGGAAAATCTCTTTGTCAGCAAACCATGCAGAATGTGAGAAATATGAATCAGTAGAACAACCGATTACTTCGATTCCATCGTCAGCAAAATCATCCTTTAGAGCTTCAAAACCAACAATTTCTGTTGGGCAGATAAAGGTGAAGTCAAGTGGGTACCAATAAATTAGATGCCACTTACCTACATAGTCATCAGAAGAAACTACTTTCTTTTCTCCATTCACGCATGCAGTTGTTTTCCATTCAGGAGCCCGCTTTCCAATCATATTTCCCATGTATTATATCCCTCAAACGAGGCTAAATGGCTCAAGTATATCAATCACTGTATCACGGGCAATTGAACTGAAGAAATAATTTCTAACACACTTTGAATCATTCCGACTCCAATAGTAGCCGCTGTTGTCTTTTTCTGCGGGCCTCAAATTGGTGTCTCAATTCAATTTCGTCAAACTTTCTCTGTATTTTTCGCTTCAGAAACCAGATGATTATAGTTACAGCGATCACTAGAAAGGGAAGTATTATCCATTCTTCTAGTCCCCATTCCTCAAACATCATTTCACCTCAAATCGGCGGCCTTAAATCGATATCAACATCGCCTCTTGGCAATCCAATACAGCCTAATATTGCACCTTCATCAACTAAAAAATCATCTAAGCCAGGTGGAAGAGGCGATGGTAATGGGACCTCGCCCATCAGCAATGTGACCATGCATGAACCACAAGTGCCAGATTTACAATTTGTTGGAATCTCAACTCCGGCTTCAATAGCATGTTCAACCAATGTTTTCCCTTCAACGTATGGAGTCTGTCCTATCAAGTGCATTCCGCGTAAGAACCTAATCACTGGTTCGCCTTCATAATCAAGTGTGCCAAAACCCACTTCTGCTGATACTGTCCCTGCGGACATAAATCCACCTCAACGAACATCCTTGTGGCGAGTCCAACGTCCAGTCTGCTTATTGAAGAACAAACCAGCCTTCTTCATCCATTTGTTGAACTTAGTTGCACCTGCACCAGTTCTGAGAATGAAATCTTCACGGTCTTCTTGTGCTTGGATGTAATCCTTAGCATCGAGTTTCTTGTCAATCCAATCATTAATTTCCATTAATCCACCAACGAGGTCGCTCGCTTCAACCGCCTTAGATATCTCATCTGCAGAAGCACCGGTCTCTTCCAAATCTTGCATGATTTGTTTGTTGACCGTAGTAAAGTCCAAACTTGCCGGCTTTGGAGGTACAGGATTACGTGGTCCTGCTTCTTCATCGATAATGATTCTCGTTCCATTGGAGAGTCTGTCCTCTACCATTGCGGCCAAAACTGGGACGAAACTTGTTTCACATTCCCAACAGATCAGAGCCCATTCTTCCATTCTGTCAGTGTCTCTAGCTTGCCTAGGGTCCATTTCGTCACCGCATTCTGAGCATGCGTGGAAAATCAAACCTGGAACATGATTGCGACGGAAATCTACAATGTCTTGAGGTGTTCCTTCCAAATCAAGCATTTCGTGATCTCTTGCAGCTTCTAGACCTCTTGTTTCTAATTGGTCACGGATTTTGACTTTCTGGTCTTTCTTATCCTCGTCATACAGGTTGTTCTCCAACTTTACGATTAATTCAATTGTCTTACCAAGGCGATTCATTACCAGTTTTTGTTCCCTAAATGCTTCGACCTTAGCAAGTTTAAGACGTTCCTTTTGTTCTGCTAATTCGGTAAGAACATCCTTTCTCTCACGCTTGAATTTGATTTCCTCAATCTTTGATTCTTGCTTTCTTTCCGGTGCAAGAACCTTGGAGAGATATCTTTCTGCTCCATGCGATGTGTGGCCAGCGGTGATGATTTCAATAACACCTTGAGCGATGTCCGGCTTGAGCCCATAATTCTCCACCAACATATCTTTGTCGATTTTCTTCAAATCGCCGATTTTTAAGCCTGAATCGGCTAATGTCTGCGCTGTGGTATTGTCTATTCCACGGCGTAATAGTGCAAGATATGTGTCCTTCTTTGCCATAACATCTCCTCCGACAGGTCAAGCCGAAGGGTCGCTCTTATCAAAACCCTTCTTCTTGATAGATTATTTATTTCAACAATATTTGAACCTTTGAACTGATAATTCCCTGCTATTTTTATGATTGCAGGGGGATTATTCAACAATAACAACCACATTGTTCAAGGCATACCTGTGGGGACAGTCCAATATGCCAGCCAAGCCATACTCGTCAGGACACATTGGTGCAGTTGCAAGCAATTTTACTGACATGAGGTTATCCGGTGATGTCAAACAAACTTTGGTTGTACTTTCATGTGATGAAATCGCTCGTATAGTCCCCCTAATGGAATCCGAAACATTGACTCAAGATCCTGAGAGGAAAACATTGGATGACCCAAAACGGACACGCTTGAATTACAATAGAACTCGGGAATTGATGATCGAACAGTTAGGGAATATCGAATCGGTAGGTTCGGCGGCAGTTCAAGCGGGTATAGAACAGGTTGAGACCCATCTATCAATTCTGATAAAGCACGCAGAGGCTGCGGCTGCAAAGGACCGTGTAGCAACAATAAAACCGCGACATCTAGAAATTGCGATTTCTGGCCTAGGTCTTAGTGAAGAAGATTCAGACTCAATTGTAATTACTCCTCAAGTTGAAACAGAAGAATTTACAATATCACAGGGTGGTGGTGTTTTGACCCATTCATCTTTGATGTCACTAGCCAAAACCCATGCTAGAATGCCTGTTACCAATGATGCGGTAGATGAATTGGTTGACACATATTACATGGTCATTGAAGATTTAGAATCAAAGATAAGAAAGCATGCCCAATTAGGTGGAAATCCGGTTCAATTCATTGAATCGATTAATCAGATGAAGACTTTGATGTCTTTGGGTTGGATGAGGAATATGCTAGCCAAAGCAGCTTATGTGGCTCGTGAAGCAGGATTGAAGCGAATCGATGTAGAACAAATTGTCCAGATTGACCCGTTTGAGTGAATCATTCTGTTAATCCGTCTTCTCTGTTCATCTCTTGCGCTATTTCCCAAGAATGGAGGCACTCATGTCCTCCGAGAAAGCCACCGGCCTCTCTACTAGGTCCAATGAATTCTGCTCCGCAAAACCGACAGAATACTTGTACAATTAATTCGTTCAAGTATGTTCCATTAATTGTCACACGCTTGATAATACGCTTACCAACGTCAGACTCGTCCCAATCTTGTTGCTTTTCTGTGAAATCATCATTCTCATCGGTTGTTTGTTCCATCATTACCACTCCGTTACCCATGGAATTGCTTTATTCGCTGTAAGGGGGCGCATTCCATCTTCATCTCTCACCCAAGTATCTTCACTACCGATACTCCCATCTGAATATACTAATTTCGGCTCTATTGCCATAGTGCCACCAATTGGTAGCGGCCTATCAAAGGCTTCTGCAACCACTGGAGTCTCATCCAATTGTAATCCGACAGAATGGCCAAGGAATTTACTCTGATCTGGATTCATTCCCATCAGGTGGTCCTTGTGACCAAACTCATCTGCTAATGCAAGCCCTTGCCTCCATGCTTGCTGACAGGTCTCGCCCGAACCCAAAACATCGACCACCGTGTCTTTGACCGCCAATATATCTTCAAGCCGTGAATTCCATTTTTCATCTAAATGCCCCGCTACAAACATTCTGGTAGCATCAACAACATAGCCGCGATGAATATGTAATAAATCAACCAGAACTGTTTCATTGGCCTTGATTTTGTTGAAACTACTCCCCATACTGGATAGTGGATGGGCACCGACTCCGCCTAATGCTGAATCAAAGAAAGATGGGATTCCTCCAGCCCGTCCAGCGATGATTACACCTCTATCACATTGCATTGGAAAGCGCCGCATCTGTACCGACCCACCGTATCCTTCTGTGCGACTAACCGCCTCAGCTGCAGCAACTAGTTCCAATTCAGTAACTCCTTCAGCACCAGCCTCTGCAACCGCATCAAACATTTTTAATTGAATTACTGCACCTGCTTCTAACATTTCAATCTCCCATGCAGACTTGATTTCTCTTTGCCCGTGAACCAATTCCGTTATGTCAGGACATTGCCCGAATAGAGATAATTTCTCATTGAAATACATATAAATTGAAGCCGGTATTTCTCCATGTTGTAAACCGATTGACCCTTGAGCGCCCATGTCCTTTAGGTGCTGAGCGAATCCTTGCATTGAAGGGAAAGAACACACATTGAGTGGTGCATCATCGCCACCTGCTTCGAAAATAGCCCTTCTCAATGAACGGCGAACGAAGAAGGTTGGACCATCTCCACCCAATTCACAGGTTGCGGCGGTTCCTTTGGCTGGTACGAAGAGTGAGCCATTTTGTCTGCCACCCGCATAATAATACAAATCGACCGGGTGTTGAATGATTGCTCCACCAATACCTGCTTCGGCCAAAAGAGACGATAGAAGAGTTAGGCGAGCCTCCAACTCAGATACAGGTACGCGCCAATCTTCGCCCTCTGGGCCAACGATATCGGCTTCCGACCAAGTTGTCATCGTGTCATTGGGTGAGCCATCCGTTCAAAATGACTTCGTTTGAGAAAATGCTCAAAAACGACTTAAGATTCTATTTCTTCGATAACAATTTCTTCCGCGAGATCTATTCTCTGTTGTGCGATTTCACAGTATTCTTTAGAAAGATCGATTCCGATGTAGGTTCTACCGGTCATTTTTGCAGCCACACAGGTTGAACCAGAACCATTGAATGGGTCTAAAACGACATCTCCGACAAAACTGTACATCTCAATACATCGTTTTGGTAGTTCAACGGGGAAGGGTGCTGGATGGTTCACCCTGCTTGCCCTCTCCGTTGCAAAACTCCAAATTGATTTTGTATGCTTTACAAAATCATCACGCGAGATTGTATCAATTCTACCTTGCTCTCTTTGTTTTTTATCGCGTGGTAATTTGTAATCACCCTTGCTAAAAATTAGTAAATATTCGTGAATATCTCTTAGACAAGGATTACTTGCACTTTGGAATGAGCCCCATGCACAAGAAGAACCAGCGCTTGCAGATTTATCCCAAATCACTTCTCCTCGCATTAAAAAGCCAATTTGATTCATCATTAAGTTGATGTGACTGGATAGAGGGATGTACGGTTTCCTACCAAGGTTTGCAACATTTACAACCATTCTCCCACCAGGCGCCAATACCCGGTAACATTCTTGGAATACATCGAATAGCAACTGTAAATATTCTGCTAGACTCAAATCTTCATCATAGGATTTACTAGCATTATATGGTGGTGAAGTCACAACCAATTGAACGCAATTATCTGGTAGGTCTAGAGCTCGTGAATCACCACAAATGACTTTGTTAGCACTAGTGGGTGGTAGTTGGTTCTCTGGACCTACTTCTCTTGAGGATACTTGGCCTTCGTTCAATCTACTTCCATAATAGATCGAAGCATCGTGTCCTTCTCGTTTTGACACTCCGAAGGATGAGGTGACCGTACCAGCGCGACGCCGTGCACCATCCAGTACACCATCTTGCTCTGATGTTTCGCGCCCCATCAAATGTTAGCGGTTTTGAAGCCTATTTCACCTTTCGCGTTATTGCGCTGTTGAAGACGCGCGCTTTGGCACCTAATCGGCATGGCCGCTAAACACAAGTTAGATGGCTTTTGTTGGGTTCTTAGCCGAGGAATACAAAAACCTAAGGCTGTTGGAGTGAACTGATGGCAAGGGTTCTGACCTTGGACAATGTCAACGTTGAGGGCAAGACTGTCCTTGTTCGCGTCGATATTAACTGTCCTATGGACCCTGCGACAAACACTTTTCTCGACGATACGAGAATAAAGGCGATTCTTCCCACTTTGAATCGACTTTCTAAGGCCAAAGTGATTATTCTTGCTCACCAATCTAGGCCTGGGAAAAATGATTTCACCAGCACTTTAGGCCACTCTCGAGAACTTGGCAGATTACTAGGTCGGCAAATAAAATGGGTGGATGACATCTATGGCTCAAAGGCAATGGAAGCAATAGAACAATTACAAAATGGGCAGATATTGATGCTCAATAATGTAAGGATGGATGAACAAGAGATTTCAACCACTGGCGACTTTACAACTATGTCAAAGACAAAAATGGTCCAAGCGTTATCAGGAATTGCTGATATATTTGTTAACGATGCTTTTGCATGTGCTCATCGCTCCACTCCTTCTATCACCGGATTCACTCATGAAATTCCATGTGTTGCAGGTGAATTGATGGGTCAGGAAATTCGCAAATTAGATTCCGCATTAGAAACTCCACAGCGACCTTGTATGGTTATACTCGGTGGTATCAAGGTCGATGACTCTGTTATTGTCGCTGATAATATGCTGCGCAAAGGTATTGCTGATAGTGTGTGGGTAACCGGTGGAGTTGCCAATATGATGGTGGAATTATCAGGAGTGGATATCGGTGAATTAAATCACAACTTCCTAGTCAATGAATTAGGTGATAACTATCATTCAACAGTTGAGACTGCCAAATCACTACTCAATGATTTCTCGCAACAGATTCACTTACCAGTTGACTTGGCTGCCAATATTGAGGATAATAGAGTTGATTTATTCCTTGCAGATTTGCCGGTGGAAGCACCACTAGTCGATTTGGGAATTCAATCGACAATGGCTATTTCAGCTGCGATTAAAAAGGCTGGCACAATAATTCTAAACGGACCTGCTGGAATATTTGAAATTGCAGATTTTTCTTTGGGAACTATTGAGATCCTCAATGCCTGTGCTGAAGCAGAGGGCTATACTGTCATGGGTGGCGGTCACACTGCAACAATAGTGGTGAAGCGCGGATTAGCCAGTAAAATGAACCATGTTTCTACCGGCGGCGGCGCTTCATTGAATTATATTGCAGGACGTACTTTACCTGGAATCGCAAGCCTAGAGGCAAGTGCAAAACAATTCGCAGTTGAAATAATTAAGCCAGTGGACAATCAATGAATACTATTTTCATTTATTGTTATCCTGATTAGAGGCTAGGATTCTTCAATGAATGGCGCGAGCACTAACCATGTCGCACGATGATAGCATACGCTATCTCAATACTGTTCTCTACGATGAGAGTGGTCAACAATTTGTTGGTGATGTGTTACTGCACAGTGACGGCAGTTGGTCTAAATCAATCGGTGATGAAGATGTGGCACAGCAAATTGATGGTTCAAAGCGATTGATTACTCGCAGTTTACAAAACTGGCATACCCACCTAGCAATGCAACTAAACGCTAGAGATTTCAGTGACGGTTACCCACTTCACCGTTGGTTGAGTGATTCGATATTCCCTACTGAAGCGAGACTAAATCCAGAATATGTCCGTATTGGAGCGCAAGCTGCTGCTGCTGAAATGATCAGAACTGGTTCAACATTTGCTGCTGACATGTACTTCTATCCAAGTGTAACAGGAAAGGTTCTAGATGACGCTGGATTAAGAGGATTAATCGGTGGCCCAGTTAGTGATTCCGCCCTTCCTTCTCACGATGATGCAACTTCAGCACTTGCTGAAATGGATCAGTTATTACAACAAAATTCCCCTTCAAACCGTATTGACTACGCAATTGCAACTCATTCCGTATATTTGTGTGAAGAAGAAACTTTGAGAAAGGCATCTGAATTGGCAGCAAAAAGAAAAGCACGCTTACATATCCATGTTTCTGAAACAAGAAAGGAAGTCGCTGAACATCATGCCAAAACTGGTCTTTATCCAGTTGAATACCTAGACTCTATCGAATTCTTCCAAGAGGGTACAATTTGTGCTCACGCATCTTGGGTTAAGAAAAATGAAATTAGAATCTTAGCCAAACATGAGGCTACTGCTGTACATTGTCCTTCATCAAATATGAAATTGGCATGTGGTGGAACTCTATCTCTTCCAGCATTCAAAGATGCAGGAGTTGATGTTCGCCTTGGAACCGATGGAGCAGCAAGTTCTGGAAATGGCCTGGACATTCTGGCTGAAGCAAGACTAGCGAGTTTAGTACAACGCCATGACCATTGGGATGCTACATTACTTCCAGCCTCTGAGATATTTTCAATGGCTACCAAAGGTAGTCAAGATTGGGCTGTTTGGAATTTAGACGATATTAGGATGCGTCCGGTTGGAAGACATAATGACAGACATATTGCAAATTTAGTATTCAATGGTGCGGATTGCCTAGACCTATGGGTTGATGGTAAGGCATTAAGGCGCGATGGAGTTACTCTAAGCGTTGATGAGGCACGTGCAATAGATGAATTGGATTCAGCTGTTGAAACCTATTACCAAGGCGTAGGTTCTAATCAGTAATAGTGTGATAATTGACATGACGAATAGAGCCCACTGTTCAGTTAAAGAAAATACAGAGATGTTTTGGATAAACTTTCCAACTTATTCGAATCGGTTAGTTAGTGGTTGCGACGAGGTGTACATATTCATAAATCACTATATAATGCAAATTAACAGCAATAGATAGTATGATGAGAAAAAGAGACA
>JAPKFC010000064.1 GCA_028821785.1 Candidatus Poseidoniaceae archaeon | reverse complement strand
CGGTGGAAGAGATTCAGGTCGTGGCGGCGGTCGAGACGGTGGAAGAGATTCCAACAATGGAGGATACCGTGGTGGTGACAGAAATGTGTACCAAGGCCGTGACAGTGGAAGAGATTCCGGCCGTGGTGGAGACAGAGGTGGAAACCAAAATGATAGATCCAATTCCAATCAAGGTGATAGAGCGCCGAAACAGGAAAATAGAGCACCTGCGAAAGAAAAACAGGATAATTCTAATTCCAACAAGGACTCAAAAAGTAGTGGATATCGTGGAGAAGCAAGAGGTGGAAGTTACAAACCAACACATTCTGAAAAGAAGGGATTCTTAGGCGGAAGAAGGCCACTCACTCGTGAACAATTACGCAACAGGCCAGAACATACACGTCAAGGTGGTCGTGGTGGAAGAGTTGCTGGTAAGCGTAACAAGCATGCACAAAAAGATGATTGAATCAATCTCTTTGCAAGTGGATTCTAACAACCCTTGCTTGTCCTTTGTGTAGTTCAGACTCATCTAGAACAGTGCTTGTAACAGCAGTATGAATAATATGCATCTGTGGTGCCTTTTCACCGATTAATTCTCCTAATACTTCATCCAAGTCGAATAATAAATCAAGTGATTTTGGACCGCCGCTATGCAAAGGCATTTGGCTTGTATGATAACCTTCCATTACGAAATGTCCACCACTTTTCAATGAGTGTAGCATTCTCGGCATGTGTACTTTTCTTATCTCGCTGGGAGTATGAAACCATGAACAAGCAATTAGGTCATACGACTGTTGTGGAAATTCTCTCAAAGCCAAATCATCAACTTCATAATCGACTGAAACTGCATGTTCTTGTGCTAATAGGTGGCATTTTTGTTTACCGACAATCGATAGGTCAAACACTTCGCTATTCCAGCCAATTCTTGCCGCCCATACTGCATTTCTACCCTCACCATCAGCAGGGAATAATGCCCGATTATTCGGAGGTGGGTTGATTTGGGAGACGCGTTCACTCAACCAAATATTTGCTTCTTTACCATATGCATATTCTTCTGAAGAAAAGCGCTCATCCCACATTTCTCCACCACTTTTGACTTTGTCATCAGTCATTTTCATTCCTCTTCTTGTTCAATTTGCTTTGGTGGTGAAAAGATTCCATAGTCTTCAAGAATTTGACCTGAACCTGGCAGAATACCAAGAATATCATCGGTAATCAATCCTGTATTCTTGTAGATTTTATTGGCCAGTTGTTCCTTCTTAGTCAATCCTGGCACAAGGATTGCGTATCTTTTGCAGATATTTTTGATAGTAGCAGGTGTTGCACCCATCAATAACGGAACTCCATTGATTGCGACAATTCCAATACCGATTTGAACATCTAAATCTTTGAACCATTTGCGTTGACCTCTAACAATAAATGCTCCCTTGCCAACGAATTCTCCAGTGTTAGCAGTCTTTGAAACTTGAGCAGGCTTAACAGAATATACAGTTCCATGAGCTCCACCTCCTGCCCATGCACGACTCCAACAAAGTGCCATTGTAGCGGCCTCCAGCAATTTATCCTCATCAAGAGTAGAATCTTCTAATTTATCAGCAACGCGAAAGGCAGGGATATCATCTGGGATATGTGCGGGTTTTTGTTGGTCAACAATAAATCCTTGAGATGAACGTAAACTACACGAAGGTGCACCATGTATATCCGCGTGTAAATACAGATCATTTACTGATAGATGCTTTTTGACAACGGAATCATTCCCTTTGGCATCTTTACCTCCAACCAGTAAATGGCCACCGGAAATCATTGACCAGCGATGTGTTTCAAACCAAAACCTCTTGCTACGTTTAATTCGGTTCAACTTTCCAGTTGCTTCCGCCTTAGTTTCTTTTTTCTGAGCTGTTTTTAATTTGATTTTTGTTTCTTCAAGTGCATCGATTGCGCCCTTATTCTTATTCTTCTGTTTTCTTGCAGATGTAAAATGTCGTTGTGCGTTTTGATGTACTGTTTCATCGAGTGATAATGTTGCTTGTGGACCATTTGGTTGCCCTTCTTCATCAGGGAGTATAGAGACAAAAGTTCTCTCAGCAGCATTCACAGAAACAATCCAAGTAATTTCTTTTGTTGCCTTTTTTGTCGCTTTCCAACCTTGAGTTTCAACAGCCTCATTGACTTGCGATAATAATGATTCAATATGGGTCCAGTTTTCTTGAATCATATGGCCAAGAGCCTGCTGTTTGTCAATTTTTTCTGAGAATGAAATCATAGATTTCTCCTGTTGAACAAGTCTTCTTTGTAATCTCTCAACATCGGTCGAATGACCTCTTCCCGGAGCAGCAATATCCATTTTTTCAGCCTCTCGCCTTGCTAACGCTGCCGAGTCGTGAGAACCTTTCCAAGCATCGACAGCAGCCCCGAGAGTATCAAAACGAACCGACACCTTATCGGAATGTGATGGTAGTAAAATCGGCGTTGCTTCCTCGGCATGTAGCTCTAGGAATCTGTCACGGATTACGCCCACGATTTGTTCATCTGCTACCGCTTGTAATTGCTCAGCAGGAACTTCATCACTTGGCTTCAAAATTAAGAATCCTGAATTGCTATTTGATAGGTCGTTTAGCAACTCATGTAATGCAGAATGAACCTTACTAATATCGGCATCTTCAGCATCCATATTTGGTTCATGTCCTGCAAGTTGGCAAATCGCATTGGCATGAGTTCCACCGAGGTTTAATTTACCTCCAAGGGTTGAAACTAGATCTCTATCAGTGTCCTTAAATAATTCAGTTAACCCTTCTTCATCGAGTGAAAATGGATTTATCGCAGCAGGAGGTGGGGTATATTCAAAACCCTTTTTTAGAGTTCTTCCAGCATAAGCCGCATGAGTAAGTGGCTGGATAATGATACCTTCATTATCGACTAAAATGATATTTCCATCTCTAAAAACTTCTACATAAATGTGTCTTGAACCAAATTTAGTTTCAAAATCAAATGATAATACACGGTCAAAGCCAAGTTGTCTTACTCCTGTGAATCGTGAATTTTTGAGATGCTTTCGCAGTAACATAGCGAATGGCGGTGGCGTCATCGGCATAGGACGGTCACGATTAGAGGTGTAAATTCGTGAACCTCTAACAAATACTAAATCGAATTGGTCCATCTCTTTAGGATTGATTCTAAGGACAATTTGCTCATAATGGGGCATGTACGCCTTCTTGACATATGCATTAGTGCATTTGTTCAATTCATTGGCCATTGCAAATAGGTCAAAACCGCTCATCGCCTCCTTCATGCTCTCGCCTCCATACTTCGCTAGATGGCTAGGGGTCTTGAACTCTCAGCCCGTCAATCTCATTGATAGGTCGCTTCAGATAATTTTCCAATTGTAATTTTCCTCAACAACCTTTCCACTTCTTTGGTGAGAAAGCAGATGTGACAGTGTTTGGTCTTGGGCTAAAAGAGGATGTGCATCTGGGCTATCTTGGTATGCAATCCTAGAGATTTGAGCGAGTTTACTATTTCCTGCAGCCACAGCATCAAGCACCCTTTGGTGGCGAGCAGACCTATGATTAAGATAATATTTTAATTTCTTTTCCGGTAACGGAATTACCGGTCCATGACTTGGGAAAATCAAATGTGGTTCCAAATCAATAAGGCGTTGTAATTGTTGTAAGTATTGATCCATATCTCCTTCACTTGGAGGTATCAGGATGGTGCCAATACCTGCCACCATGTCGCCAGCGACTAAACCAGCATCTCCGAGCAAGCATATGTGGCCAGGATGATGACCTGGTGTTTGTAAGACCTGCCACTTTTGGTTTCCGAGTTGCAACATTTCCCCATCGTGCAATATGCGTTGACATGGAATATGTGATGATGTTTGTTGACTACCCCAAATTGGTACATCAAACGCTTCTCTTAACAAATCAAAGTCACCTAAATGATCACTATGAGGGTGAGTAAATACAATGGCTAGTAAATTGCCATTATGTCGTTCCACAGCAATTGCTAACGCCTCCATCCCCTCTCTCATTCTGGCAGCAGGGTCAACTAATACGAAGTCACCTTCAGGGTCACCGATAAGATAGGAGTTAGTGTGATCAGCAGGTGGTAATGTTGCAGTTTTTACTGGAACAACTTCGACTCCATATGCAAATAATATTGAACGGCGACCTATCTGTTGTTTTTCCATTTCTTCAGCAGATAATTCCATATTGCCATCAAATTGTGCCAGTGTGCGTTTTAATTGCATCAATAGAGTGACAACAGGTGGAGCAATTTTCATTTCATGTGTTTCCCATTTTGCTAACAATTGTTCAGCGCTTTGCCAAGTAAATTCAACAAATTCAGTTTGACCTACGATACTTGGTTGTGGAACTTCCTGTGAACTTCCACCATGAATATGGAGAAATGTATTTTCAAATAACACCGGTCCGAATGGCGGTGTAGTTCGCGATGAAATATGACGAATCCCACGAGTGTCACATGGAATATTTCCCTGCTTTACTTGTGGTAGCCAGTTTGCCTTATCTGCGACAACAAGGCTTCTTGCAGCATCATTGACTACGACGATTTTCCCATCAGCACAGGCGAAGCCTAGTTCCTCAACAACCTCTCGCATAATAGCAGCAATAGCAGCAGCATTTGGCCCATCTAATTGCGTCAGCTCCTCAACTGCTAACTTGTCAACACGAGATAACCCACCGCCAGGAAACGCCCAATAACCTGGGAAAGCGGGCATTGACTCGGCTCTTCTACCGAGTAAGACCTCAACTCCATTGGAACCATCACGGGTGATCATCATAGTTGCAGAAGGCCTAATTTTGCGTGAGACAGAACTCATCTCAACACCATCAGGAACTTCGCTCATAGTCAAAGCAAAGCACCCTGCCCTTCAATGATTTCCATTAGTGGCCTCAAAGCCAGTTTGAAGAGAGAGGAATGTTTGGGGCTCTCTATGGCCGACACAATAGAGGAGGAACTGGCCCTTCTTGCAAGAGTTGTCGATGAGGCTGAAAAAATGGGTATTGACCCATGGCCAGAGTCCAAGCCACAAAGGCCTTGGGCAAAATATGCAATCGCTTCTTTTATGGTAATAATGATGCTGAGTTGGGTTTCAAAGGTATTGTTTAGATTCGTAAACGTCTAGTTGAATGGTAGCCCCCCCCGGATTTGAACCGAGGTCGGAGGGATCAGAACCCGCCATGATGGACCGCTACACTAGGGGACTATGCATCTGCCGATTAGCCATCACTTCTTCAACTAAACGGTGAGGATATTAGATTTTTATTCTAGTAATTCCTTTAGCGCTCTTGGAAGAATTGTGAATGTTGTAACCATTTGGATGGCTTGGCCGTATGTTATGCTACCCTGATACTCTCTACTATCGGAATCAACGACAACACGCAATCTGAATTTACAGGTTTTCTTTGATCTTTTCTTACGGAAGTGCTTGTAAAAATGCACGCCAACTTTGTACTTTCCAGGGTGAGGGAGATTCGCCCATACAATATTCTCAACGGGGTTATTACTGACCGGCTTAACATTCATATCGACATCCAATACACCACCGCACTCACTGGTTTTGTTGTTGAAATATATTCTTTCACCATTAGGGCAAAATAAATGTAAATCTAAGTCGTTATAATCGTCCCAAGAAAGAGTCACTTGAACTGCACCAGATTTGCCCCCTTCTCTCTCAAGGCGCTCATCCATATCATCATCTGTTGGAGTCTCAGCGATAGTAATACCACTTCCAATCTCCTCTTCTGCAACTAATACCGAATGTTGTTCCAGTCCTTCTTGATTCTCTTCAATCCATTCACCGCGACCACCTAATTCCATCATTCGGCGTTGTTCATCATCGATATCTTCCTCATCATTGATGTCATCGATTATGTCGGACAAAATCAATCTCAAATCCATGAAATTTTGATCTCTATCGGAGTCCCTTTCTAAATAGTCTGAATATTCATTTTCTGATAACTCTGTGGTTTGCCTTGAACGCAATACTATCAAGCCATCTCTTTCAAAAGATTCTATTTCTCCCAATCCCCCATATTTCTCACGATGAGCGATATCAGCCAATCTTTGCTGTTTCCTCTTGCCTCTTTTGTAAATGGTGCGCAATGCTAGTAATGGAATTAGTATCAGAACGATTCTGCCTACTAAGACTACGCCTTCCATAATGACTAATGTACACTACTCCTTTATTGGAGATTTGGCTGTTTTGTGTGAAATAACCGGAAAGTAGCCTCAAGATAAGAATGCTGCATTTAATTTATCCAATATTTCTCGACTTGGACGCAATTCACTTTCTGGAACATCTATTAGAGCGCTTTCAACAAGCCCCAAGTCTTCTATGAGTGAAGGTTTGGTTCCATCAAAGTAGAGTAATCCAGTGACGTGCTTTGATTCAGCATCAGCAGCGTGAAGCGCACTTAGAGCGGCAACAGCATTTGTTGGGTCATGCTCTTCAGAGATTGTTTCCAATCGGATAACTGAGCCATCGTGAAGAGTAATATCACGATAATGTCCTTCAGGAACTTCAATTTCTTCCATCGGTGCACGGTTTGGAATATAATCGGCAACGTGCAGTGTAACATTGTTATCTTTAACATAGCCATAAGATTTCAAAGACTCGTCGTTATTGTTGAATGTGACACATGGAGAAATAACATCTATCAATGCAAATCCTTTGTGTGACATTGCAGCCTTTACCAATGATTTGAGTTGTTTCTTTGAACCTGAAAATGAACGAGCTACGAATGAACAACCAAGGTTGATTGCAAGCGCGCACAAATCAATAGGCTGAGTCTCATTTGGAGTACCTTTCTTTTTCTTAGAACCGATGTCTGCAGTAGCAGAATATTGGCCCTTTGTCAAACCGTAAACTCCATTATTTTCTAAGATGTATACCATGTCCACATTTCGTCTAATTGCATGAATCAATTGTCCAATACCAATAGATGCAGAATCACCGTCTCCTGAAACTCCCAAGTAAAGCAAGTCTTTGTTGACAGCATATGCACCTGTGGTTACAGACGGCATTCTTCCGTGAACTGTATTGAATCCATGTGATTGTCCAAGGTAGTATGCAGGAGTCTTGGAAGAGCATCCAATACCGGACATTTTGGCGATGCGGTGAGGTTCAATTCCATTTTCCCAAGCAGCTGCAATAATGACATTTGAGATTTGATCGTGACCACAACCAGGACACAGAGATGAAGGCCCACCAGTGTAGGAATCCTTTGGTTCGTTAATTACATTCAGTTTTATGACCTTTGCTGGACGTTTTGGTGCTTCACTCATTGTTCCACCTCCTCAAGTTTTGCCATAATTAAGTCGGAATATATTCTTGCTCGTGGTGGTTGTCCATCAGAATAAGCAACAGAATGAACCTTTGTTACCAAATCATTTGGCAACTCCTTTCGTAGAATACCCCACAGTTGCCCATCTCGATTGATTTCAAGAACGATAGTAGTTTCGTGACGTCTAATGAATTCTGCAACTTGGTTTGAAAACGGTAGTGCACGAACACGGCATTGGCTTACCTTTAGGCCAGTCGCTTCAAGAATATCATCAATTTCTTGGATTGTATTTTCCATACTTCCGATATAGATGACACCAACTTCACATTCAATTTCTTCTCGTAGGAGTGGTGCAGGAAGAAGTTCTCTTGCACCGTTTATCTTATTCTTTAATCTAGACATAAGAGCAACGTAGTCCTGTGGTTTTTCAGAATAAACACCCTTGGTGTTGTGGCCAGTTCCTCGATAAAGGACAGGGTCCATTCCTGAGCCAGGTAAAGTACGGTATGGGATTCCATCGCCATCGACATCAAGGTAACGCCCGAAATCTTCAAACGCTTCAAAAACATCACGATCTCTTACTACTTTTCCTCTGTCCATATCTTGCTCAGGATAAGTAAATCCTTCACATGCCCAGCGGTTCATTCCTAAGTCTAGGTCAGATAATCCAAATACAGGGGTTTGAAACCTTTCAGAATAATCCATTGCTCTCCAGCCGAACTCAAAACATTCCTCAACTGTTCCTGGAATCAAAACGATATGTTGGGTATCACCATGACTTCCTTCGTATAGCATTGTAATGTCAGATTGTTGAGTACGAGTCGGCAATCCAGTAGATGGTCCGACACGGTTAACATCCCAGAACACAGAAGGAACTTCTGCGAAATAAGCCAGTCCAATAAATTCCTGCATTAGAGAAATACCAGGTCCTGATGTTGCAGTCATTCCACGACCGCCAGCCCATCCAGCACCGATTACCATACCAGCAGCAGCTAATTCATCTTCAGCTTGAATAACAGCACATGTTGCTTCACCCTCATCATTTGTCCTAATTTGAGGAATATATTCTATAATTGCTTCTGCAATTCCTGAAGACGGAGTAATTGGGTACCAAGCAAGCATTTGAACGCCTCCGAAATGACAACCCAAAGCAGTTGCTTCGTTACCATCGATGAAGAATTTTGCAGTGTCCAGTTCTCTCCCCTCAACAACATATGGGTCTTCCTTAGAGAGATTATCTTTGAAATAATCACGGCCCAATCCTAGTGCAGTGATATTCAGTCCAATCGCTTTTTCCTTTCCTTTGAATTGCTTAGATAATGCAGATTCTAATGCTGCTTGGTCGATGCCAAGCATTTCTGCTAATATGCCAACATATACGATATTGGTGACCAACTTAGCAATTTTTGGATTGATTTTGCGTGCCAATGAAGACATTGGGACAGGGTATGAAATGATATCCTCTCTATTCATTTCCTTTTTTGCATCTGAATTCCAAATTACTACTGAGCCAGTTTCAAGAGACTCCAAGTCCTCATCCCATGTTGCAGGGTTGACCAATACTTGGATGTGAGTTCTGTCACCGGGTGCTTGATATCCCAAATCAGAAAGTCTTACGATATACCAAGTTGGAAGTCCGGAAATATTTGATGGGAACATATTTTTCCCAGAAACAGGAATTCCCATTTCAAATAATGATTGAAGGAGAATTAGGTTCGCACTTTGAGAACCTGTTCCGTTTGCTGTTGCGATATTTATTGTGAAATCGTTTGCAATGGTTGCCATTGTGGGTTGTCCCCTGAGAGGTTAGTGGCGATGGAACTCACGCCTCTTGACATTTGGGGCCCGCATACACCCCTTGAACATGTTGGAGGCGCGCTCACTATTTGAGCATGATTTGAGCATACTATTCACAACCAAGAATCCTCATGTGGAATTGGTGTTTTAATCAATTTATGAGGGCTTTTTTTTAATGTTTCAATTCAAGCGGTTTAGGGGTGATACTCAAAACCGATTAGTATCTGGGATTGAACATGGCCGAAGACAATATGTCAGAATCATGGCAAAAGGCGGAGAAATTGATCACCAAAGGAAAAGCCGAAGGTGCTCTTTTGGAACTACGTCAAATCGATGCTAACGGAACACATCCAACAACTCTACGCATTGCCGGTGAGGCAACATGGGCGATCGCAAAAAGTAATCGCAATAAAGGCGAGTACCGCAAGGCAGCATCACTGCTGAAAGAATCGGTTAAGAATGCGCCAAGTGATAAAAAATCAAACACATCTTACAACAATCTATTGAATGAAATGCAAGATTTGGGCTTTTCCGAAACAGCATTTCCTCGTCTGCTTAATGATGGAACTCCAACATTAGCTGGAATGCTGGCAATGGGAATGGCATTGGTTTTGGTTCTCGCTGGTATCACGCTTGCAAATACAGAGCAGACAGTAACCGCAACAGAAGCATATCTAAATGTGACATGGACTGATGCTTCAGGAGCATTTCATAATGAAGTTATTACTATTGAATTAAATCCTGATCTAGCACCTATCCATGTTGAGAATTTCGTTCTAAATGCGAACAATGGAGATTATGATGGAACCAATTTCCATAGAGTTATTGATAATTTCATGATTCAAGGTGGAGATTTCACCAATGGCGATGGTACTGGTGGCCATGCTGGCAAGTGGTTTGGCTATTGTAATGGACAAGCCCAAGCGAGTTCTTCTTCGTGCGTTGAGACAAGTTGGACCATTCCAGACGAGGCATCAAATGGTTTGAAACATACAGCAGGAGCACTTTCAATGGCGAAAACAGGATCTCCAAACACCGGTGGTTCTCAATTCTTTATCGTACCGAGCGATAGTAATCCTTCTCACTTAGATGGAGTACATACTATATTTGGCTATGTTACTGATGGCTTGGAACATGTTGACTCAAT
>JAPKFC010000063.1 GCA_028821785.1 Candidatus Poseidoniaceae archaeon | reverse complement strand
CGAATTAGTGTACCGTCTTCTGCAACGGAATACTTGGACCACTTTGCTCCGGACTTTGGACCTTCAGCCATCATTCGTCACCTCCTTTTGCAGTTTTATCAGCAGCAGGGCTACTTCTTAGTGATTCATGTCTCTTGAATATATAATCAGGTTCTACCTTCATTGCATCCTCTGTTGAATAGATGAAAGCAAGTCCTGTAGTCAGTGGCTGACCAAATCGTGTGCTGCAATCCTTAACCACGATCAGTTCAGGATTGGAACCTGGTTCAAGAGTCTTGACCAAATCCATTACATCCTTACGTGAAGGTGTTGATTTGCCAATATGCTGCCACTTGAAGCTGATTTCCACTCTGTCGAGTATTTTATTTTCTGTTCTATTTACTATTTCCATATCAATCATCTCCTATCAGTTGATATTCACTTTTAGAGCATATTTTCCAGGTAGCTCAACCTTTAATCTCTTAGCAATCTCAGACCTCTCAGGCTGCATAATAATCGCATATCCATTCCAATCGCTTGAAACTCTGGAAGATGGGTGGTGGGGGCATTGATCAACGCCTTCTGCTAATACGAGGTGACATTCACCACATGCATTTGGATTCTTTACCATATCAAAACACCTCACTCAGAATCTTTATTTGCTTCTTTATTTGCATCTTCTTTCAACCATTCGTGGCAACCAAGACCTGGTTGCTTGCTGGTTAGACCAATCTTTGAGCGACGAGGGTCACTTGTATCAGGGGAAAGTGAAACGATTCTAGAACGGACAGATGAACCAACACCGATTCTTCGGCCGCTTGTTCTTCCTTCTATCCAGCCCATGCCAACATTGGATTCTACCATTTCTTCCAAAATTTGAGACTTGTGGAGAAGTGCTTCCATAGGACCAATACGCACGAAGGCACCGAAATCATTTACTTCTGAAACAGCTCCTTCAACAATTTCATAATCATCCATACAGAAAAGTACTGCGTCAAAACTTACACGCTGGTATATTGCACCATCTCCATGGATAATGCGCCCTCTTCCAATTGGCTTGTGGTTATTTGTCACTAAAATGAAGCGGTTTTCTTCATCAAAACGACCTTCAAAAGCAGTCATTGCAAGACGATCGATGTGTTGGTCAAGGGATTGCCCCTTTCGCATATATTCGGCAGGAATACGGATTGTATCCTCCTTTGCTACGACTTTGTACATATTTTTCACCTCTCCGCTTCTTTTCACCCATGGCAATAGGTGTAACGGAGCGGCGCAGTGGCCATTTCCGTCCTTCACCGGCTGTTGCCTCGGGAGAGAAGTTGTGCGAATTCATTCTCGCCACCGATGACCCCTATTTAATTCAAACTGTTAACAACGCAATACTGCTAACAATAATTGTGCTAAATAATAGTGCATTTGGCGGGAGATTTAGAGTAGGGAAAATGATGTATTTGTGTTCACTCATCCATAAGCCATAACAACCCCCACTGCCCACATCCTTTCAATGTCAGAGCGTATGCTGTCTTTACGACGGGAACAAGTGGTGGTTTTATTGCCCCTATTACTGCTGATATTTACCTCGTTATCACCAATAATCACCTCTCAAAGTGAAGTCTTTGAGTTACAACAAGAAACTATGAAAATGAATGTCTCCGGCCAACCATGGGATCAACTGAGCCAGCCTTGGGCCCAATATGGAAGGACAGCTACACACAACGGAACAATGCCATTGCATTCAATTAATGGAGGTCCGGGCCAAGGAAATGTTAGTGATGTTATCGAATTTGGAATTATCGATTCGCCAATTGTAAATTGGCAAGCATTCGATAATGATGCTGGTTCGGATGCATATGGCTCGGTAATAGGTGACTTTTCAAATTCAATTACTGCCCCTAATGCTGCAAAGGAAAGATGTGGAGAAAATGAATTATTTGCAGTTTTAATACTAAGCGAATCCAATGGCAATGGTGTTGATAGCAAATTAACTATAATTTCTGGAGATGATGCAAAACCAGTATGGCAAGTTAATTTAGGTGAGACTAGGACAATTCGGTCTACTCCTGTTATTGTCGATGTTGATGATGATGGAAGAATGGAAATCGCTGTCACCTACGACACTAGTGCTGCGCTTATTGTAGACATGTGGTCTCCAGAATTGATTTGTTCGGAATCCGGATGGCAAACTAGCGGGCATAGCAATGAAAAATTATGGTCATATTCAAACGCCAATTACAGAATTGGAATATCTACCCCTCACCTACCAACGTCACAAAGCGATCATTATTCAATAACTCAGCCATTATTAGCAGATTTGTCCTTAGACGGAACCCCCGAACTTGTTTTAGCACTAGTTGATGAGAATACTAATGATCCAACACTAATCGCTTTGCCCCTAACTGCAAGTTCTGCACCTGTAGCTGATTGGGAAGTCGCTCTTGACAGAGGAACTCATCCAAGTGACCCTGCTTGGGCTGCTTTGGATTCCTCTAACACTGCGGTCGTCCTTACCACAATTGACTCTAATAGCGGGAGTATGTGGGTTTGGAGAGTTGATGGTGCTACTGGTTCTTTGGATTGGGAACGTGTTGCTATACAAGGTACTGATTCTGATAGTGATTCGCCTCGACTACGCTTACCTGGACCTGTTATTGCCCAACTGGACAACGATGATGCACCTGAGATGATCTTAACTGTTCCAACAGATGCAAATGGAAGAACTAGTGGCCTGGGTGCTAGATTTATTGGAATGGAAATGACATCTACTGATGAGATATTCAACTTTAGAGCGCCAAATGGATATGCAGATGCTCAGCCACTGGTTGTTGATACCGATGCTGATAACATACATGACAGATTATGCTGGGTCACATGGTACTCTGAATCTTCCGTGAGTTTCAATCGAAAGGGAATGGTCGGTTGCCATGATATTTCTTTAGAAACTCCCCTCAAAGAATGGTCAAGAGATATGCAGAGAGGGGCGGGTAATGATAATGATGAAATTGCTGTTTCCCCACCTATATGGATGGATTTAGATGGCGATTCAACGCCTGAAATAATTGTTGCATTTGGTAAGCGCTTATGGGCTTTTGATGGAATCAGTGGTGCATCAGCAGACATCTCAAATGCTTGGTCAAGTCCTCTTGCACTACCACATAGAGCATGGGCGGCACCTGCAGTCGCTGACATGGATGGAGATGGAACCCTAGACATCTTGATCGGTGACACACTTGTTTCACAGAGAGCGAGTGACCTCGCTCCTTTGTCAGATGGTCGTGGAATCAGTTTCAATCCGGACCAAGTGAACCCAGGACAACAGGTGACTATTACTGGGCTGTTTTCTAATATTGGAACTGTAACAAATGACGAAAGTGTTGATGCAGTAATATTGGTTAATGGTATTGAGATAAAGCGTCAAAGATTTAACGAAGTCAATCCGGTCTCACCAAGTGGAGAAGGTGGTCCTCAAACAATTACTATTGGCATTACTGCTGAATTAGGAATCCATAGTGTTGAGTTGAGATTAGATATTAACAATAACATCACAGAGGCAAGAGAGGACAATAATATTGTTACAAGTGAATTGATTGTTGTCGAACCGTATGTTGTAAGAATTGATATTCCAAGTGAGAATCAGCGCATATCGCCCGGATCTAGTTCTGAAATTGCTATCGATATAACTGCTATCGGGTCAACAACATCCGATTGGACTGTGACTTGGGATGAATCAAACTTACCTGCAGGCTGGACATTTGATGCTGATTCGGCTGCAAATCTCAACCCAAATTTACAACCTAATATACCACATCAAATTATTTTTGATGCAAGTATTCCTTCAGATGCATTAGGGGATGAAAATTCATTCGTTGATATTACTGCTACTTTGGATAACGATGCAAATATTTCGTTCACTACAAGATTGCCGATAGAAGTCTTACGCACCCGTGGACTTTCTATTGTCGGTCCTGATGGCCTTGGTACGTCACAGGGTGTTGGGCGACCCGGGTACGATGCTTCAGCATGGATAATGGTTGAAAACTTAGGTAATGCCCATGAATCTTCAACATCCATAGATTGGACTGCTACTTCTTGGGGAGGGACTCCTTCATTGGAAACTGCAGATGGAACCGAAATATTTTCTTTAGATTTAGATCCAAATGAAAGAATGGAGTTATTCGCTACTTTACAAGTTGATTCTTTGACCCAACCCGGAAGTTCCACATCTACTACATTGACAATATGCATAGGCAGTGGTGCTGAGACTATTTGTAAAAATATGGATGTTAACTTAACTGCAAGTGCCGTAGTAGTAAATCCGATTCATACCAGAACACTTCCAAACACAACACTAGAATGGGTTGTTAGCGCCGATTTACCAGCAAATGGTCATCTTGAATGGAACATGGTAGCGGCACAGATGATTCACAGTAATTGGATTTGGTCTGCTAGTGGCGACTTGACAATTAATGGAAATACATTAGAACTTAATGGAGTCGGTGATTCAGAAGCTGTAGGAACATTGACAGTGATCTTACCAATTAATGCACTTCCTGCAAGACATTCTTTCCTAGATAATGACTCGATGGAGGATTTCCATGATTTATTATTTACTTTACAAGTAGTCCAAGTTCACAGAGCGGAAGCGACGATACTTTCACCACTGCCAGAATTAGGTGAAGATGTTGTTTCAATGAATGTTAGTGAATCTCAACGAATCTTATTGCGTCTTGAAAACCCTGGTAATGGTCAAGATGAATTTATTCTCAGCGCTGCATCGGTAGCAGGGGCTGGAATGTCCTCTGCACCAGATGTTGATTTTCAATTATATAATCCACAGAGAACCTTGGGCTCACTTGCTACCACCATTGCAACTGTTGATGTGACATTATCACAAGAAATACCTGCTCAAGCACCTTTCCAAATAGCATTTACATGGCAATCTATAATCAACGAATCTGCAACTACAACCATTTACATGGATGTTGAGGCAGAACCTGACCATCAGTGGAATATTGATTTGCAAGGAGGGCACACTGTCAATGCCATACCCTCACAACTTCTTGAACTAAATATGACATTAACAAATATCGGTAATTCAGCAGATGAGCTGACGATGCAACCTACTTTCTCAATGACTTATAGCGGCAATGATTCTTCCACATGGGATGCTCAAGACATCAGTAGTGGGATGATTGAAATTAATGCCAGCACAAATGTAGTATTGCCGGTAAACATTCCTTCAGACACATGGGCTGGAACTCAAGTTACAATGACTATTGATTTGTATAGCGGTTCTTTGATGATTGGTCAGACCAGTGTTAACATTACTATCGATCATATTTCTGGATGGAGATTTAATCTCAGTCAAACATCTCTAGAAGTTGAACCCGAAGGGCAAAACATCACACTAAAAGTACAACAAATGGGCAATTCCCCTGAGGCTCCTTGGTTCACAAAAGCGGGCCAAGGATGGATGGTGGAGATGCCAAGTAATGGTGATGTTATAGAACCGGGGCAAATGGCTACAGTCACAGTATTTGTCACACCACCAAGTGAGGCTGTTGCTGGTGAAGTTGGTGTTTTGAGGCTGAGAATATCCGATGCAGATGGTTCTGGGACTATTATTGAAGAGATCCCTGTTCGCGTTGGTGCTGCTCCAAATATCAATATAGAACACAGGGGTGTTTGGCTGCTTTCAGAAACTGGTGGATTACCTACTGCATGGGTCAATAATCTCGGTAATGATGTATCTATACTACAAGTTGGCGTTAGTGGATTGCCAAGCGGCTGGGTTGTATCTGGAGACTCACAGATGGTTGTTGCTCCAAGGCAATCACTAGGTATTCCAATCAACCTAATACCAGATGCAAATTGGGACGGTCAACGTTTCCTTGTATCAATAGAAGTCACTCATCCTACTCTCGGTCTTAATTCATATGATATTGAGGTGGAAAAAAGCGAAGTTTCCTTTACATCTTCTCCTGTACTATTTGGCATCGATGGTCAACAACTTTCTGTATCACTCAATTCAAATACCGCACTAAATAGTTCAGATATATTCCTACAACAAGAAGAGATTCTTAGCTTTACATTGAGCACCGTATCTGATGACATTACACTAAGTCAACCTAACTCTCAAACCCCGTTGAGAGTTTATGTTAGTGGCCAAGCACTACCGAGTGTAACAGTGGACTGTACTCTGAATAGTAATTCATTTGAAAATCTTGGCAGGATTGCGGTTAGCGGTAATGTTGGAGATTGTGTTCTATTTGCCTCACTTGATGAATCACTCCATGCTACGATGATGATAGTCACAGATAATGGTGAAAAGGTTGAATTAAGGCAACAATCAATTGTCATTGGCGCAGGACAAAATTCTACTGTTGAGGTAAATATTAGCAGTTGGATTCCAACTGCTGGAACTGTGAAAATAAATTTGCAAATCATTGATGGTTACGGACGCATACTATCTCAAGAAAGCGTCACTGCAATCTCAAGAGCCAGTGGATGGAATATTGGAATTCATTCATTCAATGCTGACGGAGACATTCTTATTGGTATTGAAAGGGCACCAACATACGAACGACTTGCAAATACAATATGCCAAATCCACATTTCAAATGATGATGGAGATTGGGAAGTAACAAAAATTATTGATGTCGCTGGTTCAGATTATGCACCAACTATTCTGATCAATGATCCTGGAACTCTAAAAACAGATATGAAATTAACCGCAACACTTTCTTGTGAGCAACCATATGATATTGATGATAATGATGAAGATAATGTAATGAGCACTTTCTACAAGGAGGATTCAGTTCTGGTCGTAGGAGGCGATGATATGGTGATCGCTGCTGGATTGGCCGCTATATTGATTGTAATAGCATGGTTTGCTGGACTATTCAAGGTTAGTTCCACTAAAACTCGTAATGAAGCATCCTCTAGTTCACAGGGAGCAGCAATATCCGCCAATACAGAAGAAAATTCAGATAGTGATAATTTGTCCTCCAAACAAGATGCTTTGAAACAGCAACAGGAGAAGATGGATGATGAGATTACACTTCATTCTGATGGTGAAGATGCGCCAGTGCAAGATAAGGAGGCTGCTATTGAAATGATCGAAGTATTTGATGAGGTAGAAACTGAAGATACTTCCACCCTCGGTCGCTTTGCCAGTTTGAGAGATGAAATCCGTGGCGATGAAGAAACAACTACTTCATCTGAACCTGTTGAAGATAGAATGAATCAGTTCTTTGAAAGTTAATTACCAACTTTCAACACAAGTCCTTATGACACTCGCGCCGCCGCCAAACATCATGGATGTTGCCACTCATGACAATACCACTACTGCATTTATCACCATAGATGCCTTTGATGGCCAAAAAGCATTGAAGGTTATTGCAGCCCTTGAAAAGTGTCGTGATGATGATTATACGGAGTGGAATGCATTAATCAGCGACGATGATGAGTTGAGGACTAGACTACGTAAACAAGATCTAGAGAATCCACAAGATAGAAAATCCGTTAAATGGGATGATGCTACATTGCTATTCGTCTCATGTATAGAAAAAGATAATTCAGGACAGAATTATTCTTTAGGCGATGGCAGAATAAAAGACCGCTTTGGTCGATTCCCTTGGGGAGATGGTTCATCACTGAACTATTTACTGGAGTTCATCAGGCCACCATTGACAAATTCGGCAATAATTGAACGAATTAGCATTGAAGAAATTGTCGCCTTATTACAAAAATTATCTACTCATTGTAGTGAAGAACAGATGGGACATAGCGATTATCAAAGCGGAATTGGTGGGCTAGAGATTCTTGGTTTCCTAGATAGTAGAGAAGTCTACACTCTAAGAAAAGGTTTAGCAGGAAGAGGATGGGGTGTTTCAGGTGATGAACCACTTGATGGTGGAGTCAGAGACATTGTCAAGCACTTGTCGACTATACTGAAAGCAGCAGAGCGTAATGGTGTTGGAATAGTAATGCGCTCCCACCTATAAGAAAATCAAAACTTTCCTGAAGTAAGACGCTCATACATTGAGGAATAGAGATTGGCTGTCTGATCTATTACACTTTGTGGTAATGCAGGAATCGGAGGTTCATCTGAACCACTATCTCTTGCAGCTTTGAGGTTAGCTTGATGTCCTGTCGAGATATAGTGCGAGCGAACAAACTCCTTAGATAATTCAATTGTTTCACCATTTGCATAAGCCTCAGCATCCCACCAACGGTCCTCATCTAAGGTTCCAAAGGTGTCTACAAGTACGACTTTCCTTCCTGGTCCTAATGCAAATTCTTTCTTACCATCTACATGGATTAGTCCATTCTTGGCTGCTTCCCGCTCTATAATCTCATCAACTTTTAATGCTGCTTCGACGATGGAACTATATTCTTCCTCAGTGATATTTGAAATTTCTAGTGCTTCTTCCTTGCCAATGTTTCGATCAAACTTTTCAAACTTGGTTGTAACTTCAACAAATGGCTTTGCTAATTTCTCGCCATATTGGCAGTCTTCTGATACGCCTAATTGCTCAGCTGTTAATTCACCACGCTCAAAGCGCCTCCAAGCACTTCCGGACAAATAGTGCCGAACAATAACTTCCAAGGGAACGAAAACCCATTCCATATCGCGAGGGATAGCACCTGGCTCTGTGATGACAGTGACTTTACGGACTAAACATCGGTCTGGTGCGTTCAATTCAATCAAATGCGTTCCGCATACACCTTCTTCCTCAACCAATTTGAACCAATGTGCAGTTGTTCGATTTAGTGTTTCACCCTTTCTAGGAATTAAGGATGGTATGATTTGGTCAAAAACAGATATTTGGTTTGTAAATCTAAATTCAAGTATATCCGGATCATCTGTTGACCAAACTTGCTTGACCTTACCTTGATAGAGCATTTCTCCCATGAACGATTGTTAAAGACAGCAGTCTTTGAACATTTCACTTGTTTTCAATTGGAAAAAATACTCTTTTTCAAATTAATCCGAGCGCATCTTCTACACGGTTTAATTCAGGACCGGTGGTTTCAGTCCCAGAAACTGCACCTAAGTTAGAGGCACAAACTCCAGCACCTACGTATGGAGAACCAAATGACACAGTTCCAACCATTGGTGGCACACCAAGAGATTCTTGGATGAGTGCAACCTCTTCTGCTGTAACATCGGGGTGAAGTAAAACTCCTTGGTCGTTTGTAACACCGAGAGATCCTACAACATCTTGCCCTGCTATTGTTGAAACTACAACTGGGGCACCCATGACTTCTGACATTATCTCTAAACCAGCCCGAGGAATACTCGGAGATGCAACTATTCCATTCTCATTAACGAGAATAAGGTTACCTGCAGTATTGACTCCGCCTTCCATTACTACAACATCACCAAATGAAGTCAATACGTCAATATCTCGTTCTGTAGCAATATCTGCAACAGCCATACCTCTGCTATTACCAGCTACAAGTGCACCAACTAAATTTGAACCTCCAATTGAGATTGCACACATTTCAAGTGCTAGTGATTTTTCAATGATCTCTAAAACTGGTTTTGGAAGTTCTGGAGGATGTAAAACAACGTTACCGATAGTAGCCAAATGCGTACCAACTTGGTCGCTGCCGAAGATGTTAGCGGTGTCTATTGGCATTGCTATCAAACCGCCCCACTGCCCGCACTATCTAAGCATTGATGAAGAACTAGTACGAATCGGGCTTCAAAATCAATTTAAAAAATAAATATAACGCAAAAAAGGCCGCAACTCCAAAATGGAGAAGCGGCCAAGCGCCCTACCGAAGTAGAGGTTTGAGGATCGACTTCCGAGTGAAAGAAGAGGGGCACAGTGACATCCTTTCCCGTGGACTTTCGTACCACAGTATTGGGATTGACGCAGTAGGGCTTGACTTCCGGGTTCGAAAAGGGACCGGGTAAACACCTACGCTATGACCGTGCACCCATCTTCCTTCGAATCGGATATCTGGGTGCGACGTAAAACGTCGCAAATGAATTGGCATTAACTATTAGACGAAGGGCACTCATGGTGCGGTCGTACTATACACGAAAAAAAGATGCTCGAACATTAGTGCTGCTGGACTGAACACGTCGCCGAAGCTTCATGCTTACATCCGCAGTCTATCATCTCGTCTTTTACGAGCGTTCTGAGGTGTTTCGTCTTTGGGGTGGCTTCGAGCTTAGATGCTTTCAGCTCTTATCCATCAGGGCGTGGCTACCCAGCATTGCCTTGTCAGACAACTGGTAAACTAGTGGCCCCGAGCCCTCGTTCCTCTCGTACTGAAGGACCCCTTCCATCAAGCAACAACGCTTCCACCACCAAGCAACAAACCTGTCTCACGACGGTCTAAACCCATCTCACGATCCCTTTTAATGGGCGAACAACCCCACCCTTGGGTCCTGCTGCAGACCCAGGATAGGAAGAGACGACATCGAAGTAGCAAGCCACCAGGTCGATGTGAGCTCTTGCTGGTGACAACTCAATTATCCCCGAGGTAACTTTTCTGTTATCTACCGCCCCCATAAATGAGGCTGGTAGGTTCGTTAGGCCCTGCTTTCGCATCGTCGATCGTTATTGTGCCGATCCACGTCAAGCCAGCTTTTCCCCTTACAGTTAACGGTGGAGTGCTGAACCACCTAAGCTGACCTTTGGGCACGCTTGTTAGGTTTTCGAGCGCGTGGCGCCCCACCCAAACTGCCCACC
>JAPKFC010000062.1 GCA_028821785.1 Candidatus Poseidoniaceae archaeon | reverse complement strand
TATCTTCTGGAGAAAAATTAGTCAATTCATTAATAGGATATCCACACTAAGGAACTCCAACAGTAGGGGTGACAAATGATGTACGGCAGGTCCCTACTGGTACCCCACGTAATCCTGTATTTAGATGACCATTAGTGACTTCCAAAAGAACCTCTTCGTCGCTCATTAATATCCCTCAAGTACTGCGGAAAAGCCACCCTCATATAAGATGGGTCCTAAAATGAATACTTTCAAGCAGCCGGTGTTGCTAGAAACACTAATGTGTTTAACTGATATCGTTATTTTATTTTTTATCCTTTACCGGCCACTGACGAAACCCTCTACTCGATTCTCGATCTGAAAAAATTTGTATTCTAATGCTATTGCCATCGATCAATATTACATCCTCTGCAGTAAGCCCGGGACATTCCTCAACTACGCGATTCCACGACCTTTCAGTTGCAAGGTTTTCACCCCACCAAGGGAATGCTGCACATTGTTGTGGTCTTACTTTGTAGATAGTACATTGCTTGTTTTCGTCTAAATTAATACAGATGTCATCTTCAACTCTACTTTGTAAAACATATCGGCCGTCAATTGTTTGTTTACAATCTCTTTCCAACCAACTTTCAACATCCATCCCATAATGTTCAGAGATTCTCAGTGCGTCTTTTTCTGATAAATAGACAATTCCACCCGGTTCATCACAGCACCTGCCGCAATTCGATTGACATTTGAACGGAACCCCGTCCATCCACCATGGTTTCATTCCTCTTCACCTGAACTTTGCCTTGCAATATGTAGTGCTAATTCCGGAGGCTTATCGATGTAATTTTCATTAGTATTTTTTGGAGTTTTTATTACTCGAACTATTTTTTCCTTAACAGGTTGTTTGACTTCCTTAGTATCTAGTGCACTATCATCTAACAAATCCGTCATATTGATGTCTTCTGCCTGAATATTCCATTCTCCTTCAGGTTCAAAACTATCCAATGATTGTTCGTAACTGTCAGTATTCTTTCCAACTTTTTTTGGGGTGCGGCGAGTAACCTTTCTCTTTGATTTTCCTTTTCTTCTCTTAGCAACTCGCCGAGGCTTAGCGTCTTCTTCAAACGGTGGAAGTTCTTCTCTAGTTGGATCGATTGTAACTAATTTTTCTTCAAGGTAACGTAATTCATCAGCGATTGCAATTAATTCTTCAATATCTGCACTACCCGCTTTTTGTGCTAATTCTAGCATTTTATCCTCAAGGTCACTAAGGAGTATTGAATTATTAAACACCTCCAATTCAGCATCTCTTATTCTAGAATCAATCTTATCATCTAATTCGGTTAAAATATCCGCAGCCCGACCATAATCTTGTTCTTCAATACGATTAGGTCGTGCAATTAAATGCTGCTCATTTTCATGAACACTCAAAACGGAAGGTGCTTCAGGAGTTAATTCCTCAAGTGTTGTATGAACAAACTTTTCAACCATTTCTTCACCCTCCAAGGACATATCATTTGGATCCCATTGAGGTGGCTGATAACCATCTTCTTCCGGTTCAGGGATATTGCGCACTAAGTCAATTCCGCCAATATCATGAACAGAATAGACTGTGTCGACTGCATTAGAAATCAACCGAGTTGCGATATCATCTACATTGTGGCGAACGATTTCATCTTGAATTTCAGAATGCTGCATTATTTCATCCCGTAATGTGTGAATGACATCTTCTCCATCGAGTATGTCGTCTCCGGATTCAATCGCAAGAGCGATCTTATCAAAATTAGCAATAGTACTTCTCCAACCAATTTGATTGAAGGTGACAATGCTGGTCATCTGCCCATCATCTAGCATTAGATTCCTTGAACCTGCTAATCTTCTTGTAAACATTACCAGGCTTGTAGCAGTTGGATTTTGTATATGAGTTTGAGCTGAATTACGGCAAATATCCCAAAGACGGGAAGAAGGCCATTCATCTGGAGACTCTACACTTGTGAGAATTACATGTACTCCTAAGTTTATTGCGTGGTCGATCATCATTCCAATCTGATTGGCCAAAGCAGCATCATCTGCAATAATATGAGCATCATCGATTGCCAAGAGACTTGCCCCAACTAGTGCTTCTTGCCAATCGTTAGGAAGTGTTTCCATTCCCATCAAATCAACAGCACTGATGAGAAATACCAATCCCTCCATTCTTCTAGCTACGCCTTGCGCAGTTGCGTGAATTAGGTGTGAGCGACCGGTTCCACTTTCACCAATAATAAGTAGCGGATTGAGGCTAGTTCCAGGGGAGTCCACAATTGATTCACATGCTCTACTGGCGTGAGAGTTTTCAGAGCACACAAACCATTGTTTGAACGTGCGTTGTGTATCGATTCGTAGTGGTTTAGGCCATTCTGCTTTGACTTGTAATGAACGGCTATGATGATAAATTGAATCTTCTTTGACCGCTGCTAATTCATCAGGCAGTGCATTAGTGACTCTCCCTCTTTGTCTATCTAGGACACTTAGCCAAATTGGCTTTGCATCACTTTCTATCCCAACATATTGATCTTCGGAATTCATATCTAATGCCAATTCCTCCGACTTCAATAGGCTAATTTCTCTTAATGATTTAATTCTCCTTGCAGCAATGCTAGCAAAGTCATGACCGTCATTTTGCAGATTAATCACCGGTGTGTGCCTTCTACTATCAGTGCCTAAATTTGAATCAGCAATCAAATCAAAAGTTGGCCTTTGTGCTACACCGGTTCGCTGTAAAATACTGCTATGCCGTGTATCGGCAACTGTAGATTTTCCAAGCAGCCTATTCATTCTTGATAACGGCAAGCTTGGCTTTTCTTCTTTGACAGATGTTTCCTGCGGAAACTGTAGGCTGTCAACACCATTTTGAATTAATTGATTCTTGGCCTTCTGTATCGCAAGGTCAAGTCGTTCTTTCCTGCCAATCATACTCACTGGCCTCCGTAGCGTTCAATGGCATTCCCTTCTTTGTCATATAGGGTGCTACTGTCAAGTATTCTTTTTGAACCTAATTCTTTCCATTCTTCTACGACAACATCAATCGTTTTTGATGATTGAGAACGACTTGCAGATTCTCTCATATCTTCCTCATTTTGTCTTATCGGATTAATTGAATCTAGAGCCATGGATGGAGTGAGTTTTGTTTCAGTACCAATTGGTCTGATGTCGTCTACTACGTCCAATACATTAGGCCCTCCGCTAGTTGGTGGCAGGGTTGCAATGTGTTTGGCAGCCAGTTGAACAGATGCCTGTTGAAGTTCTAAATCTTGCTTGGGAGAGATGGGTTGGAACATGTCATCAAGTGCTTTTCTTTGGATGATGTCTCGCTCCTTTATTGACCTGAAGAGGTGTTTTTCAGGTTGTGCAGTAATCGTGAGTTCTGGAAGGTCTGGAGAATCTTTAGCAACTTGAATTGCAGCATTTGCTTGCATTGTATGCTTTCTAGTGGTTATAGGTGGGAGATTGACACTCTTCTTTGCCCTCTTTACAATAGTGGCTTTTCTCGGACCAGTTGTTTTAGGCGGAATTGGTTTTTGAATTGGAAGTTGCTCAATTACTGGATCTGGGTCAGACTCTAAATTCTCTTCTTCAAGAGTCTGTTGCGCAGAGATCGGTTGTACCTCTTTAGAGGCAGACTCCACCTCAGTAGTTTCTCCGCTGTGGAATGTTGGAGTCCAATCATCGCTTGGTCCTTGAGCACTAGGTGGGGTTATGGATTGAGATGTTTCTATTTGCATTGATGATTCAATTTCCGAATCGCCAGCCCACTCTTGCATCATTGCGGATAGGTTTCCTGTGGCATCGCTAATCTCTTGAGGGTCTAATGATTCTTCACCACCAGATATTCCATGCATAGAATCTGCGGCATTTGCCGGTGATTGTAAATTATCACCTAATACTTTTTTCAATTGAGATTCTATCCATAGGACTTCGTCTTGGTCGGGGGTCGTACAAATTGGATGGTCGAGTAATAAATCATCTTCTAGCAACCAGTGGTCTAAGATTTCTGGTTTTATCACATCCAACTCTCGAGTTAACAATTGCCTTTTTGATAAGTTGAATGCAGTTAAGTCGGCAGTGGAAAGGAATAAATGATCTTCCAATTTCACTCCATCACAAATATCTCTAATCATTCCAATCATTCGTTCATCACCATGGATGCTGGCTAGATATTCTAATCCCTCGAAAGCAATTACTGCTCTCGAATTAGCCCACAAAAAAGCGTCAATTTTCATTCTAATTGTCTCTAAGGACGGGTCGAGTGAATTATCAGTTTCTGCATTGCTTAGCCATGAGCACGATTCAATCGGCAAATCATATTTGACATTCAATTCTTCTACTTCGTAACGAGAAATAACAAGAACTGGTCTACCATGTGTTGCTAAATCACTCGTTAATTGGAATAGTTTTGCCGGATCTTCACTATCATAAATGAGTGCTTGTCCTGGACTCAACATCTCTACAATGCCGCCATGACGTTCAAGCATCGCCTTGCTTTTTTGACGGATGAATTCAGGTGTCTCAACTGAAGGTTCTAATTCAGGCAGTCTTTCTTCACGTTTCCATGTTGATTTCAGAACACGTGATTTTGTCCACCACTCTCCTTCTCCCTCTCGGTGATTCGAAATATTCTCGGCCTCAAGATCAAGATATGCTGCCGGGAATAATTTAGCGATAACATCAACATCCTCTATTTCTTGTACATGAAGTGAAATTGTAGCATCGAGTGCCGAACAATCACTTTCAATTTCAAGTAATGCTTCTAAACCAGTAAGTAAGTTATCTGCTTCATGCAGGGCTAAGATTGGTTTCCCTTCTCTTAGAACTATTTGGCTGACTCTAGGCATTATTCCCTTGGGACGGCGTTCAATTCGTATGTGTCCCGATCGACCAAGTCTAGCCATGTCATTGGTCAAACGAGCCAATATGTCAGCACCGCCGCGGCGAGATTCAACAACTTCCCCCTGCGCTAATTCGACCATTTTAACACACCCCGTAGGGGTGAACTCGCCCTTACCGTTATTGAAGGGTGCGGATAAAATAGATGCTACAACGAAGTTCTTCGCCATCGTTGGTAATAGCCATCAATAATTTAGCAGGGATAGATTTTGACTCATAACCTTCAAATGGAATTAGATGATGGTTAGTTTGATGGCTTCTGATTCATTTGACGACCCGCCATCAACAACCAAAGTTTACTTTGAAACGATGGTGGCTAAACAATCTTATTCAGACAATTCAAAAATGCCGAAATTAGCAATAATTATCAGCCTAATATTATGTTCATTATTTTTGCTATCAAGGCCATTAGAATTAGCAAATGCAGTATTACCTGTATTGCTATTTTTTGCTATTGCAATACCTATTATCCTGATTATTGAAAGAGATAGGAATATCCCATTTTCAGTAAATTTCAATCATCCTTTGATGAGCGATGAACCAATGGGTAAGGCTCAAGTCTTTGTTTGGTTATCATCGGATAAGAAATGGGTCTTATTGCAAGAAGTGAGGGTCCGTTTGGCCACGAGCGCTCTACTTGGCGGATTAGACCTAGTCTATGATGATGAAGATTATACAAGGATTGGTCATTTTACTAACAAGAAAAAAACCACAACACATCTTAGACGTTCAATAGCGCTATTAAATCAAGCAATTATATTAGCAAATCTTTGCAATGATGAGGATGCTGAAGAATCAAGTATTACAGATGATAGTGAAAGGAGACAAAGAGAGAAGCAAGAAAGTGAATTACTTCAACGATCTTGGCTTGAAGAAGAGCAAGAGATTGAAGTTGAAGGTCCTCTGGCTAAATTTCTTAACAGAGAATAAACCGCATAATGCGTTCTTTACTCACCTCTATATTCAAAAACCTAATCTTAGGCCATTGAATTGATGAGTACCTCTTCGGCATGGGAAAAACGCCTCGAATCGCTTGATGCGAGTGAGAGAGACACGCTTCTCGGAACTTCACTTTCCCGCCGCTTCACAAAATTACCTTTGTGGCTATCCCACCCAGCTAATATCGGTGGTTTTTATGGGATGTTAGTATCTATCGCAATTATTCTTCCGTACAAATTTGCACAATCAGGTGCAGGATGGATTAGCGGATGGTTATTCCATTCTGCGTTATTGGTCGCTGCTTGTTTGGTATTGGGATTGGTTTCAATTCTATTAGTCGGGCTGTTCAAACGATTTCCGATTTCACCACCGCGTGGAATTCTCTACCCTATGCCATTTATTGGATTTGCGTTATTGACCATTGATCGAACTGATATGATGCAAATTCCATCATTTATTTCGTGGTTCCTATTACTATTGCCTGGGCCAATGTATGTTCATTTGTCTTGGGCTCCAAGGTGGAGATTATTATGCATGATAGAAGATGGAAAAGATCCATTCTCTGAAATGACCAAAATAGAAGATGAACCTAAGCATGCTGAATCTATGGTCGGGCAGGATAAAGAAATGCTCGAAGTTGTTGACTCATTTGATGAATTTGAAGAAGAGTGACTCTCAAATCAGTTCAATAGTAACTTCTGCTCCATCTTCAATATTGAAGAATTCTCGCAAAAATGTTCCAGAAATAACTTCGATCACATCAATGTGGCGAGTTAAATCAGGAATTAGAATCGCACAGTTGACAATTTTATCGGAATGAGATATTATTGCATTGAATGCAGTTGCTCCTCCAAATGAAACACCATCGCGTAAGAATCCGCGAATTCTCGTTGAAGCGATTTCACTGACATTTATCTTCATCGCCGACTTCATTGCTTCTTCATCCGCATCTAGGGTATCAATTCCCGCTTTATTTCTCAATGCGATGTATTTTGCTAACACATCGCCCTCAACTGCGACATTTAAAGTTCCAGGCCAAGCAGTATGTCCAAGGAATCCTCTGAATTGCTCTTGGTAATGCTGCTGTGACATGAAAATATGTGCTCGGCCTAGGCCGCTACTAACAGTACCAGTGAGCAGCATTAGTACGGCCAAGTCAATCACCTTTTTGAGTTTGAGGGACAAAGTGGTCAACAAGAAAGAACATGAAGGGCCGTCAAGTTCCTATGGATGAGGGGAACCACATGCCAGGTGATATGTCGTGGATGAAAGACCGTTTTGATGAGTTAAATAAGAATTCATTGTTATGGGAACCGCCTACTCTTCAAGGTGCAAATATACCAAGATGTCAGATGGATGGCAAACCAACTATTATGCTCTCGGCAAATAATTACTTGAATTTAACAACGCATCCAAAAGTGGTCCAAGCAATGCTTGATGCAACTAAAAAATATGGCGCAGGTAGCGGTTCTGTTCGAGCCATTGCCGGAACAATGGATATTCATTTAGAAGCAGAACGAAAGGTTGCGGAGTTCAAAGGCGTTGAATCGGCACTGATTTATTCAGCAGGTTATACTGCAAATGTTGGATTAATTCCTACTTTGGTTTCGGGAGCAGATGATGTAATTATTTCTGATTCTTTGAATCATGGTTCAATTATCGATGGCGTGCGATTGACAAAGGCGGCTAGAGGAGTTTATGCTCATAATGACATGGGAGAATTGGAGGCGGTATTGAAATCGCACCAAGATTCAGTTCGTAAATTAATTATCACTGACGGCGTCTTTTCAATGGACGGAGATGTTGCACCTCTGGATGAAGTTCACGCATTGGCAGAGGAATATGATGCGATGGTTTACGTCGATGATTGTCATGGTGAAGGAGTTCTGGGTGAAACAGGTGCTGGGATAGTAGATCACTTCAAATTGCAAGGTAAAGTTGATTTTGAAATTGGTTCGTTCTCTAAAGCGCTGGGTGTACAAGGTGGAATTGTTGCAGGTACAGAGATGACTAGGACTCATGCACTCAATCATTCACGTTCATGGCTTCTTTCAGGTTCACAACCACCCGGTGTCGCTGCTGCACAGAAAGCTGCAATTGAAGTTTTGATGAGTGAGCCTCAACATCATGCTAGGTTGTGGGAGAATACCCACTATTTCCGAAAGGAATTACAATCACTTGGTTTTGACACAGGAGCGTCAACAACTCCAATTATTCCAGTGATGTGTGGTGAATCAAGCGTTGCAAAGGCTATGACCACTGCTTTGGGCAAAGAAGGAGTAATGGCAGGTGCAATTGTATTCCCAATGGTTGCACGTGATAAAGCAAGAATTAGAACCCAAATGTCGTCTGGTCTAACAAGAGAAGATCTCGATGAAGTATTGCGCTTATTTGAAAAAGTTGGCCCAACATTAGACCTAATCTGAATTCAAGAATTACGATGATGCGTAATGGGTAATTCACCGATTGCAGCCCATTCATTGTACAGTAGAGATTTCATTTCATGTTCCGCTGCTAATCTCCAGCGTTTGCGCATTGTTCTCTCAGCGACTCTTCCTTCTGGAACTGAAGTGAAATGGGGTTCTGTGGTAGAGTCTGGTAACGGTAATTGCTGCCAACTTACGCCCCACAAAATTAGCCACTCCGGTGGTGCTACACCAAAATCAACAGTTAATTCCGGCCGTTCAATTGCCTGTTTCACTTGTTCAATAGTTAAATCACCGATTGACATTTTGAAGATTGCATTTGCAGTTCTGCGTACTTGATTCCACAAGAAAGCCAGCCCAACGATTTCAAAACCTACAACTCGATTGTTTACTATCCATGGGGTGCAGGAAAGTATTGTTCTCATCGGTTCTTTACCCTCCTCTATACGTGCGAAGTTAGAAGCGTCATAAGTTCCTGTGAACAGGTTACAATACTCGGTAAATACATCACCTGGATATTTCCAGAATTCAATCCCTTCAATTCTGTAACGGTATACGCGGTATTGTGCTAGTCTGGGATTCCAATCATCAGCAACTTGAATCACATCAAGGAATGAAATTCCTTCACAAAGGCGGTCATCGATAGCACGAATCATTTTTTTAGCACCTAAAGAATCCCATAGGACCTTTTTTATCGTTACCGCTCCACCGTTTACTCTGACATTGACTCCAGCATCAGTGCGGCTTGAAAGAACCAAATTATGCTCTGTAATATTTTCATCAATCCATTTAAGACTTTGAAATACGCGGACTAATTCTCCTTGAACTGTCTTTACATCCGGTTGAATCTGGCTACCATGAAATCCGTCACCTAAGTATCCAATTCTAAAGGCGAGCTTCACAGTCTCGCCCGTCAAATCCTCACCTCAAATTTCACGAGTTATCATTTCTATGGCTTCGTCCTTACTGTAACCTAAGCCGCCAACAGCCCAAATTAGAGCCTGTTGAAGCCAAGGCTGAACCATCGGGTTTTTCTTACTAGGATCCATCACTTCGATCGCATCAACAATATTGCGGCTAGCGGTGAAAAGGATTTCATCAACTGGAATGTCCTCAAGTTCAAGACGTCGTGCATAGCGTTGGAATTCTTTGACCGCTACTGGGATACGGCGACACTCAAGTGCAAATGATGCAAAGTCAGCGATGTATTCCATGTTTTCTTCATCGAGTTCCATTGCTTTTTTGTACATCATCATAATTTTGCGGCCAGGAATTACATCTTCTTGTGCTTCAGAATTTTTCATATTTGCAAATTCAGCATACATGTGGTGTAATTGTGCGTTATCAGGATTGTCTGATAACTTTGATTCTAGATGCTCAATAGCGCCATCAATATCTCCTTGGTTGAATAAATCAATAGCAGTTTGTAAGAAATCGTCACTCATAATAGCATCTCCAATAATCCATGTGAAGGGCTTGAGGTTCTTCAATGACTCGCTCTAAACAGTTGCTGATTAATCGTTGTTTGATTGAGTCATAGAACTCTTCAAATCTGATAATAGGCTCGATGAAGAGTGCTTTTTGTGCATTTCATCAACTAATAATTTAGTCTTATCTGATTTGCGAATAGAATAAAAACAGTTCTTCGGATCAGCCATAACTCTGGTGACAGTTCTTTGGTATGTCAGTATTCCAACAATACTGCGAATCCATGACTTTCCTGCTGCAGTAGCAGTTGAATCAGAATCATTCCTTGAGGTCCCAGGTAGGGTGGCACCTGCCCCCATTCCAATCGTTTCTTCTGCTAGACCGATTCCGGTATCCGTTAAAATCGTCAAAGTAGAATAGCCCAATATCATGCCCATTGGGTTTCTCTCTTCAATAACTTCGGAGATTCTATCGTAAAGAATTCTTCTTCTTGAGTGAGATAATAAGAATCGATGTTGAAATATTACTGCATCGGAAGTAATTGCATAGTGGAAACTCTTCTGATAATAATATGTCAGTCCCCAAAACATAGATGCAAATACAACTCCAAAGATTGTATAATTATAACTAATAAAATCTGGTAAGAATCCGCCAATCGGGTCGTCCATAAAAATACCCGTTACGAACTCTAGAACATCATCTATTTGGATAATAATAGGTGTAAATGTTACTATCAGTAGCCAAGTTGTAACCCATCTTCCAGAAGTGGACATATTCATCAGCCTGTTTAACCATGTGATGGTTAACATTATCAATACAAATCCGAATGGTACAGTTTTCCCTCCACTTATCTTTACGATAGCAATAATAATTGCTACTAGTGCACTTGAATCACCATCATCCAATAAATCCGCTTGCCCAAATAGTAAATGAACGCCAAGAACTATCAATCCCAAAGCATACATTCCAAGGAAGGCAAAGATACTAGGTTGTTTGGTTAGTAAAATCTCTTCACCTGGAATAGTTAGAAATTTTGCAACAAGTTTTTTTTGTTTAGTATCAATGGTTGCTTCAGAACTCGTTTTGTCGGCACTAGCGACCTCTTCATTTAGTTCTTCAACAATTTCTTCCGCTACTTCTTCTTCAGTCATAGAAACGCCTCTAAATTGTGTTTGGTACTCCGTTAG
>JAPKFC010000090.1 GCA_028821785.1 Candidatus Poseidoniaceae archaeon | reverse complement strand
CATTTAGGTGGATGCAGAGTAGTTCATGGTGGAATTTGTGCAACTCCTGGCCTACACAACGCATTACTCGAAACAAACTCAGCACTGGGTTGTATGATTACAGCTAGTCATAATCCAGTTTCCGATTCAGGCATCAAGGTCTTCGATTCATCAGGATTCAAGACTAGCCCTACAATCGAGCGCCAAATTTCTGAACTCATCGTTCAATTAGCTGCTGAAGAAAGAGAAGTGGATATTGTTCATCAAGAAGAATTATCCAACCCAGACTCGGTATTCAATGCAGATTTCGCGCACCAAGAACTGTTGGTTGTACGTCTTGCTGAGTTTTCCGGTATGTTCTCAGCACCTTTGCATAATGAAATCCTAATCGATTCATCCAAGGGTGCGGCTACAAATTGGCTCGCTGCGTTTCTAGGTAGATATGGCATAGAGGCGAAAGAAGTCTCTACTCAAGCCAATGCTCTCAACGAGAATTGCGGAGCCGGTGAATTATCACCTAACGATTCTTGGACTTGGGAAGAGGCTGCAAGAAATGACCATGTTCTCATCAATTCATTGAAGAGAACGCCCATGGGTCAAATTATCGCTGCAGCATTGGACGGCGATGGAGATAGATGTCTTTTGATAGAGTCGACTGAAAATGGCTGCAGGGTTGTTGACGGGGATGAGATGGCTGATCACATTTTGCGTTCAACAAAGGATGAATGGCACCTGGCCGCTAGTATAGAATCCGATCTCGCTTTGATGACTTCATTAAAGCGACTGAACTCCGATATTCAATTTTCACAAACTGCTGTAGGGGACAGGTGGTTATCTGAAGCGCTAAGAGGGGATGCGAAACATATCCTCGGGGTTGAAGATTCTGGCCATCTAGTAATGTCTGCACCACATCCTAAAGGTGGGAGATGTTTGGTTGGTGATGGTGTCGCAAGTCTGCTTGCAGTTCTCTGTGCTATGGCCTGTGATGGAAGAGTTGATGCTTTTGATAGAGGTTTTAAACAGCGTACTTCGATTAATAATACCGTTAGATCCCGATGGACTGGGACTAATGAATTAGCAGATAGTGTGGAACATATTGCAACCTTAACGTTGGGTAATCTGAATCGGCATGGCCTAGTTGGAGAAGCGAATTTGATGCTATTGGAAAAAGAAGGGCTCTCTATTGGTATTCGTAATTCGGGCACCCAAGCTAAAACAAATGTATCTTTACGCTTGGCCCCAGGAATCGATAACTCGATTCCATTAGAAACTGTTGAAAAAATCATTACGGCATTACGTCGTGCATTGGTTGACTAAGTATTCGAAATTTCATTTTCGTATTTTTGTCCAAGCCACGTTACTAGTCCCAGTAATATTGCAGTTGCCATTAGCATGATTAGAACCATTATTTCTGTTGCACCTGCGAGCATCAAGGTTCCGGCAATTATCCATGCGATGAGTAAATCAATAGCACCTATGACTCTCCAAGCTCGCCGTAGTGTAATCACACCAATTAGCCAAGAGGTTGTAGAAACAGCAAGAACCAGAACCATCATCAAAACCGTAGTGTGTTCATAATGGCCAAACGCTCCGGTTGGAATTAGTAAATGGCCAATCCACAAACTTGCTGCCACCCAGACCTCATGTCGCAGCACTACGCAAACGACGGCTGCAATCAATCCAATCATTCCGATTGTCATCATGAATAGGGCTGTAGTATCATCAATGATTTCGACCCAATTTCCAAGCGCGTTCCAACTTATTGGTAAGAATAATGCCAGACCAACTGGAACTGCAGGTTGAACCCATTTGATTGCATTCTTGAAGGTAAATACACTGGCTATAATTCCCGCAGGTCCGAATGAAATTACAATTATCATTGCAGCCCAAACAAACCTACCCGCTGCACCCCTGTGGTCGCCTAAATCGCGCTTTAAGCGCTCTGATTCGACCCATTCGAATAATAATACTGAACCGATTAAGAACACTTCTAATGACCACACAGGCACTATCCATGATAGTTCATCGCTGAAGGTTGGCAGGAGTTGTATACTGTCAACTCCCATCAATGAAGTCAGCAATCTAGAAACTAACATCAGGAGTACTATTCCTTCCAAAGCAGAAGGAATTCGAAGACCGAGGTCCTTTCTTCCAACCAATGAAATTCCTGCGAGGATTATAAGTGAACCAAGTAAAACCAATACTTCCCATTGATATTCTAACTGTACACTTGAATCGCCTAATCTGCCTGCAATTT
>JAPKFC010000061.1 GCA_028821785.1 Candidatus Poseidoniaceae archaeon | reverse complement strand
CCCCTTTCGAGGTAAATCAATCAAATACACTTTGTGAGGAATAGTACGTCCAAATAATTCAACTCCAACAAATTCTTCAAGGGTTTCACCATCCCAATTTAAACAGATTTTCTCAGCGGTTGCTAGTCCTGCATCATTGTGTGGGTGAACTGCAACTTCAATTCTAAAGTTGCCCCCTCTGCTCTCTAACCAAGCTAATATCGAATCCACACTTCGTATTGCAATTCCTTTATTTCGAAAAGAAGGTTTTACCCAGTATCCTAAATTATAGTGAGAATTAGCGAATTGTAATTCATCACCAACTCCAACCATACCAGCAAAAGTTCCGGCACTATCATGAATAGACCAAAAATGTAATCGGTCTTCATCCGAGGCAGTTTCAATATCAAAAAGCATATCCGATAATTGGTGATTGATATCCTTTCTCATATCTATCCAAGGCAAGGCCGACAATGCGGAATCAGGGTCTTCGTTAAACGCTTCAATTACGCTTGAAAGGATGGCTTTGTTGGCTGGGCGCAGATTATATTCGCCCGTGATTGACAGTTGGGGTGTCGTCGTCATACCTCGCCCTCAACTTCACAGACGGGTTAGGGCTGATGAAACATACTCATTGTTTGGATAGGTTCTTTGCGCCATTACAAGTGTCCATTGTAGGTGTTCCGTGCGCCCCAAATAAGTCATAACGATGCCAATATGTAGTAACATGTCAAGATTTTCAGAGAGATGAGGGCCCAAATTATCAAGAGTTTCGGCAGCATCTTTCAAATTTCCAGATTTAACTTGCTCAAGAGCGGAAACAACTTCCCTGTATACTTGGGCTGCACTCCACGCATCCTTAGCAGGCCATGGCCAAATTCGCCCATTCATTTGAGGAATAGGTGCTGGCTTTTCAGTTACCTGTTTAACAACTTTCTTTGGCTTTTCTTTTTCAACTGATAGTTTGGGAGTTGTTGCTTTAACAGATGGAGTTGGTACGGTTGCGCTGACTGCAAATGGTAAGGCTGGAGCAGGTATTGCTTTTGGAATTGGAGTTGGAATTGGGATTGGCGCGGTTGCGCTGACTGCAAATGGTAAGACTGGAGCAGGTATTGCTTTTGGAATTGGAGTTGGCAAAGGTGCCGGAATTGGTTTGCTAATAGGCTGAGGCTGGTGCATGGCTGAAGCGAGCCCCCCTTTACTTGGTAATACATCAGGGATATCGGGAATCTCAGGCGTCATTGAGACAGATGCCTTTGGACCAACAGAACCCAATAGATCATCATCAGTTTCTGCCTTTACCATCGGAGAGTATAGATTGCCCAATCCGGAATGAACAGGTTCTGGAACATCTTGTAGTGGGTCATATTCATCCAGTTCAAAATTAATAGGTGTTGCCGGAGCATCGCCAACTTGCAACTGAACCTCTTCAGGTTTGACATAATCAACAGTTTGAGCAAGTGTTGGGCCGGCACCGTCACCGCCAATGAATTCAAACGAATCATCTTCGTTAACGGTTTCATATTGACTGATTTCAACCGCTGCATCTTCAAGTGTTAATACCGCTTCAACCACATATTCATCTTCATCGGGACTTTCTAAGTCATCTGATAGTAATAGGGACATTAACTCGTTGCCACTGGTTGAAGGTGTAGCAGTTGGTTGGTCTCTCGCACTCGCAGCAAAAACATAGTAGCATTGAGAGCATGATTCAGCATTCTCTTGATTGGCAAATTCGCAGTATGGACAAGCATTATCGGCACCGCTGCCAGACTTGTTGCGCCTCCCGAACATACTACTCCCCAATCTTCGGCTTCTCAGTCCCCGTTTAAGACATAGGGTGTGATGATTAAAAAAAACATCAAAAGAAAGGCATATCATGATGAGGTATAATGCATCGCAGTAATTATGGCGGAACGGGGGCGGGTGCGGCGGATGAACAGTTCTACACCCTCTTCGAGCGGCGCATCAAGTACAGATTCTGAGGTACCATTGATTTGGCAAAGGGGCCAGGACCATTTTTCATTATTTAGTAAATTGATAAAACAAGAATTAGATGATGAAACGGCAATGGTAGAAGAACGCTGGAAGAAATGGACAAAGCAGCGATTAGTAGCTGCAGGATTAACTCTATTCGATTTGAATGGAAGGCCTCAGGGACGCTTTTTTGGAGATTATATAATTACATTTGAATCTAGAAATGGTGGAAGAATGCCGCAACATCGCTTTGGCAATGGAGATATTGTCCTAATCAGTAGGACTAGGCCATGGGGTGAAAAAATCCTCGAAGGAGTTGTATTGGATAGAGGTCCTACACGGATTAGGGTCGTCGTTGCAGAAAGGCCTAGTGATTTACGTAAAGGAAATTGGCGATTGGATAGAGGAGCCAATCGCGTTGCACACGATAGAATGCATGAGGGCTTGATATCATTTCATTCAATTGAAGATAGCACTGGGACTCCTTTGCGAGATCTATTACTCGGTTCAGTTCATGATATTGCAACCTCTGCACAAAGCCCCCCTGAAATCCACGGGCAGAAAAAACATGGACCCCTCGGCATATCACAACTACCACTAAACGAATCTCAAAGAAACGCAGTAGAGTCAGCAATCGGCAAAAGATTAACTTTGATTCAGGGTCCACCAGGTACTGGAAAAACACATACAGCAGTGCAACTATTACGCACTCTTGTCAAGATGGAAAGAGGTCCTATTTTAGCAACCGCAGAATCCAATGTTGCAGTAGATAATTTACTTGAAGGATTACTTGACAATGGCGTCAATGCGATTCGTATTGGTCGTCCAGTGAAAGTAAGAGAAGCCTTGAGAGAAGCAACACTCGATGCAATTTTAAAAAATCACCCTGCTCAAGAAGAAATAGAATTTATTCGTAAAGAAAATGAAGCAGTCAAGCGTAGTCTAAGTGGTTTGAGGGGCAAAGAAAAAGGTTTAGCCCATAAGGAAGTCAATAATAATTACAAAGAAATACGCCGTCTTGAAAGAACTATGATCGATGGAGTCTTGAATAGTGCTGAAGTCATTTGTACAACAACTATTGGTTCAGGCCATAAATTGTTAGGCAATAGGAAATTCCCAGTTATTTTGATGGACGAAGCAACTCAAGCCAGTGAACCCAGCGCCCTAGTTCCTATCACCAGAGGTTGTAGGCAACTCATTTTAGTCGGTGACCACAAACAATTACCACCAACTGTAATCAGTAGAGAGGCGGAGAGAGGAGGCTTGGGCAGGTCGTTATTTGATAGATTGATCAAATGTGGAATGCCGACTCATATGCTGACTACACAATACAGGATGCATCCTACGATTAGAGAATTTCCAAGCGCAAGATTCTATGACAATAAATTGGAAGACGGTTGCACACCTGCAGATAGGCCACCAGCTGCGGGGTTCTTGTGGCCTGATTGGGACAAACCTGTTGCTTTTGTTCCAATAGAAGGGTTTGAAGTTGAAGATGAGGAAGGAAAGAGCAAATCCAATATCGATGAGGCTGCCAAAGTCGTATCAATCGTTGATGATCTGTTGGCGGCTGGAGATATTACTACGCAAGATATCGGTGTAATCTCACCATATAATGGTCAAGTTAGACTTCTTACGGACTTGTTTTATCAAGCCGGTGGATTCGAAGATGGTGAGCCATACCATGGGCTTGAAATTAAAAGTGTAGATGGCTATCAAGGCCGTGAAAAAGAGATTATTATATTCAGTGCAGTTCGCGCTAATGAAACCGGTGAAATCGGCTTTTTAAGTGACAAAAGGCGTCTTAATGTAGCGATTACAAGAGCGAGAAGAGGTTTGATTGTATTGGGCAATCCTACCACTTTACGTCATGATGGAACATGGCGCTCATATCTCGATTGGGCTGAAGAGCACAATCTATTCGCATGGCATATCACTCATAATTGACATACTATTTTGTGCGTAGGCTTGACAAAGGATACACATTGGCGAGGGGTATGGCCGAAGAAGCAGTTACCATCCATCAAGGGCATGGAACTTTGGCCCAGACCATTATGGCAAATGCGCCTGATGGAATGTTGATAGCTCCTGCTTGGAAGCGAGCGGTTGCATATGTATTTGACATCATTTTAATTTCTCTTATTTTAGAAGTGGTGAGTGGTTTTAACTTTCTTCAGGGAATTTCTTCAATTTCGTTGATACTGGAAGGTGGCAAATCCACCGCCTTCTATTTCGTGAATTGGTTTCTCTTCATTTCAGCCAATTATCTGTATTTTAAATATACAGGGAAAACGATGGGCCGTTCCCTCGCTCAAAGAAGTCTGAGAATAGCAATTGTTCACGACAATGGTTCGGCACTCGATGACCACCATTGGGGTCCGAGAGCCTTTTCAAAACTGATCTATATCATCCCATTCGTAGGAGCATTATGGTTTGGATTTAGAGATATGATAAGAGCCCAATCCAAGAACGCAGAATATAGGACTTCAATCGACATCAAGAACCATACAGTTGCCGCTGTTGACTGGTCTTTGCCATCTGAAACACGCCTGAAACTTCATTGAATGAGCAAACTAATTCGGCAAGCCCTTGAAGTACCCCCTTCTTTAGTGGACTTCAAGGTGAGAGATATGAGTGACCAACATAGCCAGCGAGCCGCTTCTCTAGAAGCGAGACTTACCGATGTGAAAATGGAAATTGATGACGATGACGAAGATGTTATTTTGGTAATGGTTAATTTAACAAATGAAGCAGCAATTCCGATGGGTGGATTGAACATCAAGATTACAACTAGCGATGGCCAAAAAGTATCTCCAAAAGAAGGAATCACTTCACTAGGACCTGGAATTTCACGCTCGTTTACATTTGAATTCCCTCTCGATAATGGACAATGGTCTTTCACAACGTCCGGTAATGGGAAAAATATTTCTCTCGGACCATACGAAGCAGATTTCACTTATCATGAACAAGCAGGGCGCAAATTAAACAATGCCATTGGAAGCAATTTATTCACTGGAGCATTTACAGAGCATCTAAGTGATTTCGGAAATACCGAAGAGAAAGAAATCATTGATTCCAGTTCGATTGTACTCACCACCTATCATGGCGAAAACGCAGAAGGTGGAGCGACTAAAATTAATGTCGGCGAAGCAGCAGAGATTGAATCCGAGGAAGAAGATACCCCTCGCACCCCTCCATGGGAAAAATCTGACACAGTAGAACCTGTTTCCGATCCACTTTCCACAGCCCTAAAGCAACCTGCAAATGAAGTAAGGACGCCTTCTTGGGAAAACAATGAAACCACTACAACTGTGGCTGATAGCGCTCCAGTTGATTTGTTATCTGTTGCAGCAGCCACTGTTGCAACCGAACCCGAGGTTGATCCTAGCCCAGTTTCATCTGCTCCAACAGGGCCACCAGCAGTTCCTTCAAAACCGGCACCAACTCATTCTTCAGCGCCTGCACCACCCTCCGCCCCTCCATCGGGCCCACCTAGCGCTCCTCCATCGAGTCCACCGTCAGGACCTCCATCCGGTCCTCCATCGGGTCCACCTAGCGCTCCTCCATCCGGTCCGCCCTCCGGTCCACCTAGCACCTCTCCATCGAGCCCGCCATCAGGACCACCAGCGGGTCCACCAGCGGGTCCACCTAGCGCCGCCCCATCCGGTCCACCATCAGGACCGCCATCGGGTCCACCTTCCGCCCCTCCAGCCAGACCCGGTGATTTGTGAGGTGAGTAAATGAGCGATGGATATGTTATGGAATTATGCGGCAATAAGGCTGCATACCAGATTGTACCTGAAGGAATCAAATCTATCGATCTAGAGAAGGTCGGTGCGGCAATCGAATCTTGTGGATATCAAGTTGGAATTCGCAATCGCTTATGTTGGACTTTTTCTGGGCCATGCGAATTAACATTATACCCTAGTGGAAAACTATTGGTAAAAACTGAAGATAAGGGTGTAGCTGCGGAAGTTGCACAACAGCACGTTGAAGAATGGGCTCACGCATAATACTGGAGGTGAGGAATTTGATTCCATCTTCTATTATTGAGACACTTAACGCTGGAGGAGTTGTTGCATATCCAACTTCCACTCAACCAGGACTGGCATCTTTGCCAACTCAACAAGGGTTGGATGCACTTTTTGCATTGAAACAAAGACCACAACATATGCCTGTTAGTTTGGGAGTTGCTTCTATTGAACAGGCAAAACAATATGTTGAATTCCCCGAATTAGCAGAAAAACTGCTCTCTGCTTTTGTTCAAGGCTCTATTACAGTAATTTTGCCGGCGTTACAAAAATTTGATCAAAGGATAGGCGGTGAAAACATTGCGATAAGAATATTGGCCCACCCATCGGCAAGAAAACTCGCAAAAAGTGTTGGTGCAATAACCGCGACAAGCGCAAATCAAAGTGGAGAATTACCAGAAAAAGATAGTAAAAGTGCGGGACTGAGGCTTGGGTTACCAGAACAAGCAATTCTTTCTGGAATGTGTGGGGGGGAAGTACCTAGTACCATGATTCAGTTTAGTAGAGACGAAAGTCAAAGTAATGAGTTTTCGGTAACTATTATGAGAGAGGGAGTAATACCTCGCGAAGACGTGATGTTATGGTTGACGAAAGTGAATTGAAATATTGGCGCGATGCTGGCCATGTTGCACGTCGAACATTGGAAGCAATGAAACTAGAACTTGAACCGGGAAAATCCTTTCATGAGATAATTGAAAGTGCTGAACGGTTCATTCATCGACATGGTGGAAAGCCAGCTTTCCCTGGAACAATTGCTACCAATGACTTAGCCGCCCATTTCACTACAAATCACTTAATTGACGAAGTTGAGGATTGGCAAGGTAGCATGGTTCTCGAAAAAGGAGATCTTGTAAAAATCGATTATGGAGTCCATATCAAAGGACATATTGGAGATAATGCACTATCCTTTGAAATAGGCAATGGCAATAATCATACCGAACAAATCAAAGCTGCAAAAGAGGCACGGGATGCTGCAATTGAAGTAATGCACCCAGGAACTCCTTGGTGGAAGGTCGGTGCCGCTGCTGCACAACCTTCACTCGATGCAGGTTTTCAACCAATACGCAATTTATGCGGCCATCAATTGAAACCATGGGAACTACATGCTGGTGTTTCAATTCCATCATATGCTTGTGGTCCTGATAATAGGGGATTCAAAGGAGAGGTTGAAGCGGGTTCCGTATATGCAGTTGAACCTTTCAATACCACCGGTAAAACAGGAATGATTGAGAATATTGGAGGACGCGAGTCCTCAAATATATACAGAGTAACAGGCAATACTACTTCGAAGAAGGCAAGGGCAAAGGGGCAATTAAAACCTCTAGGTGCGCAAATGGCGCGTAATTTGGAAGAACGTTATGGAACATTACCATTCGCAGAACGTTGGGCCTATCCAATGTTGCAGAAACCATTCCCCGAAGCAGATGAAGAAAGCCTTCAGAATAAGTGGAATGCGTTGGTCAAGAAATTAATATCGATACGATTTATAGAAACATACCATGCCCTAAGATGTATTGACGGGGGAACAATCGCTCAGTTTGAACACACGGTACATATTACTGATGGCGGCCCAGAAATACTCACTGTAGAGTAACACTCTATTCCTTAATAGGGGAAGATTACCTAAACTTGATAGCCATGGGCTTGATAATGGCGACTATGGCATATCTGGCTAAAATCACCTTGACGGTTGCAATTATTGTACTGATTACTGAAACTTCAAACCGTAGTTTATTCCTTGCCTCTCTTTTTGCAAGTATTCCAATAGTGTCAATTCTAGCAATTCTTTGGATGCACAACGACGGTAAGTCTGGCGAAGACATTGCTATTTTTGCTGATGGAGTGCTATTATTGATCATTCCATCCCTAATTTGCTTCTTCCTAATATCCTATCTTTTACGAAATGGGTGGGACTTTTATCCAAGTCTTGGCATTGGAATATTGGCCACAGTCATCGCTTATCTGATTTTTATTAGAGTCATTGAACGGATGGGTTGGATCGCCACACAAACTTCCTAAAAATAACATACATTGGCCAATAGGTTGTATTAGATTTACTCAAACAATCATTTTCTGCAGGTTTATTGCTTAAAAACGAATATAAACTGTGATGTTGTGGGGATTCATGAACAGGGCTGTTGAAGTTCTCGTTGAGTGCATCCCATCCCCTCCGCGTTTTAAATTCTCACCCTGTTCACTTTTATTTTAACAACTGCCTATAGGCTGTATTTTTTCATAGTAAATCCGATCCATGAACTTGTTATATTTTCAAAATTATCCTTAATCGGCCAGATTGGTTAATGATTATATATACTCTTTAATGAAAATAAGATAGATTTCTTTACAAATGGAATGCTCTAATTAGAATGGCGCGGTTAATCCTAAAAAATAACATTTTGAAAAAACCCCTAAAACAGCATGTTATGGCGTTTTCTTAGAATTAAGACTGCGGCGCGACTATATATGATGATAAAGGTGGAAAGGATACTCCCGGCAACGGGTACGGAGGACAAAAATATGCAAAACGAAAACCGAAATGATGAAGCTGTAAGCCCGGTCATTGCTACCATTCTAATGGTCGCGATCACTGTGGTACTTGCTGGTGTACTGTATGTCTGGGCTGCAAGCCTAGCAGAAGGAAACACCGACGGAAACCTAGCACTCTACGCCTTTGGTGGCGAAGATGCAACAGGATCCGTGACTGACGGAACTGGCGACGACCTAGTTCGAATTACAATGAGCCAAGGCGGCGACTTGAACTGGGCATCTGTCTCAGTCAAGATCTCAGTCGACAACGGCGCACCTGTAACCTGCTCTAACGGAGACGCAAGCGGAAACTGCGACCTAGTAGAGTTCGGAAACACTGGCGACCAATTCTGGTCTGTCGGTGACGGTGTAACAATCGTTGAAAGCGGACAAGATCTATGCACAAGCGGAACATGTGTCATCAAGGTAACCATCACAGATACTCGTGAAGGAAAGACCCTAGATGAGACTACTGCAATTGCAGAGTGAAGTCAGTTACTGACTAAGCATCAATTCAAGTAAACGGATTTCTGCGGAAATTCGTAATTCGCCCCTCCTATGGCTGCGGTCATAGGGGGGGCTCTTTTATTTTTTAATTCAAATCATTAGAATCAGCGAGAGCAATTCGATATTGAACAATTACTAATTGAATCAACTATTCCTTCTTCCCTAGGATTTCTCTAACATCACTATGTTGTTGCCACATGTGCAGTGATTGCCCTCGTGATGATTTGGCCAGGGATACTAGTAATACCTCGCTGCCTGAATAAACAGTATCAAATGGTGAGAGATAAGGTATTTTTAGGCCAAAGCGCCCATTCATCCAAGCTAGTATACTAATCAATTCTAAAACTGTAAAGACGTTGTGTATAGTCGATAATGATCCAGTTGGATATCCTGCAATCGCAATAGTAATCCAACGAGTCGCTGCTGCAATTACAAAACCACCATACAATAACGGAGAGATGATGTGGAAATATGCTTCTCTTCTGAGGATTGTTGAAAAAACTCCTAACCTTTTATCAAAAAATCTAGAGCGTTTACTGATTAGAAGTCTTTGCAATCCTTGACCTCTGCGTATTTTCTGACGCCTTTGCCCCTTTAGGGTCGGGGGAGCCAGATCCTCAAACCAAACATTTTCATCGACAATACTGCGTAATCCTTGAAGGCGAACAGCAGTAGCGATTTGCGCATCATCAGCATTCGCCTTGGTATTCAAGTCTGATGAAGATACAAGTTCAGTGCGCCAAATCATGCAAGAGCCTTCTAAAAATGGAGTGCTATCTGCTTTTGATTCTGCCACCCGTAATGCATCGAACGTTTTCCTATGTGTTCTTTCTTCGCTTCTAGAACCGATTCTTCTTGGTAGTGCACCAACAGCACCAATGGTTCTATCACTAAACCAACCAAGCAATCTACTGATGGCTTTAGGGGCTAAAGTCGCATCTGCATCGGTCATACAAATATATTCGAATTTCTTTTCTGCTTGGATTTCATCAATCGCTGTTGCTACGGCAGTAGTTTTCCCCAATCTTACCGGCATCTCAATCAATTGAAATGAAGCAAATGCATTTGGATTATTATCTATCCATCGATTGCAGAGATTTACAGTATCATCAGTAGAATTGGAATCGATTATGACTAGATGATATGGCCCTCCAAGTTGTTTGGATAGATTGCCTAACTTCTTTTCAATAATCAAAGATTCATTCCAAACTGGGAGTAAAATAACACATTTATCCAATTCCTTGTTTGGATTTTCAGGATATTCAAGTTCGATTTTATTCCAATTTCTCATCGCTAACCAATGTTGGGCAAAAGGCACTGTTGCAGCGAGCCATAGGCTTGCTTCAATCAACATTGGAGCCAGCACCATGCTTACCTTGAAATGCGATTGCGCTTTGAGTCCTTGCCTAAAAACATAACAAAAAACATCAAATCTCCTTACATCTTTAGATTGCAAGACAGATTGCCTCACATTATGAGACGGGTACTGCATATTGGCCCGTGCCAATCAAATGGAGGCATGAAAAATGTCATGTTATCGTTGGCAAATAACCCACCAATCGGTTACGAGGCATCATTGCTATCTAGTCACAAGCCTGGTTCTGCAATTGGTAAATGGAAGGCTTATAGAAAAGCGATGAAGGATTTATCGCTAATTATTTCCAATCCCGTTAGCAAGCCAGATGTGATTCACATCCATACTGCAGCTGACTGGTCTTGGTATCGGAAAAAGCGCTTTGTCGTCAAAGCAAGACAAGCCAACATAGCAACAGTCATCCATATCCACAGTGGTAAATTCAACACTTGGCTTGATCCCAGTGGGAGAAATTCACCAACAGCAAGGAGGGCAAAAAAAATGAAAACATTTCTATCCCAACAAAAGGTGCAAACCGTTGTATTAAGTGATGAATGGAAAGTAATACTGGAGCCTATGATCGGTGAAGTCGAGGTAATTTCTAATCCGGTCAATCCAATACTAGCAGTGGATTCTTCAATT
>JAPKFC010000089.1 GCA_028821785.1 Candidatus Poseidoniaceae archaeon | reverse complement strand
ATAGAACGAATTTTAGATCATCCTCTGCCACAGTTTTCGATTTTGCAAACAACATGTTTACTCCTGCGGCAGAAACCTCAAATTCAGTAGAGTCACTAACTTTTTGAGCCCACAAATCAAGAGTTCCCCAGTCAGTATCTGAATTATCATTCGTAGACTCAAGCCAAACTAACCATATCAATTCATTTGTGTTTGGTGCTTGGTCTGCATTTGCTCCTGAAAAGGCTGGACAAGCAATACCGAAATTTGCATCCTTTGGTAACATTAACAATGTCGCTTCAAATGCTTGTTTTTCGGCTTCAGTAGTACCTTCTCCACACCATCCTTCATCGAGTTGAGGCAATAGAACATCATGCCAATCAGTAGCATTTTCCAGTGAACGGTTTCTAGAAGCAAAGGCTTCTGCCCAGATGCTATATGGTGTTTCAACTCTAGAAATAAAAGCATGTGTCTCATCCCACGAAGTACTAGAATTTGAGCCATCCATTAGCTCTTTTTCAAGTTGCATCAATCTTTCTACAAGATTAAAATCTCCAGTGAGAGAACCTCCATCATCATGCCGAATAGTGAGTATCAACTGTGAATGACTAGTATTTCCAATAGATTCTTCACGAATTCTTTTATCTGCCTCATCATCAAATATCGCTTCAGTACTAAGAACTGGTTCAACAGGAAACGCGACCAATAACCCTGAACAAAATACCAAACTCACTATGAGAGTAAGGCGCAGATTCTCTGGGGTCATGATAATGCCTTGCACTGCCCAGCAATCATCTTTGCTTAACTACAACTCTCAAATTGTTAATCTAAGTTCAAGACCACTCACTCCAACTGTCAATAGCAGGATCTTTCCACCACCAAGAGCCACTTCCTTCAGGATATTCAGTGACCTCGTATCCATCACTCATCTGCCCTTTATGGCCAGGTGGGGGAGCACTTGGAGGTCCACTTTGCATTGGTGCAGCAGCAACCTCTTGCACTGAAGCAGAGGAATCATATGGGCTGTTTTGTGAATCAAATAGCACATCTTCTTCATATTTCCAATCATTATCACCAATGCTACCGCCTCTTCTAACATATAATAGAGACATAATTGCCAAAGCAAGGATTACTCCACCAATTCCTCCAATAGTTAGCATATCCATTCCAAAGAATCCGTTTGAAGAGTCACTAGCACTGTTATTGCTCTCGTCATTTGGTTCTTCTTCATTTGCAGCAGCATCTAGTTGTGAATCTGAACAACCTACTGAATTGGTAACTTCGCCAGTCGGTGTATCAGGGCACAAATCAGTTCCATCTTCTACTCCATCTAAGTCGGCATCTTCAACGAGCTGCGCTTCTTCGCAACCATCAGACTCTACCGTTGTACCTTGTGGAGTGTTAGGGCACAAATCATCATCATCCATCACTCCATCACCATCACTGTCCAAAACTGATGAAGGACATCCATCTGAGTCTACAGTCGCTCCAATTGGAGTATCTGGGCATTGGTCATCTGTATCTGGGATGCCATCATTATCATCATCAGTGTCAAATTCATCAGAAATCCCATCACCATCAGTGTCTGGAGAATCTTCGATGACAGTTCCTTCAGATGTTACAGTAATCATGAATTCTGCAGCATTGTACATACCTCCTGATACTCGAATTAGTAATTCACCTTCTGGAAGAATAAATGATGTCTGTCCATTTGAATTTGTGTTTGAATTATCAATCGTAACACCATCAACAAGTATCACTACAGAAAGATCGCCTACCGGAGCTCCAGTTTCCTCATCAGTTGCAGTGATTAGCAAACTATCTCCGGCTGAAGGATTATCAGGCATAAAGTCAAGTGTCAAATTTTTCATTACTAACGGTTCAGGATTTGCTTCTGCAACCTGAGAGCCTATTGCGGATGTTATTGTGGCAGAGGTGCCTGAACCTTGTTGAACAATTCCAAGAACTGTATAGTTGCTAATTGGTGATGCTAAATACGGTAATTTCAAATCTGCACTAGAGCCAATGCCCCATGCAATGGAATTTACACCGCCAATGAAATCATCAAACAGATTGAAGATTTCCTCTTCGGTCATATCTTCTTGACCAGAACAGCGCATATTTTCATCTGTCCAATCAATACGAAGTTCACCTTCTTCTTCGTAAACATTGAATGTAACTTCAGAAGAATAAGCAGTACCAGTAGAAATTGTATAAGTTTCTTCAGCATTTGATTCTATATGGAAACCTGCAAATATAGTCTCCTATGATGTTATCAGAATTGCGA
>JAPKFC010000060.1 GCA_028821785.1 Candidatus Poseidoniaceae archaeon | reverse complement strand
GAACCATGGCAATTAATTGCAGAGGGTGACTTTACTGGAGACACGTTCGAGATGGAAAACTTCGAAATGAATCAACGTTCTTTCCACTACATTAAACTGAATTCTAATTCATCTTGTCAGTGATGTTGTTCATATCAACTGGTTTCTATTCAATGTAATATTCATGTGCCTTAGTCTATCGCGCAGTAACATGAACCCTCTTGTCGCATCTCTTCTTGAGTTCAATCAAGCCTTTGACATCCCTAAACTTGACTCTCCAGATATTGGTTCAGAAGAATTGATTGAATTGAGAATAAAGTTACTCAGAGAAGAAGTTGAGGAGTATGCTGAAGCTGCTCGTACAGGAGATCTCGTTGAAGTTCTTGACGCTCTTGCCGATATCGGATATATCTTGGCGGGAACAATCATAAACCACGGAATGCAAAATATCTATGATGATGCATTTGACGAAGTACACCGTTCAAACATGGCAAAACTGGTTGATGGAAAGGTCTTACGCAGAGAAGATGGAAAGGTCATGAAACCGCAAGGTTGGACTCCTCCGCAACTGGCTCAATTCGTCACCAAAGAGTAACTCTTTACCCATCTTGGTAGTTATTGCAGCATAATATAATCCCTCTTATCTTCTGTCTTGCTTGAATGAAACCTATATGTGCGATACTTTGTGATTAGCATATGGCTGATTCCGCTACATCAGATGTCAAGGCAACCTCTTTGACAATGAAAGAAAAGATTCACGAAGTAATCTTTGAAGCAGATACGCCCTCAGGGAAATATTTCGATATTGCATTATTGCTTTCAATCATAGTTTCAGTTATCGCCGTTTCATTGGAGAGTATAGAAGCGATTGACAAAGTATACCATTCACAGTTGGTTATGATAGAATGGTTTTTCACAATTCTGTTTTCAATTGAATACATATTACGCCTTTATTCTACTGAGCATTCGGTAAAATATTCCACCTCGTTCTTCGGAGTTGTTGATTTATTGGCTATTTTGCCGACATACCTCAGTATATTCATTCCTGGAGCGCAAAGCCTTCTGGTCATTAGAGGACTTAGATTATTACGCATTTTTAGAGTGTTCAAATTATCCCGCTATCTCGGTGAGGCAAATGTTCTTACCGAAGCCATCATTCAATCTAAAACAAGAATTATTGTATTCCTATCGTCTATTACAGTACTAAGTTTCATCACCGGCGCTGGCATGTATCTTGTCGAAGGTCCAGAGCACGGATTTACCTCAATACCTCAAAGTGTCTATTGGGCCATTACAACGCTTACCAGCACCGGCTATGGCGATACTGTTCCGATCACTCCAATTGGTAAAATGCTGGCTATTTTCATCATGATTATGGGGTATAGTTTGATTATAGTCCCTACTGGTATTATCTCAACAGAAATGATGAAATTAGGAGATATCAGTACTCAGGCTTGTAAGAATTGTTCAAAGGAAGGACATGATTTCAATGCTAAATTCTGTAAATACTGCGGTTCTGAACTGTGAAAGATTCGATATTATTAGAATTGAATAATTTCAAATCAGCGGTTGGTTTGATGACTTAGTAATGTTTGGCAAGAGCATGAGCCGCCCGATTGCATTGGTAACTGGAGGTGGTCGTGGAATTGGCGCTGCGACTAGTAAACGCTTAGCAGAGGATGGATATGACATCTTATTGACCTACAATACATCTTCAAAACCTGCCGAGATGGTGGTTGATGATATCAGAACAACTGGTGCAGATGCATTGGCGGTCAAAGTTGATTGTAATGACGATGCAGAAGTTGCCCTACTGGGAATTCACCCATGGATGCACAGAGAAATTGATGCTCTGGTATTGAACCATGGCAGATATGAGAGAGTCGCTGCTGAAGATATGACGATAGCAGGACTAAGGACTACAATGAAGACTAATTTTGAAGGTGCTGTTGCAGTGTGGAAGGCTGTTCAACCCCATCTAACCGATAGTGCAAGAATCGTTGTTGTTGGCTCTCAGTTAGGCACACGTGGCTCACCGCATGGCGCAGATTATTCTGCATCAAAAGCAGCATTAGCAATGTGGGCCCGTTCTTTAGCACAGGCGGTTGGACCTCAAGGAAAGAGAGTCAATATCCTTGCACCTGGATTTGTTGATACTGCTATATTGGCTGGAGATTCAAAGCAAAAAAGAGAGGAGCGGGAACAACTTGTTCCATTGAAACGCGTAGCATCACCCGAAGATATGGCTGGAACTATCTCATTCTTAATTGGGCCTGATTCATCATATATCACTGGCGCAATCATCCATGTCAATGGGGGATTATACCTCCCTTGAATGTGTTTAAGACAGACTTCAAAGCCTGTTGTTTTCTAAATTGATTAATCACTACTAATTGGAGAGGATAAGTTTGGTTGAGGAATGGGATGACGATGGCACCTTTGAACAGGTTGCTGACCACGATGTCGGTGATTCCGATTTATTGGAACGTGATCCGTTTGACATTTCCAGAGCATTGGAAGGTGCAGCTCTTGAGCACTTATCACCAGATGTAAAGCGATTTGTTCTACACTCTAATTTCGAACCTGCTGGAGACCAGCCAAAAGCAATTGAAAATTTGATTTCTCAATTGGAAAATCAACAGTCAAGATGTGTGCTATTGGGAGTTACTGGAAGCGGAAAAACATTCGCTATGGCCAAAGTTATTGAGAAACTCAATATTCCGACATTAATTATTTCCCACAACAAAACATTAGCAAGGCAATTGCACCACGAAATGGTTGGCTATTTTCCGCAAAATGCAGTTGAATACTTCGTTTCTCATTATGACTATTATCAGCCCGAGGCATACTTGGCCAAGAGAGATTTGTATATCGACAAAGAACTTTCAATAAATGAAAGAATTGAGCAGGAGAGATTCGCTTCTGTTGCCAGTTTAGTTACCCGTCCCGATTGTGTTGTAGTATCTTCTGTTTCATGCATTTACGGATTGAACCCTCCTGAGACATTCCTTGAATACCACATAAGGTGTCACGTTGGACAACAAATTGAAACAAGGGATTTGCTAAAGGAATTGATCGCTTTACAATACCAAAGAAGTACTAGTGATTTGACCAGAGGCCAATGTAGAGTCAGAGGCGAAGTAATCGATATTTGGATGCCGAGCCGTGATGATCCCATCCGTGTTCGCTTCGGCCTAGATGGTGTGGAAAAGGTGCAAGTATGTGACCCAGTTACTTGGGAAGTCCTCGATGATTTACAAGAAGCATGGATTCATCCAAAACAATTCTTTATGACAAATCCTGATAAATTTGAAACCTCATTAGTCTCTATCGAAGATGAACTTGATGATAGGATCGCACACTATGCAAGTGAAGGAAGAGAATTGGAAAAGCATCGTATTGAGCAGAGAACAAGATATGATTTGGAAATGCTGAGAGAGATTGGCCATTGTACTGCTGTGGAAAACTATTCATTACATTTTGATGAAAGAAAGAGGGGTGAACGACCATATTGCATGCTGGATTTCTTTGCCGCTTGTGCAAAGCAATTTCATGGTGACAAGGAGAAATTCTTGGTAATAATGGATGAATCCCACGTATCATTACCCCAAGTAGGTGGAATGTATTTTGGAGACCGTTCACGCAAGATTAGTCTGATTGAGCACGGATTTAGACTTCCGACTGCTGCAGATAATAGGCCTTTGAAAATGCCTGAATTCCAGTCACTGATACCACGCATGGTCTATGTTTCAGCAACACCTGGTGAAAGAGAACTAAGGCATTTGTGTGAAATTACTGGTCAGAAAATTCCTAATGGTTTACTACATGCAAAGTCGGGTGGTGGTGCATTTGCCCCAGACCTAGAGAAAAAACATCCACAAGCAGAAACAATGTATGACATGCTACAATCTATTGAAGGAATTTCAAAGATGGAAATCCGACCGACGGGATTACTTGACCCCAAAATTGAGGTTAGAAGTACCACTGGTCAAATCGCAGATTTACTATCTGAAATAAATGCTAGAATCTCTATTGGCGAGAGAACATTGGTCACGGTATTGACCATCAAATTCGCTGAAGAAGTAGCGGCCTACCTCAATCAAATGGGAGTCAAAGCACATCATCTTCATTCTGAAATAGATACTATTGAAAGAACTGAGATCATCAATGCACTTCGAATAGGTCACATCGATGTAATCGTTGGAATCAATCTATTGCGTGAGGGTTTAGATTTACCAGAAGTGAGTTTAGTTGCAATATTTGATGCTGACCGACAGGGATTCCTAAGAAATGAACGCTCACTATTACAGACTATTGGGCGAGCTTCAAGAAATGAGAATGGACAAGTGTTGCTATACTCTGATGGCCTTAGTCCAGCGATGGAAGCCGCTATTCGGCAAACTCTTGAGCGCAGAGAACGCCAACACGCACACAATATTGCCAATGGAATTATTCCAAAAACTATCGTAAAGGCTCTACCAACAATGGGAGCGGATACTGAGAATTTAATCGCCGGAACTACGTCTAGTGCTGATGGTAAAAAGCGCCTTATCGCCAAGAAAGGTGGTCGTAAAGAAGGAGATTGGGCTCAAGGCCTGAAATTGGGTGCTGGAGCATGGAGTAGTGGTTCTGGACAAGATGGTTCAACAGGCACTATTGATAATGATAATTTACCAATTGAAAAATTAAAAAACCAATTGACATATGATGAACCAGATGATGTTCTCAAAGGACTTGATTTCCACCAGATTGAAACGCTGATAGCAGAACTCAATGCAGAGATGAAAGTGGCTGCGAAAAACCTAGACTTTGAACAGGCTGCTCGATTACGAGATAGGGTTTACGAGTTGCAACAATTACTCGATATGTGAAAGCATGTCCTGCCCACCAATATCGCGAGTTTGATATGAGGGTCGCACCAGCCCTTGCACATGGCAATTGACCCTGAGTCCTTTGACGTCCCTGTAGTGGACTATGATTTCTCGGCCCTAACCACTCCCTCTTCATTGATTGATCAAATGGCAACCGCTGGCGGATTTACAGCAACAAAACTTGCTACTGCGAGGGATATTCTACGAGATATGAAATCAGAAATTGATGCAGTAAATGGCGATATTGCCAAGGTCTGTAACTGGCTTTCATTCCCCGCTTGTTTGTGTGCTACTGGAACTCGGGGATTCTTTGTTGAAGCCTTAAAGCAACAGATGTTCAACGTAGTTTCAACCACTTGTGGAATGCTTGACCACGATATTGCGAGAGCCTACAAGCACTATTATCACGGTTCTTTTGAATTGGACGATATCGAACTGGGAGAGCATTCATTGATGCGCCTAGGCAATGTAATAGTGCCAAATGAATCATATGGAGAAATTATTGAAGCGATGGTCATGCCCGCTTTGGAAGACATTTACAAATGCAGACTAGAAGAAACAGGAAAAACTGGTGCTGATGCATGGATTGGATTCGGTTCCATCCAATTGGTTTGGGAATTGGGTAAGAGAATCGGAACTCCTGACACCATTATTTACTGGGCTGCAAAGCATAAGATTCCGATTGTAATTCCAGGAATTACCGATGGTTCGATTGGAGCACAACTATTCATGCTACGTCAAAAACATCGTAGCTTCCATATCGATACCTTGGCAGATGAACAGTATATGTCCGACATAGCATGGGATGTTGAGACATCTAACGCTTTGATGATCGGTGGAGGTATCTCAAAGCATCACGTTATCTGGTGGAACCAGTATCGTGGTGGACTTGATAGCGCAGTATACATCACAACCGCCCCTGAACACGATGGTAGCCTTTCTGGTGCCAGATTACGCGAGGCTATTTCTTGGGGCAAAATGCGCCCTGACGCCCCTAATATTTGTGTAGAAGGGGATGCGAGCGTATTACTACCACTTCTTGGTAGTGATTTTTTCGGCCGATGAAAACTCAAAGGTGATTTTATGAAAGCAGTTTACAAGGCTACTTTTCTTACTGTTCTAGTATCGATGTCAATGCTAGCAGGTTGCTTTGGCTCAGATGGTCCAGTGGGCGAAACTGTTGAGGAAGACCCTTTTTTCACCTTTAAAGATCAATTGGGCAACAATACATGGTACCACTATCCTGGTGGATTAAATGCAATGAATAACACTTCAGCACTTGGTGGAGATAATATTCCATTACTTTCTGCTGGAAGTTATTATGGCATTGGGATGAGTACCTTTGAGCCTACAATGGGCATCACTTCCGCAGGTAATCTGTACATGGCCAGTTACGGCAATGGTCCTTCAGGTTCCACTGCAGTAGTACAATGCACAGGATTAACTTCGATGACTACTGATTTAGATTATTCTTGTCAAAATGTCTATGACCCATTTTTACCAATAGTCAATTCCAATGACCCTTACATCTATGTTGACCCATGGACAGATCGAATAATGAAATTTGACATGCATGCCCTACTTGGAATGACCGTAGAATGGTCTGATGATGAAGGAGATTCATGGACGGGACCAACGGTAGCTACGGGATATTCTGTACAAGATCATCAGACGATCGCTTCAGCACCATATTCTGCAATATTGCATGAAACTTTGTGGGTATTTTGTATCAATGGAAACTTCCCATTCCCTGTATGCGCCGCTTCACAAGATGGTGGAGCAACTTGGGGGCCTGAATTACCAGGCGCTCCGATAGATTGCCAAAGCGGTGGCCTCTCAGCACACATAATAGGAGCGGAAAACGGAAACTTCTACAGAGGTCAAAACGGTTGTGATGGAAGCGGTTATTCAATGTATAAAACAGAAGATGGCGCTTTGACATGGAGTGAACATGTATTGCCTACTGAAGTGAGTGGAACTGCTGATACTTGGAATGCTGAAGAAGCACAAGTTTCAGTTGATACTGATTCAAATGTCTATGCGATGTGGATGGGGATTGATAATTTACCATACTTTTCATATTCCTTAGATGATGCAAATACATGGTCTGAAGCACAAATGATCGCCCCTTCGCATCTTGAAGGAACTGGCTTCCCCGTCATCATTGCCGGGGATGCTGGAAGAGTTGCATTCGGCTATGTTGGGACAACTGGAGATGGGCTTTGGCATGGATACATCTCCATGATGACCGATGCTTTCAATGAAACTCCACTGATTACTACTGTGATGGTAAACGAGGCAAGTGACCCGCTTGATGATGCAAGCCCTACTTGTGGATACGAACGCTGCGGTGGATTCGGCGATTTCCTTGATATGCAAATTGATGCGGATGGAAGAGTTTGGTTTGCTTTATCCCACAACCCAACGGATTCGGGAATATATGGCAGTCTTACGATGGGTCCAAGTCTTCGTGGAGAAGTTCTACCTCTTTCAGAAATGGCCGCTGGTGGACCTCAGACTCTGTGATTCAAGAATTATCTTGCTGAGTTAAGAGATATTGAGTTGCACTTTCAAACACTACATTGCCCCTTGCGACTATTTTATTTTGCCAGTTAGCATCATTCGGATTAAACACTCTAAGTAACCTTAGCCTGGTCCAATGAGACTTTGCACCAGCCTCGTCGACATAGTCGCCCCATTGTGTCCAACGGTTTTCATCCCTATTTGCTCTGATTACTTTAGTTGGTTTGAAGGTACCAAATTCTTGTGTTAAATATGTCCAAGAAATATTGGGGAAACGATTGACTAAGCCTTGATGAATATCTCCTTTTATCTCATAACCAACACCGCTTTTAGCATCCAATAATTCGATGTGGCCCGGGAATAATTGTTGTAATTCTGCAAACCTATCAAAGTCGTTCTCTCTTAATTCAAGGGGCAGTAATAGCGTATCGTGGCCACTTGGACCTAACCCTGTATGATGGTCGATGGCAAATATTTGTTTGATCGGAGCGAGATTGATGTTGAGCCAATCTATCAGCATAGAAGGTCCTTTTTCTAACTTTGAACCGCCATACTGAATCGCTGTTGGATACTCATATTGCCCTTCTGCTACAGCTTGTTTAAGATTAGAAAAGCCATGTTTCAAAATCAATAGTAAGGCCCGAATATTGAATGAGTATTCATTCTTCTTAGGAACCGTCTTCGGGTTAATGAAATTCTTAACCTCTTCATATCCATCGGGAACTCCACTATACAGTTCATCTAAGCGAAGGAAATTTCTGTTCAAATCAACATTATTCTCATTAAATCGCCTCCACCAAGCCATTCCATAGGGATTGACTGCGTGAATGAAAATCACGGCATGATTCTCAAAAGGTTCCGATTTTGCCAATTTATCCATGATCGATAACTGAATTGCAGAACCAGGGTAACCTTCAACGCCATGTACTCCGCTGCTCGAAATTATGGCCTTTCCACAATCTAATGAACCAATTACTGCAATATCTATCGCTAACTCCTCCGCCTCTGGACCTTTCATTCCAAGTTTCAAACGTTGGTGAGTCACATTATGGCCTGCAGATGTCAAATCTTGGCAGGCAATTGCAAATCGTCCTGCCGCCTCGGCATAGGAATTTGAGAACCAACGGCGTGCCATCACAACCAATGCCAGTAATGCCAAAGACATGAGTCCTTCGCCTTTATTTCATTCCTCAAATACTTCAACCTCTACAGTTTTCTTAACAAAATTTGTAAATTTTCCTTCAAATCTTGTAGCTCTAACAGTGTGATTGTCAATCCAATGATAGTTTCCACCTCTTGGTTTATTGTAAAGAACTCCGTGATACTGAAATCCATGTTTATCCAACCATGCTTCAGTAACTTCGGAATGCTCGCTCAATCGACTTGTGAAGAACGTTATGATGTGCCCTTCCCCATACCAGCCATTGATTATTTCTACAACTCCTTCATACAATTCGGCTGACTCCATGCGCCATGGTTCTTCATTTGGAACATCTTCACAAACTGTTCCATCAATGTCGATCATCAGGTTCTTCATTCCCTCTGGCAGTGTTGGACTCATCTTTTCGCCGCGCTCATCATTGACATCAACCAGTTTTGCCATATTATTAATTGGAACGGCCACAGCAAATTAACTATGTCATCATCATTGTTGGATTGCTCCAATTAGAAACACCATTAATGCACTACGAATTGGCATTAGTGGCCTCCAACCGTCTCCATCACATGCAACTAATACTTGGTGAATAGATTCCAAATCTGGTCGTGAGAACTGCTCTTCACTAACCCCACTCAATGTTTCAACCTCAATCTTTGGAGATGAAGGAGTCGTAAGGTGTTGTGCCGAAAACTCCCCGCTCTTTCCGGCCATAGTCCTTGAAAACAAGATTCTCATCTCCTCTATCGTTTGATCATCAGACCACGCCCTCCTTCCAGAAATGTTGGCAATTTTAGGGAATGGTTGTTCGCTTACTAGAATTCTTACGATGGAGTCGACTACATCCATTTCTGAAACCCACCAATGCCTTGGACGTGAATCTGATGCGATGGTATCATTGTTTTTTATCGCATTATACCAGTTTTGAAGTATTGGGCAGCACCACGATTCATCGAAAGAACTTGGAAGCATGTGATTGATTATCAGATGAGAATCTATTTCGCTAGTATCTATTTCAGTCTTATCAAAACCAGCAGTTACCAAGATAGTTTCACTACCATCTGCACCGATTGAGGATTGTTCCATGCCATCTAGATATGGCCCTAGACCCAACAAAACTACTCTATGGCCCTCTGTAATCGGTGTTTCTTCCGATTTCAGAAATTGGGATTTTGAATATATCAATTCAGTAGAATACATCTCTGTGGCCCATTGATAATCCACATTTGGAATTACTATCTTAGCATCTGTACGAAGCAGTCGAGAGATGGTTGCCCTGCCTATGCTACTATCGCTGCCACGAAGATGAACGACTGGGGTTGCCATATTCTACCCAGTAGCCTTCATCATTTGAAAGCAACCATACTGACATCATAACTGCCAAGTATAATCGAATAGGGATGCATACAATGCTTTAAAATTTCAATTGAAAAATCTAATTTCTAATTGAAAAATCATATCAAATAGACGGTGCGATTCGACACTGAATATCAATCCCAGGCTGTGAGAAATTGATCGGTAGCACAATCAGAAATAACCCCCTAATGTCAGCTACAGCAATAATGGATTTTCAATTAGTAAATAGTTGATTTAACACTATTAAGGTCAAATATACACATCACTATAATTGAAATCGATCCATCTCCCCGATATTAGAAATCTGCCTTAATTCCTATTGTAAAATTAATTATACGACATTGGTGAAAATTGAATTGATATCGCTTTTTCAATTGAATTAGGAATAAATTATACGACATTTCAATTGAAAATCGCTTTTAGATATGCAAAGAGTATAAGACCCCCCACTAACGAGCATTAAGTAAGCCGGACTACACCGGAGCAAGGAGATGGGAAAAATGCCAAAAGACAAATACGACATCCAGGAGTTACTCCAAAGAGATGTATATGTGAACGATAAGAAGGTTGGGACGATAGTCGGAGAACGACATCATCCTAACGAAGCCAGAGTGCAATCTATGAGGATCCAAGTCGATTCTGAGGTTGCAGGAGAATATATGCGCAAGCCTGCAGAACTTGCTCCACTACCAAAGGAGCTAGTGCACAGTATCCGTAACGATGGAACTGTAAGGCTTTCAAAGTCAATGCGAGAGTTACAACGCAGATGGCGAAACACAGTGCGAATTGATGAAAAATTGTATGCACCTGATGAAATGCTAGATAGAGCAGTACTAGACAATCAAGGCGACGAAATTGGAGTTATCACCGATTTGTTCAAAGTCAAGCGAACCTACAAAGGCGTAATAGTTAGAACCAGAATCGCAATACAGAAAGAATTCGGTGTTGACACGTTAATACGAATTCCGATCACTGCCTTTTCACGTACAAGAGACAAACTTGACGAAGTAGTATTATCGCGAACATTTGGTAAAGTATTGAACTTACCTTCATACATTACAATCAATGCTTTAGAAGAAGAGTGAATGTGGCAAAAACGCCATATGATTCGCCTTGACAGCGAATGACATCACAGTATTGTTATTCCGTCACTCTTATGACGGAGTTGCGAGTCGGCGGAATTACCCAAGCGCGGGTAGCTTAGTCGGTTGGAGCACCCGGCTGATAACCGGGAGGTCGCAGGTTCAAGTCCTGCCTCGCGCAC
>JAPKFC010000059.1 GCA_028821785.1 Candidatus Poseidoniaceae archaeon | reverse complement strand
TTCAACGCAACTGACGATGAGTTAGAGGATGAATTCTGAGGTGAATATTATGGGTAAGCAAAGTACACTCCGAGCAATAGTTGACCGCAACGTCGAACGCCATCTTGTTAAGGAATTCTTAATGAATAACACCAAGGGTTCCGGTTTTGGTAGTCTTAAGTTTGAAAGAGTTCTAAACAAGAATAACAACAAACCTCAAGATATCCTTACAGTGACAGCAGACAGACCAGGTATGGTCATCGGTTCAAAAGGAAAAATCATCAAAGAACTTCAACGCCGCTTGAATGAAGAGTTCTCACTTCTACAACCTAAGTTAATGGTTGAAGAAATTGAAAATGCAACTCTCAATGCTCAAGTGATGGCTGAAAAGATTGCAAGCGCTATGGAGCGAGGCTGGTACTACCGCCGTGCTGGTGCAAGTGCTGCAACCAACATTATGGATGCAGGTGCACGTGGTGTTTTGATCACAATCGCAGGAAAGTTGACTGGTTCAAGAAACCGTACCCAGAAATTCTTATTGGGTCACGTAAAGTTTTGTGGAGAAACTGCATTACAACACATGGACAAAGGATATTCTGTAGCGGTTAAGAAGCTTGGAACAATCGGTGTTACAGTTGAAATCATGCGCTCAGGAACTCGCCTACCTCACGAGATTAGTATTTTCTCCGAAGAGGAATTGAGAATCCGAGAATCACAAGCAGAAGTAGAAGCGGAGGCGAGCGAATGAGTTTCGTTTCCAATCGTGAAATAGAAGCGATGAGCCGAGAGGCTCGCGAGTCTCGTTTATTGGAACTTCGAGAGGAGTTGCTCCAACTTCGTGCAGAACAGGCTCTTGGTGGTACACCGGCGAGTCTTGGAGAATACAAGGCAACACGCAGAAGTATTGCTCGACTTCTAACACATTTGAATAATTGATTAAAGGGAGGTGATTTAATATGGCAGCAATTTGTAACGTTTGTGGACTTCCTGACGAACTATGTATTTGTCAGGAGATCGCTAAAGAGCAACAATGTGCAATTTTGTCAACCGACCATCGCCGATATGGAAAAATCGTCACAAAGGTGGAAGGAATTGAAGATGCAGCTATTGACATCAACAAACTCGCTAAACTTCTCAAGAACAAATGTGCAGCAGGTGGAACTGTAAAAGGACGTGTAATCGAACTTCAAGGTGACCACAAGAAAAGGGCTGCAGGAGTTCTAAAGGACAACGGATTTAATGTGGAGGTGCGCTGATATGAATATCTACAACTCCACATGGATCGGTGACCAACTGACTGTCGTAGCATCACCAGACTCTTCCCTATTGGGTCGAATTGGTATTGTTCTCGATGAGAGCAGAGAAACTATTACAATAATCGAGGGAAGCAATGAAATCATCCTCGGCAAACAAAGTATTGATTTCAAAATCGGCAACAGTGATGTTGTCATAAATGGGGCACGTGTTGGACAACGCCCGGAAGACAGAATCAACAAAAAATACAGGATGGCATAATCATGCGAGACATCGGAGTAGACGTAAAGATACCTTCAGGGGAATGGGATGGCGACGTTAATTGTCCGTTTTACGGCAGTTTGCGTTTACGCGGACAGATGTTAGAGGGTACAATCTCTAGCGTTGGAATGAGCAGAACGATCACTATTGAACGTCATAATGTTCGATACATGCAGAAGTACGAGAGATTCGAAAAGCGCACAAGTGCACTTTCCGCACACCTTCCTACTTGTGTTGGTGAAGTCAACATTGGCGATACAGTCAAGGTTATGGAATGCAGACCGCTTTCAAAGACTGTTTCATTCTGTGTTATAGAAGTAAACGGTGGTGAGGATCAATGAAGGGAATTGCAGGACGTCAAACCCGTGGTCTTCCAACCGCTGCACGTCTGCATGTCGCAGATAACACAGGTGCAAAGGTTGTACAAATCATTAACATTCTACAGTTGGGTAACACAATGCGTCGTTACCCTGCTGGTGGAGTCGGTGACCTTGCTAAGGTTTCTGTCAAGAAGGGTACACCTGAGACACGACGCCAAATGTTCAATGCAGTGATCATCCGCCAACGCAGACCTTTCCGTCGTGTTGACGGTACATGGGTACAATTCGAAGACAACGCTTGCGTCATTACTAATGAGAAAGGCGATGTCCAGGGTTCCGATATTAAGGGACCAGTATCAAGAGAGGCAGCAGAACGCTGGCCTCGTATCGCAGCAAACGCGAAACAAATTATCTGAGGTGAATTGAATGGTAAAAAGTATGAAACCAAACAAACAACGCAAGGCGCACTACAACGCTCCTCTGCATGAGAAGCGCAAGCGTATTGCAGCAAGACTTCTTCTCGACAAGCCAGATGCACGTTTTGCTAGTGTACGCACTGTCACAGTTCGTGTAGGGGATACAGTACGTGTCATTCGTGGCGATTTCTCAAATGGTGGCAAGCGCCATGGTGGAAAGCGTAACGTAAATCCACTAACAGGAGCAGTTCTAAAAATCGAATCTAACACTGGACGCATTTTCATTGAAGGTGCAAAAGGAAGTAAGTCAGACAATAAGGAAGAAGCGGTACCGGTCCACTCTTCTAATGTCGTCGTCATTAAACTTGACGAAACCGACAAGTTGCGTGTGCAACAACTAACCGGAAACAGGAGTTGAATAGAATGGGAAGCAGTAATCATTTGAAGCGTTTAGCAATGCCACGTAGTTGGCCTCTTCCACGTAAGACTACAATTTGGGTAACCCGTGCAGCACCTGGTGCTCACGCACTCGATACTTGTATGCCGATCAATGTCATCATCCGTGATGTACTTGGATTTGCACGCTCAACCAGAGAAGTTCGCCACATTCTACACAATGGGTTAGCACTAGTTGATGGCCGTGTCTGCAAAGATACACGCCGTGGTGTTGGTCTAATGGACGTCCTAACACTTGGTGAGAATAATTACCGATGTATTTTGGATGTTAAGGGAAAACTTCGATACCACCCTATCTCTAGCGAAGAAGCTGCTTGGAAGGTTTGCCGTATTGATGGTAAGACTACAATCAAGGGCGGTAAAACGCAAATCAACTTGCACGATGGTCGTAATATCGTCGGCGAAGATGCAGCAGAATACAACACTGGTGATTCACTAAAGATTTCTCTACCATCTCAAGAAATAGTTGAGCACATTCGCTTCGGTGAAGGTACACGTTGTTTCTTGACAGGTGGTTCTCACATAGGAGAATATGCTGAAGTTAAGGATTATATTGTAAAGCGCTCCAGTATGCCAAACGAAGTACAATTCGAAGCATTTGGTACAACTTTAGACAATGTCTTCGCAGTAGGAGACGTTTCACTTCCAAAGTCAGAGGTGGTTGAATGAGTGACAAAGCAAATCCAATGTCTGAGCCGAGAATTACTAAGGTTTCAGTCAACATCGGTGTTGGTGAAGGTGGAGATCGCCTTGTCAATGCAGAAAGTGTGTTGCAATTAGTTACTGGTATAAAGCCTCAAAGAACTCTTGGCCGTATCCAAAACCGTGACTTGAAAGTACGTCTAGGTGCTCCTATTGGTTGTAAGGCAACCATGAGGGACAAGGACTCTATCAAGAAGTTCCTAACCGATGCTTTCTGGGTCCGTGAAAATATAATCCCTAAATGGAATTTTGACACCTCAGGTAACCTTTCTTTCGGTATTCGTGATTACACAGATTTCCCAGACCAGAAGTATAATCCTGATATCGGAATCTATGGAATGGATATTACAATTGTTCTAGAACGCCCAGGACACCGTGTATCTCGTAGAAGAAAAGCCAAGGCAAAGGTCGCAATGAGCCACCACGTAACAGCTGATGAGGCTAGAGAGTGGTTTAAGAAAAATTACGAATTGACAATCTTGGAGGACTGAAAATGGCAAGAGATCATGGAGAAAGAATTGGCCGCACAATTGGCTGCCGACGATGTGGACGAAAAAGAGGAATGATTCGCCGACATGGGCTTCGCCTATGCCGTCAATGTTTCCGAGATGTTGCACCACAAATCGGATTTAAGAAAATGAGTTGAGGAGGGAATAATATGCAAACAGATCCACTAAATGACGCTCTAATTAAGATGTACAATGCAGAACAGGCTGGTAAGTTCAATGTTGAACTTACACCTGCAAGTAAGTTACTTGGCAATGTACTAGAAATAATGCAAAAGTCCGGCTATGTCGGCGCTATTGACCGTACTGAAGACGGTCGTGGCGGAATGTACCTGGTTGAACTTCGCGGTGCAATCAATCGCTGTGGTACGGTAAAACCTCGTCACAGCGTACGTCGCCAAGAATACGACCAGTGGGAAATTCGATACCTTCCTGCTCAAGATTTTGGCCTTTTAATTCTAACAACAAACTCCGGCGTAATGCATCACTATGATGCAAAAGACGCCCGTATCGGTGGTAAGCTACTCGCTTACGTATATTGAGGTGAATAATATGGTAAAACTCGACAGAATCGAAAAAATAGTAACCATCCCTGAAGATGTGAATGCATCTCTTAGTGAAGATGGCGTCGTAACAATAACAGGCCCGAAAGGAACACTATCACGTCAATTCCTAAGCCCAGTAGTTAATCTCTTACAGGATGGCTCAGGTTTACTAGTTCGTGTAGATATGCCACGCCGTAAGCAGGCAGCACTGGCTGGAACATGGGTAGCACATTTGAATAACATGGTAAGAGGAGTAACACAAGGATTCACATACAATTTGAAAGCCTTTTACTCTCACTTTCCAATGACGCTTGCTCAGAAAGGAAATCAATTTATTGTAAACAATTATTTTGGTGAACGTGTTCCACGAACAGCAGCAATCCTCGATGGAGTTACTGTAAAGATCAGTAAAAAGGTCGAAGTTACAGTAACTGGAATCGACAAGGAAAATGTTGGTCAAACAGCAGCTAATATTGAGCGCTGTACTACGGTGAAGAATCGTGACCGACGTGTTTTCCAAGATGGTATATATTTACTAAACAAGGAGTGATTTGAATGGCAGAAGATTATGAAAATATGACAGTCGCTGAACTTAAGGTTCAACTAAAGGAAGCAGGACTTCCTGTTTCTGGAAAGAAAGCAGACCTCATCGCTCGCTTGAATGATGCTGGGAATGCACCTGTTGAAGAGACAGTTGTTGAAGAAGCAGTTGCTGAAGAAACAGTTGTTGAAGAAGCAGAAGATGAGAACTGGGATGATGAAGAAGACTGGGAAGATGAAGTTTCACAAGTTCACGTTGCAAAACAAAAGCCAGTTCTAGATGATGCTACAAAGGCAGCACTCGCTTTACGAGCGGAGCAAAAGAAGGCAACCCCTTCCTTCCGCCGTACTGAGTGGTTCCGATACAAGCGTCTTTCACGCTCAGGTTGGAGAGCTCCTCACGGAATGGACAACAAACAGCGTAAGAACCTCAAGTACCGTTCTTCACTTGTTAGAGTAGGTCACGGAAAAGTTTCCGCTGCTCATGGACTACATCCGTCTGGATTTAGAGAAGTAATGGTTCAAAACTCTGGAGATTTGGAGCAAATTGATCCTGAGACAGAAGCAGCACGAGTTGGTGGTACTGTCGGTAGAAGAAAGTGCGGACATATCTACAGCCGTGCTGATGAATTAGGTATCCGTGTTCTTAACAGAAGGAGGGATGTTTGATGCAAATTACTAATCAAAAGCGTTTAGCTGCAAGAATTCTAAAATGTGGTGTTCACCGTGTTTGGATTAATCCATCATACCTCGATCAGATTGCTAATTCAGTTCAAGCTGATGACATCCGTGAATTCATTGAAGAAGGCTGGATCAAGGCTAAGCCGATCAAAGGAACATCTCGTGTTCGTGCTCGCCTACGTATTGCTCAAAAGCGTAAGGGTCGCCGTAAGGGACATGGTACTCGTGCAGGTACTGCTAACGCTCGTAACCCAAGAAAGAACCGTTGGATGAGAACAATTCGTTCTCAACGCCGTGTTCTCAAGGCTTTCCGTGCAGATGGAACTATCGAACCTTCTCAATATCGCCGTTATTATCTAAAGGCAAAAGGTGGTTCATACCGTTCAATTGCTCACATGCGCTCACAGATGACCGTTGAGGGTGTAACTTTCACTGGAGGTGAACAATAATGAGAGGAAATAGACAACGCTCAGTATTTAGACGACGCAGAACTGGATTGACAGATTATCGTCGCCGTTTGAAGTTACTTCGTGGCAATAAACCTCGTGCAGTAGTTCGTGTCTCAAACACTCGAACAACTTGCCAATTGGTTTCTTGGGCAAAGGAAGGAGATTTGGTTACAGTTACTGTTACCGGCTCTGATTTGCTAAAGAAATACGGATGGCCTGAGAGTTTCTCTCAAAAATCAGTTTCCGCTTCATATCTAGTTGGCTTTGCAATGGGCAAGGCAGCAATAGCATCTGGTACTAAAGAAGCAGTTCTGGACATCGGTCTTGCTGCAAGCACACCAGGAGGACGCGTTTTCTCTGCCCTAAAGGGTATGGTCGATGCAGGATTAGATATTCCTCATGGCGAGAATGTATTGCCAGGTGAAGATAGGTTAGCAGGTGCTCACATCAGTGATGAGGTTGCATCTGCAGTAGAATCAACAAAGAATGCAATAGAGGGGGCTTACTGATATGACAGAAGAAGAAGTAAAACCAATGGCGCCAGGTTTAATCCAGGCTCATGCTCCACCAGAAAAAGAAGATCCATCAGATCGTCGCCGTAAAAGAAAGCAGAATGATCCAATCGCAAATTTGCGTAAGTGGGAACCACGTACTCGTCTTGGCCAAAAGGTCATGGCTGGTGAAATCATCACTTTCGAACAAGCTTTGATTTCCGGATTCCCTATTAGAGAAGTTGAAATCGTTGATGCACTAATCCCAAATCTTGAGGATGAAGTAATTCAGGTTAACATGATTCAAAGAATGACTGACAGTGGACGACGTGTCCGATTCAATGTAATGGCTTGCGTAGGCAACCGTGATGGATATGTTGGTCTTGGAATGGCAAAGGCAAAGGACGTTGGACAAGCGATTGAAAAAGCAATTGTCGCAGCAAAGTTGAATGTCATCTCAGTACAACGTGGAAATGGTTCTTGGGAATCTTCTATGGGTCCTGGAACATCTATTCCATTCAAGATTAAGGGACGCTCAGCATCTACTCGTGTAACTCTAATGCCTGCACCATCTGGTAAGGGATTAGTTATTGGAGAAACTGGAAAGCGTGTACTTGAACTTGGAGGAGTTACTGACGTACTTTCAAGAACAAAGGGACAAACTCGTACCACAATCAACTATGCCGCAGCAACATTTAATGCGCTGAAAAATCTTAACACAACCCGTGTTTCGAACGAACAAACAGAACGTCTGTTTATTCACAAAGGGAGGATGATTGAATGAGTTTTATCGTAGTACGAGCAAGAAGTAATGTAAATGTTGAGCGATCTATTCGCGAGACTATGGGCCATCTAAACCTAACCAAGGTTAATCACGCAATCATTATTCCAAATAATGAGCAATACCGTGGTATGTTACAGAAGGCCAAGGATTACATCACTTGGGGAGAAGCAACAGAGGAACTTGTTGAGAAGATGCTTGCTGAGCGTGGCCGCATGGTCGGTGACAAGCCATTGACAGATGCTATCGTTGCAGAACATACAGATTTCAAGAATATCAAGGCTTTTGCTAAAGCAATTTGCGCTGACAAAGCGACGGTTAAGGCTGTCCCTGACTTGAAGCGTGTTTTCAGATTACATCCACCAGTTGGAGCAAAAGGATGGGGCGGAATAAAGCGCACATTCGTTATTGGCGGTGGACTTGGCCCTCGTGGCGATAAAATTACAGCTCTTGTAGAGCGTATGATTTGAGGTGATTTTGAATGGGAACTAAAGCAAATAAGCATCGTGGACGAAACCGTTACCACGGTCGTGGAAAGAAAGCAGGTCGTGGAGCAGGAAAGCGTGGTGGACGTGGTAATGCGGGTATGAATAAGCACCGTGTTATGTACCGTAACAAGTACATGCCAAATCACTGGGGAATGCACGGTTTCAACCGTCACCCAACACTTAGAAATTTCAGTATTACAGTAAACGTAAGTCAACTTGAAGGATTAGCAGATGGTGCAGATACACTGGATTTGACAGCAATGGATATCGACAAGGTTCTTGGAAGCGGAAGAATTCCAGTAGCATTGAAGATTATAGTTGCGGAAGCAAGTGCAAAAGCAATCGAGAAGATCGAGGCTGCTGGCGGCTCTCTAGAAATGGAAGCTGGCGGAGAAGAATGAACTTATCCAACCTTTTGAACCTCAATACTCATAAATAAAAATAATATACAACAATAAGGGGCGATTTCATGAAACACAAATCAATACCGTGGGCAATCGGATTAACAGGTGCGTTGTATTATGCACTGATGATCTATTGGCAATCAGATGCCCTATCCGCAGAAAGCGGTCCAGCATTTGAGGCAGCGGTTGTTGGTTTGATATTCTCTGCAGTTTATGTGATTTATTGTATCATCTGTCTTCAAAAAGATATTCCAAGTAATTTGAAAGAGAAGTTTATCGGTCGTTATGGTAAATTGATGGGATGGTTAGCATTTGTTGGATTCGCAATTTACTATGTTCGTCCAGCAGCATGGGGCGGATATGATGAAGCGGTAGGTTTCTTCCTTGTAGGGGTAATACTCCTTGGATTCGGGGCTGCTGCTATCCTTACTTGTTTCATGTGGAGTGGTGATGAAAGTAGCCGTTTGTACGCTCTGCGAAGATTCGTAGATGTTTACCCAACTATTACCAAGCCTGATAGACACGTTAGATTTAATGAAAAAATGTGGACTACTACATTCGTTTTGATTATCTATTTCGCTATGACCAATGTCATGCTATTCGGTTTGTCAGGACAAGCACTTGACCTGTTCAGTGGTTTCCGTTCCATTATGGCTGGAGCTTCTGGTACCATTATGCACTTAGGTATTGGTCCAATTGTTACTGGTTCCATTATTATGCAATTATTCGCTGGTGCTAAAATCATTCGTTTAGATTTACAAGATTCAGATGATAAGGCACTTTACCAAGGTGTTCAGAAACTACTTGTTTTGATTATGATTCCAATTGAATCAATACCTCAAACATATGGATTCTTAGACCCTAGTGAGTGGCTAATCGATGCATATGGAATGGGCTGGGCTAACTTCGTTATCGTCGCTCAATTATTCGCTGGTTCATACCTGGTTTTCCTTCTTGACGAACTTGTCAGCAAGTGGGGTATCGGCTCTGGTATCTCCTTATTCATCGCTGCAGGTGTTGCACAGTCAACATTCGTTGGTACACTCTCTCCTCTTCCAGCAACAGCAGGACAGGCATACAGTCTGGCTAACCCACCATCGGGAACACTGCCGATGATATTCTACATGTTTAGGGAGGCGACGGCAGGCCAAATGATCGACATGGGTAATGGTCAGAATGGGTTCGAAACAATTTTGTTAACCCACGTTAACCCGATGGCTGCGTTATTCTCTTCCATCGTTGTATTCCTTGTGGTTGCATTTGCAGAATCAAGTAAATTGGAACTTCCTTTGACCCATGGTAAAGTCCGTGGTCACAGAGGTAAATATCCGATTCGTCTTGTCTATGCAAGTAACATTCCGGTCATTTTGATGGCTGCTTTACTAGCAAACGTCAACATGTTTACACTCTTATTCTGGAGCCATCCAACGCTCTCACAGACACCAATATTGGGTCGGGAGGGTATCGCTTCAATGTCGAAATATATTGGTACATATGATCAAGGCCAAACGACGGCCTCAGGTGGATTTGCCTGGTATGCGAGTATGGTTAATGGGGTGAATGATTGGTTCATGCCGTTGCTCAATCAAACGGGTGATCAATTCGGTCATTCTTTGACCCAAATAATGCTCCACGTCATATTCTATGTGGCATTGATGACCGCAGGTTCAATGGTCTTCGCTAAGTTCTGGATTGATACTACAAATATGGGTACAAAAGACGTAGCAAAGCAAATTGAACGCACTGGAATGCAAATTCCAGGTTTCCGTAAGAATCCAAAGGTCTTGGAAAAGATTCTTGAGAATTATATTCCTCCAGTAACCTACTTCTCGGGTGCTTTCGTAGGTCTATTGGCGGCTGGTGCCGACTTGTTAGGCACGGTAGGTAATGCTACAGGAACAGGTCTATTGCTTGCTGTAGGTATTATTTTGCGAACATATGAGCAGATTCAGAAAGAACAGGCGATGGAAATGCATCCGATGATCCGTCAGTTCTTCGGCGCTGAATGATTGGCAGTGGCTCCGGCCATTAATGTCTCAAAATCCGCGATATCTGCAATAGCATTGTTTATTTTTCCATCAGGAATTATGCTGTAAAATATAGTTGCCATAATAGGGCGTAAATCAGTATTATCTATTCATAATATGTCATCATTTTTGCAAATTATTATGTGATTATTTACGACGGCTTATAATCGACTATATTCGGGCAAAATATTGGCCAATAATTGCTTAGCAGTGCATCACTTTCCCCTCCCTGTGAGATAGGTTATATTGATATAGGGGGGGTGAGTCGGTGGCTTGCTTGCGTTGTGTAGAACGGCGTTGGCGGCTGAGTTCTTCGGAACAATGACTGCCGCCATCCTCTGCATACGTGAAGCCGAAGCCATTGCGATTCTGAGAAACCTCCATCTGGAGCAAGCTCGGGGTCAGGAAGGTGATCGAGATTATGACGTATTTTGTGCAAGAAGCTCAAGTGCATTATTTTCTCGCCAATTTTTTTAGGTACAGCAATTCATTAAATTGAATAAGCGACAAGTAGCCCAAAGGATCGTAACAAGAGAAATCTGGTTGATCCTGCCAGAGGCGACCGCTATTGGAGTTCGATTAAGCCATGCGAGTAGAATGAAATTAGATTCATTGCAAACTGCTCAGTAACACGTGGATAACCTGCCCTATGCTCTGGAATAACCTCGGGAAACTGAGAATAATACCGGATAGATCACAACGCCTGGAACGGTGTGTGGTTGAAAGACTACGGCATAGGATGGGTCTGCGGCGTATCAGGTCGTAGGGGGTGTAATGGACCCCCTAGCCATCGACGCGTACGGGTGTTGGGAGACATAGCCCGGAGACGGATTCTGAGACACGAATCCGGACCCTACGGGGTGCAGCAGG
>JAPKFC010000058.1 GCA_028821785.1 Candidatus Poseidoniaceae archaeon | reverse complement strand
AGTTTGTTCAAGACGATGCAAAAAGGCTTCTTGCCTAAGGTTAATTGCTCTGGAATCTCTTTCTTCACGAACTCTTGAGATAGAATAATCGCTTCAGATTACCCTGATGTATAAGAAGAAAGCCGATTACTAATTATTCTTGAGCAACTTGGCTACAGCATTGAGTGACCGAAAATGTTTCACAGAATAGGTTGATTCCTTAGCCATTCTAAATCGGAAATATATAATTGACGAATATCATCTAGCCCCAGAACTAACATTGCTAATCGTTCTAATCCCATTCCCCAAGCTAGTACTGGGGTTGTAATTCCTAATGGCTCAGTAACCTCTGGACGGAATATACCTGCTCCTCCCAGTTCGAGCCACTTTCCTTTCCATTTGACCTCAACTTCAAGACTTGGTTCAGTATATGGGAAATAAGCAGGGCGAACTCTAACTTCAGGACAACCCATCTTGGCATAGAATGTTTTGAGAGTGGTGACCAACATTTGCAGATTAGCTCCTTCCTCCATTATGATCCCCTCTATTTGGTGGAACTCTGGTAGGTGGGTTCGATCTATCGCTTCCTTGCGGAATACTCTGTCAACTGCGAAAACACGACATGCTTTGTCTGGATTGCGTGAAAGATACTGAATTGTATTGACTGTTGTATGAGTTCTCAATAATCCACGCTTACTGACTTCATTGGAGTAACTCCCTCCCCAGCCTGTTGAACCAGTATCTCCTCCATTGAGGTGTATCTCCTGCCAAGCATCAAGGATATTCTGAGGAATGTCCATCTCGGCTGGATTGTCTAAGTAAAATGTATCTTGCATCTCTCTTGCTGGGTGGTCTTGAGGAATAAATAATGCATCCATATTCCACCCTGCAGTCTGCACGTAATCATCAACAATTTCTGAGAAGCCCATCTCCAAGAAGGTGGCCCGAATGCGCTCGATTAGAGCCTGCATTGGATGACTACGGCCACTCGCTGGCGTAGAGGACGGTAATGACACATCAAAGGAACGATAATCAGCCTCACGCCAATTTTCACTTTGTAATAATTCAGTAGTAATCTCGCTAACCATCTCGCTCTCTTGCAACTGTTGTGAACTTACTGCATTGCCAGCGGTGGTAACATTCCACATTCTTGAAGTCGTAATTACACTTTCAATTAGATTACGGCGACTCTTGAAATGCTCTAGTAACTCGGTATCAAGAGATTGTTCTAAAGCGGGAAGACCTGCAATGAATTCGCTTCTTTTAGCAATTGCAGTATCAACTGCATCCGCATCTGCTACGACGAATTTACCAGCCTCAAGGCTAACACCCAATCTCTTCAACAAACCAACACCAGGACCTGCTTCATGACGCTCAAAAGATTGTTGTAAATTGTGCATTGTCGCTTCATCGGTTGAACATATCCACTTCCACAATCTTGCTTCTAACAATCCATTTGCGATTGCATTAGCACCTTCGTTAGCCAATCTGATCTGAATAGAAGAAGTCTCTTTTGTTTTGGCTAACTTCTTGTTGGTTAGCCCATGCCCAGCAGTAACAGCAATCGCTTGGTCTTGCCAATTACACGCTTGTAAAATTTCTTCAAGAGTCCATTTCTTAGCAGCATCACCTTGGATGACACCTAACATGCGACGCTCGGGATTGAGTAGCGCATGCCCTTCCATGACTTTTGCAATTGAACCACCGCCTTCAATTAATCGGTTGCTGATAGTGTACTTTGCACCAATTGAAGATGTTTACAGAGTTTTCAATTTATTCTTCTTCATCTAACCAAAGGAATCTTTCGCATGAAACACATGTATATGTTTGAGGTCTTTTTCCATTGACTACTTCGATGTGGGCACAAGAACCGCAAAGAATTGATGTTGTAATCGGTTGATCGATTGTAGTGTCAACTCTGTACATTACTCGTCCAGCCTCCGGCATTCCTTCACTGCTGGGAAGCCATTCTCTGATTTCTTTCTTTGACATGCTGTAATCACTTTTGGTACTCATTCCAATAATGAATAATACAATTCCGCCGATACCGATTGTACCTGCAAGAGTGAATATTCCAGCCACTGAAAAGAACGCTCCAAAAAAAATACAAACAATACCTGAAAGGATGAAGTTTTCACGAGGGTTACGCATCAATTCATCTCCTTTTATGCCAGTGCATTAGCCAATGCTTCAGCGACTCGTGGTATTTGTGAAAGAGGAACTGCACATAGGCCAATGCGTACTCCTCCAGTAAGTGGAACCAGGTATACATCCTGTTCTGCACATGCTTCTGCAAGTGCAGCAGGGTCATCGCTTTCTATCCATGCAAAGAATCCATCCATTGTTGGATTAAGTGGAACTCCCAGTTTTGAACAGGATTCATTTAGTACATTTCTTCGAGTGACCAATAAATCTCTCAATCTATCTCTTTCTTCAGCCCATGCTGCACCAGATTGCTCATCAGCATGCATTATGCTGACTGTGTATTGTGCAATACGAGGTGCTGCTGACCAAGTCTGTCGCCCGGTTACCCCCATTACTGTACCAATTTTTTCTGTGACTGCAGAGTCTGGATGTAAACTGACAAGTGCTCCAGTTCTCAAACCATATATTGTATGTGATTTTGATAGAGAGATTGAAATTGTTATCAATAAATTCTCAGGCCATGGCATTCCATTGTTCAGAGCCTCAGTAATTGTTTCAGCCCAGCCATGAGGTTCATCAGCATAGAGGTGGTATGCCGCATCTAAGAGTAGTGTGTGACCAACATTTTCATTGGCATTAGCGCTTTCCATAAATGCATCTAAGAGTGCCATTCTTCCATCTGCTGTCAACGACAAACCTGTCGGATTGTGAGCAGGATCGTTTAGCCAAGTCATTACTTTGTCTTGTGCTTGGCATAACTTTGCCAATTCTGATTTGAAACCCACAATATCAACATATGGCAAATCCGAACCTGCAGATGGTAAGAGTGGATAATTTGTGTAGGATAAACCGCAACCGTTGAGGAATCCTTCGTAAGGCCCCCAATGTCTATCTCTTAGCAGAACCTTATCTCCTCTATTTGCAAAGTTTGCTGCTGCGAGGTAGAGTGCCCCTGAACCACCAGGTGTAGCAGTAGCAGTAGTGGTTATTCCAAGCCCCTCTAATTCAGCACGGCTTTCACCGAGTGCGAGCGTAATAGCGAGGTCTAGGAATGATGGCAAACCCTTGAGTGGTGCATAAGCAGCGATTTCAACCGGTGGTGCTTGGCGAATAGCCGCATCCACGACTTGATTAATCGCCAATGTACCATCGTCTTCCAATAATGCGCCAATAGTTCCGTTTACGGCATCAGCGCCAGAAGCAACCGCTTCTTGGAAACGAGCCCACCAGCCAAAAATAGTGTCGTTTCCGACTTTGGTTTGGGCATATGGGTTCAGCAATCCAACGCCTGCTTCTTCGTCCATACCCCGCCCAATGCAGACATCCTCTTTGAGTTGCCTCTTCCATAAGTAGTGAAGGAAGTAGGAAAAAGCGATACTTCGCGCAATAGTTTTTCAAACCAACAACAATTTCTTACAACTATTACAACCACTTTATTCAAGAAGGGGGGGCAACTCGCCCACCTTGTCGCCAACGTAGCATAGCTGGTAGTGCTTCGGATTTGTAATCCGACGGTCGGGAGTTCGAGTCTCTCCGTTGGCTCCTCATTACGTGAGTTTTGACACGGTTAATCGTAAATCTCTATTTGTGATTTATAGCGAATCCTCAAAGAAGGTGTAGTGACAGCCCCCTACATGGTAGCACAGCGTCTTGACGGCAAGGCTTGCGCAGCGAGTGTCGAGGAAGAACTCCATGCTCGTATTTCAACTCTAAAGCAAGCAGGAATAATTCCACATCTTGCAGTACTAATCGTAGGAAATGATCCAGCATCTCATGTATATGTTGGGTCCAAAGTCAAAGCCTGTGAAAGATTAGGAATCAAATCAACTCATATTGAATTACCAAGTGATAGTAGTGAAAATGAAGTAAGAGAGATCATCAATAAACTAAATGCAGATGAATCACTACATGGTATTTTGGTTCAATCACCTCTTCCAAAACATATGGATGAAGAAGGATTAACCGATTTAATTTCACCAAGCAAAGATGTCGATGGTTTTCATCCAGAAAACCTTGGAAGATTGGTACAAGGACGAATGGATGGCATGTTGCCTTGCACTCCAAGTGGTGTAATGCGTATGCTCAAGTGGGCAGGAATTGAAACATCAGGAAAAAGTGCAGTCGTCCTCGGTCGCTCACGAATTGTTGGTAATCCTATGGCTTTGTTACTTGGAGCAAAAGGTGTCGATTGCACCGTTACAGTCGCTCATTCGAGAACAGTAGATAGTAGAGACGTTTGCTCAAAAGCAGATATTCTAATCGCTGCAGTTGGTAGGGCTGAAATGGTTACTGCAGATTGGGTGAAACCAGGTGCAGTTGTTGTCGATGTCGGTATTAACCGTGTAGATGATTCAACCCGCGATAGAGGATGGAGATTAGCAGGAGATGTGGATTCAAGTGTTGCGGATAAGGCTGCATGGTTATCGCCTGTTCCAGGCGGTGTTGGGCCAATGACAATTGCAATGTTGATGGAAAATACTGTACGTGCGGCAGAGATGAAATAATCGCGGTGGAAAACCCTCTTAGGTTCAGTCTTACCGTATCGCATTGATAGCATGGACCACAGAGCCCCTCGTCTTGTGATTATTGCTAGAATAATCACTGTCGCCTCCCTCGCAGTTCTGATTGCAAATTTCAAATTGAATCTAATTGGCAATGCTGGTTGGAAGGTTGAGGAAAGCGCCATTACCCTGACAGCAATCACTTGGGCAGCAATTGCATGGTGGGCGAGTAAGGAAAGAGAAATTCCACAATTTGATACAAAGTTGACATTTGAACAACAGATTCAATCATTTGAAGACATGCCGACAAAGGTTCGTTCCTCAGCAACTACAATGGATCAATATGGATTTGAAACAGTTGGTTCCAATCCTCAAACATCTGCTATAATCCATTCCATTCTTGGCCAATCTGGCGCTAACGAGGAGCAGAATATCCAACAAGCAATTGGTAAATTAGGGACTGTAGACAGTGAACAACCGATAGTATTGGCACCGGTTCAGGAAATTATTGAAGCTCCGGTTCAACAAATAAATCAGCAACCGGTTGAGGCAGCAATTGAATCAGCACAAATAGTTGAAAACCAGCCATCTAGAGTAAATGTGGAGAGAGTAGCATTACCTCATGAAGACCCAGAAAAGATAACTTCACCTATTCTTCCTGGGTTGGAAGAAGACCGAGTTTTCGTCAGTGAAGGAATTGCTCAAGTGCCATTGCCAGATTTGGATGAATTCTTTTCCACCCTTCCTCCATTGGATGAACTATCTCAAGAAAACAACGGTCCTGAACAAAAGGTGTCATCGGATTTAGAAAACCTATTAGCAACTCTTCCAGAATTGCCAGAACTTGATTTGAAGCCACATCAAGAATTACCACCAGCAGTTACAGTTATGACTACCCCGACTCCTGAATTACCAGATTTAGATGAACTATTCTAATGACACAACTTGAAAAACGTTTGAGTGGAGGATTGGTTATGATGCAATGGAGTGAGCGCTACGACCTTCACGGTCATTCAACTCATTCAGATGGAGAATTGAGTGTACCGCAACTCGCACAAAAAATTGCATCCGAAGGGGTTGAAGTTTGGGCCTTGACCGATCACGATGTCATCAGTGGTTGGAAAGAAGCAAGTGAAGAAGCAAAACAAAGAGGCATAAGATTCATTCCAGGAGTAGAAATTACTTGTATTCCCGGTTTACCAGCACAAACAACTATTCTGGAGAAAGAGGGAAGGGATAGGTCTACGACATCATGGCATTTACTTGCTTATTTTCCAAATCATGACCCCGGTATGAATTCACAACCAATTAGTGCTTTTAGAAAGTGGTTAGAACCATTTGCTGAAGGCCGGATTGGAAGAATGAAGCGAATGGTTGAGAAAGTCAATGAATTGGGGATGGACATTGATTTTGAGGCTGTAATGGCTAGATCTAGTGGTGCGGTTGGAAGACCCCATTTGGCCAAGGAAATGATACAAAAAGGCTATGCTAATTCTATGCAGCAAGTATTTGATGAGTGGTTAGGAGATGGTTGCCCTGCTAACGTTGAAAAAACAAAACCAACGATTGTTGAAGCGGTAAATGTCATTCATGCAGCCGGTGGAATATGCTCATTAGCTCACCCCATATATTACGGAATAGAAAGCAACAATCTACTTTCTTTCCTCAAAAAGGTGGGAGTTGATGCAGTAGAGGCATTCCACCGTTCGCATCCAGACAAATACCGTATGGAATTGCTAAATGGTGCTCAAAAAATAGGATTGAAAGTAACATGTGGTTCAGATTATCATGGTCCTAGTTACCAAGCAAGGCCAGGACATATGGCGGTTCCGAGTTCATCTTTGCCCGAACAGATAATTTGAATATTATTGCCCTCTGGTGATTGCATCAATCACTAATGCTATCTCGAATAGCAGGATTACTGGAATTGCAACCAAGAATAAACTGAGAGGGTCGGGTGGTGAAAACAATGCACCCATCACAAAGGAAGCAAACCAAATTTGGCGGCGGTATTGTTTGATTTGATTTCTATCTACAATACCAAATCGTAAAATCAGCAATGTAGCAACTGGTGCTTGGAAACCAATAATCGATGCTATGGCCAAATTTGCGATGAACCCAACATAACCAGATAATCTCCAATCTGTGGATAAGCCCGCACTTTGTGCATCGTTTGTCAGGTATTCAAGCAGCATTGGTGTCAACAGTTCCCATGAGTAATACAAACCCGAAATGGACAATAAGAAAATTGCAATTGTTGTAAGTAAAATGGTCGGAGCAGTTTTTGGTATTGAATAATTTAATTCTGCTAACCTTTGTTTCACAGACGGCGACTTTAGGCCTTCAAAAATCCCGAAATAAATCAATGTAGTTAAGACGAAAAACACTCCGATACTCATCGCAATACGCAGTTGTAGCATGATGAATTCGACTGGTGAAATAACGATTATTTCTACACCATCGGGCAATCTACTCGGCTCGATTAGCCAAGTGATCAATTCTCTTGTAATCGGGAATCCAATAATTATCCCAAGGATGAAAACAAATCCCATACTTTTCATTTTTAGTCTCAAGAATACCCTTGATTGTTTGAGTAATTGTCCACCCGGACTATCCATCAAGTCGTCCACAGCGCTTACCAAGTCACTGCTATTTGACATAATATCACCATTTACTCTGCTTCAATTATCTCCTGTTCCCACAGGTGACTTGGAGTTGAATCAATTAAACTGCGCTTGTATTTCCTCAAGCGGTATAATCTATGTATTACGAATCCTGTAATCCAAAGAGAAGGTAGTGAAAGTAATACTGCTTTCCACATTATATCTTCGTGGTAGTCATTGATGATGCGAACTTGTACAACTTCATTTTCGCTTGAGCCATCACTATTACCAGGGTTATGCATAATGATGAGATGGTAATTATTAGGGGAATCTATTTCAAGCATCAAAGTTGATTGAGGCTCCACAGTATAATATTCTCCTAAAGTCTTCATAATTTCCCAATCAATAGCCCCATCTTGCATGGCAGGTTCACTCATTTCAACAATGATCACAACAACTTCCAATGTAATACTTTCATGAAGATTAGTTAGATTTGACGAGACACTCGAGCCTGGACTAAACTCTTGAATTATCTCAAAGGTTGAATCATCGGCTCCAAGTTGATAGGAGATTCTTGAGTCTGTTGCTTCAGATTGAATGTTTACAGACATCAAAATGACAGTGAGCAATAATAGAGCAGCAACACCTTCAGCAAATACGTGTCGCCATACCTTCTTTCTAGTAACTCCCTTGAACATCGGCCCGAAATCATTGCGAAGACGTGGTTGTAAGTGATGGATAAATAATGCACCAATTCCACCAATAATGATACCGAGCGGGATATCAACAAACCAGTGGATTCCGAGATAGAGGATTGTGAACATGAACAATAATGTGTTTATTGCAACGAATAAATGATACGGCCAGTGGCGCCATTCAGTTATTTTTATTCCCTTTTCTTTGACATGTAAGTAATTGAGATAGAGGATGCCAAATGGAATTGCGACATGTAAACTCGGCACGGCATTATCCAGAGGGTCATGCAAAGCATAGAACGAACTATACCAGCCGTCATGGTACAATAGAGCGTCCATATTAGGAATCCAAGAAGAAGTTACTTCTACATTGAAAAACAAGTAATATGGTACAGCTAGGGCATAAATGAGTAGATAATTCAAAGCAACCTTATCCGTCATATCGCGGTCATCGGTAAATGCAAAGTACACTGTCGTTACATAAATTAAGAATAGATAAACGAATAGATAATGGAAGTTTAGGAAATCGGTTAATGCATCATTTTGAAAAGCATCTTGAATCCACTTTGTAAAATCTCCTTCAATGGAATATACTAACTCAGTCCAATGTCCTGTTTTTATTTTGATAGGTTCATTTATTGTATCAGTTATTTGCTTCCATTTTATGATTACAATATATCCAAGGGCATGAAGATAGTATCGCTTATCATGAAAAGTATGGGCCCATTGACGCCAAGGAATTCTCATTTCTGGGCGGTGCAGGGTGAACAACCAGCAAATGATTGGAGTAAGGATTACAATCATCAGCATCATGATTGAATATGGTTCCATGGATGTATGGCAATGCCACCTCTCTTTAGCAGTTGCCACAGTATACGGGGGCGGAATTAGCAGTTTGGCATTAATCAATGAGATTCATCAGGCTCTACGATTCTTAATATCATCATTGTGGGATATGATTCTTTTGATACAATCTGAAAAGATAATCTTTCAAGGTGTAGCGCGTGGACAGCGTGGGGCGGGAAGATGTATTGCCAAGAACCGGAAAATACATTGAACAGTTTACGTCATGGAATTAACTTTTTTGACGGTATCGAATTTGATATCAGGATGACATCTGATAACCAATTAATAGTTCACCACGACAGGGAAGTATCGATCCCACAAAGTCGCTTACAAGGTAAAAGTAAGTGGGTTGAAGCATGGACCTTAGCAGATTTGGAGGCGGAAGGTTTTGTCTCTTTCAGAGGAATGCTAGAGGATTCAGTTATCCGTGAGAATTGGGTAGAAAAAGGAAAAATGGGATGTATTGAGATAAAACGTCCTCATCCTAATGCACCGATGGGTGGAGGATTTTTTTCACGAAAGAAACACAATCAGCATGTTGCCAATATTATCAAAATGGCAGACAAAATCCTCGATGAATTTAATGTTCCACATGAAAATATGATCTATTACGCTTTTCACAGAGGTATGAAACAAAGTACACAACTAGCCAAAACCCAGCGTCCTTGGGCAGCCCTAATCCCATACATATCTCCATATGGAAACAAAACGACCCAACGCATTCAAAGTTTTCCAACATATATTTCAACACCATTTTCATCATTAATAAAACAACATAATGCTATGGGTAGCGCAATGCTGCCATGTGCGATAGAGTATTTTGTGGCCCCACACAACAAGTTGCCATTTGGTAAAACTATTGGATTAAAAGGTAAGAATTTGCACACCCTAAACAAGTTACGTAAAGGCATGCCTACATATGTTTGGCCAACCAAACCAGTCAATGAGAAATTGATACTAAATGCTGGACTTACCGGTTTGAGCGATAAAGCCAATCCGGAATTGACATGGTTGCCTACAGGTCACGCGCGCTGGGCAAACCCTGGTACTCAGCCACTGGATAAGCAACAACAATTATTATTAGATTCTGCTACAGAAGAAAATCATTTAGAAATATTGAAACAACTCAAACTTGAAGTTCCTACTTGGGCAGATTGTGATGATGCAAGAAGAACAGATTTAGTTTCAATGTGGAAAGAAACTTGGAACTGGCAAAAAACTGTTGATGAACTATTACAGGATGCAAGTGGTTCTTCACCACCATGGCAGGCACCACGGTTAATCGGTCACAGAGGTTCTGGGAAAACATCCCGCCCAGTCATAGGACAATAATCACTCGACGTGACGCAAAGTTTGTTGTTCTGCATAATACTTAGGGCGGTAAAGCGGAGTGCCTTTGCCACCGCGGAATACAGTGCGTTCATCTACAATTTGTGCCCCGATTCCCATTACACGAGCCCAGCCAAAGAAGGTGGTGTAGTAGGTTGGGTCTTCAAGGCCAACATGGTGAAGTAAAGCTCCACTAGCAATGTCAACATTTGCATTTGGATTACGAATTTTTGGATTTTCAGCAAGAACTCTAGGTGCAACTTCTCTTAGGGTGCGAATAATTTTGAAATTCTCATCATTTGGACAGATTTCTTCTCCAAGAGCAAATTGAGCAGTAGCCCTTGGGTCTTCACTACGAAGAACAGCATGACCAAAACCGAATATTGGTCGTTTTTCAGCCAACTCTCCACGTACGAAACGCTCAACTTCTACTGGATCACTTGTGCCTATCTTGAGAACAAATTCGAGACATGATTGATTCGCCCGCCCATGTAATGGTCCACTTAGAGCATTCATTGCCCCTGCCATAGCGGAATACACTGTTGCTTTGCTAGATGCAATTGCCTTGCCGGTAAATGTTGAGAGGTTTCCGCCACCATGATCCATATGCAAGACTAGGTATGTTGCAATTACTCGCTCCATTTTGTCATTATCAATTTCATCTAGGTCTAAGGTTGAAACAAATCTTTGAACCATACTCAACGATGTATCATCAGCAGGAATATCCTCGTCTCGACCTTCTCTGACCCTATACATTAGGCCCATGATGCGAGGCATGCGAGCAATTAGATTCAACGCATCTTCTTTCCAATCACCAGTAGTCTCCCACATCCCGATTGTGTGAATCGCAACACTGAGCCAGTCCATCGGGTGCCCGTATTTTGGTAGAGTTCTAAACACGGTTACTAAATCACCTGGGATTTTGGCTCTCTTTGCTAAGTCTGCGCGAATATCCATAGATTGTTGAGAGTTTGGCAACTCTTTATTGAATAATAGATAAACAATATCTTCTGGAGAAAAATTAGTCAATTCATTAATAGGATATCCACAATAATGAACTCCTTCAGTAGGGGTGACAAATGATGTACGGCAGGTCCCTACTGGTACCCCACGTAATC
>JAPKFC010000008.1 GCA_028821785.1 Candidatus Poseidoniaceae archaeon | reverse complement strand
CGGCCACTCTCGCTAACATTTCAACCCTCGGCTTTGACAATTGAACTTGACACCTAACCAAATCTTTCATGTGGTACCGCTGTTAGTAGAGGCTATGCACGACGCGAAGGCCAAATTACCACTCGCCCTTTTGGTTCTATTACTAATTCAAACAACTGCACCATTAGCGAGTTCCTTAGTCAGCCCTCCACTCAATTCTGAAATCGTCACAAATGCAGATTTAACATCACTTAATACGTTAGGAATTAACCCTAGTGGCCTTGTTGAGAACGGCTGGGTCGTAGATGAGTTCGCATCTGGGCAAGTCAATTTATTGTATCGAGATGCAAACCTTATCTCCGTTGATGATTGGACCTCAGTAAGTGGCTCTTCTACTATTTCTGGCTGGCATGTTCTAAGCCATTCCTATCCAGTTCCAAGCGAATGGTTTGGCCAACTTGCCGATGCTGGAATTGAGTGCCAATCATTCCTCCCTCCAACTTCATTTAATTGTAAATTGAATGGACACAAAGTAAGTAGTTTAGAAAATCTTGAAGTTGAAGGCATCATGCAATTAGATCCAACTGATAAAATTCGCGACCAACTGGCAATTGGATTAAATGGTCAAGAAATGGATTTCTTCAACCCTTACGTCAATGAAGTTGGTGCATTGGTAAATATCGTTCTATCAGGTAATGAATTACCTGAAGGGATATATCAAAGAGACGATATTGAAATCGACTCCCACTCTACAAGATATGCCACCTTAGCGATCGAGGCTAGTGCTTTGTCGTGGCTCGCACAACAGGATGAAGTAGAATGGATTGAGGAAAAACCATTCTTTGTTGTCCTAAATAATGTTAGTTCACAAATAATGAATGCTGATGACCTAAGAGACCCTACTCTAATGAGTGGTGCGAATTCTGCATGGGGCGATGTTGATGGTAGTGGAATTATTGTTACAGTAGCAGATACCGGATTGGATAATGGAGTAAATAATACCAATATGCATCCTGATTTTAGAGACCATATCAAAGGGATTTTTTCTTGGCCTATGCCGGCTTCAACATGTGCATCATATGGAATGACTGGAAATTGTGATGATGGTGCAGAAGATTTCTATGGCCACGGAACACATGTTGCTGGGTCTGTCCTAGGAGACGGTACGGACAGTAATGGTTCAATTATCGGTACTGCTCCTGAAGCACAACTGTTAGTCCACTCGATTGCTACTACTGTTAGTGGCTCGGAATTATTAACAGGCATTCCAAATGATTTAGATGATATGTTCAAATTAGCTTGGGAAAATGGTTCAAGAGTTCACACCAATTCTTGGGGTAGTCCGGTTTATGGAGCATATACTACCAGTTCGATGCAAGCCGATGATAGTGCGAGAACATATGATGAACTTGTCATCCTATTTTCTGCGGGAAACAAAGGTATTGATAGTGACTCAGATGGTGAAATTGACCTTGATAGTATTGGAAGTCCTGGAACTGCCAAGAACGTATTAACTGTTGGTGCATCTGAAAATAACCGCCCAACTATAGTGTATAATCACAATGGGTGGCAAGACACTTGGGGTGAGCTATGGTCTAGTAAGTACCCTGCCAATCCCGTAGCCGGTGATAAAACAGCCAATAACACAGAAGGAATGTCTGCGTTTTCTAGTCGCGGACCTACGGATGATGGAAGATTAAAACCTGATATTTCAGCACCAGGTTCATTTATTCTTTCAACCAAATCAAGAAGTACAACCAGTACAGGATGGGCTTCATTCAACTCATCTTATACCTACATGGGTGGAACTAGTATGTCGACTCCACTAACTGCTGGTGCTACTGCATTAATGCTTGAACACCTAATGGTTAACAGAGGCCATTCAGCTCCATCATCTGCTCTTGTCAAGGCTATCTTTACAGCGAGTGCTCATGATATGACTGGACAATATGGCAGTGCTACCAATGGTGCTGGAGAAACTGCTCCCAATAACCACGAAGGATGGGGTTTAGTAGACATGTGGTCTGCTAAAGATGCTAGTTGGGTTGACGGTGAAACTGTATCCACTGGCGATGGTAGAGGATGGTCGTTCATTGTACCAAGTTCTGCAGCCGACTTCACAATCGCTTTGTCGTGGACAGACCCTAAATCAACTCCATCAGCATCGACCAATTTAGTCAATGACCTTGACCTATCTGTAAAAGATCCTAGTGGGTCATGGACTAATCTTTCAAACAATGTTGATAATCTACGTGGACTAACATTCTTAAATCCTGGACAAGGACTTTGGGAAGTACATGTCAATGGAACAAATGTTCCTACTGGGCCTCAAGCCTTTGCACTGGCTATCGATGCAAATTATTCTTTAACCAATTTGACACAAGATGCTGATTTCGATGGAGTACAAGACGATCTTGATGATTGTGTAAATACATTTGGAACTTCAACACAGGATAGAGTTGGATGCCCTGATACCGATGCTGACGGCTATTCCAATCCTGATTCTTCATGGACTGTAAACAATGGTGCTGATGCATTCCCTGCGGATATTAGCCAATGGGCAGACGCAGACTTTGATGGCTATGGGGATAATCCTTCTGGAACTACTCCTGATGCTTGTACTACGGTAATTGGTAATTCAACACTTGACAGATATGGTTGCATTGATAGTGATGGTGATGGATATTCTGATGAGGAAATATTTTGGACAGTGTCGCAAGGTGCGGATGCTTGTAATGCCGTTTCTGGAACAAGTTCCGCTGATAGGAATGGCTGTCCCGATTCAGATGGGGACAACTACTCTGATGCTGATTTGGGATGGACTATTGCCGCAGGTGCTGACGCTTATCCTAATGACATTACACAATGGATAGATACTGATGGCGATGGTTATGGAGACAATCCACCACCTGCAACTGAAGGGGACTCTTGTGCCTCTATTGCAGGGTCTTCAACCCTAGATCGATTTGGTTGTCCTGATACCGATGGTGACGGATATTCTGATGAAGATTTGGGCTGGACTATTGGAGATGGTGCTGATGCATTCCCTATTGAACCGAGCCAATGGTCAGATGGAGATAGTGATGGCTATGGTGATAATTCAACAGGAGTAAATCCAGATGCTTGTCCTTTGATTTTCGGAAATTCAACCGAGGCTGGAAGATTAGGTTGCTCTGATATCGATGGAGATGGTTATGCTGATATTGATGACTTATTCCCTAATGAAAAGTCACAATGGAATGATACTGATGCTGATGGATTTGGCGATAATATTACTGGAAATGAACCGGATATGTGTCCATCGGTAGCAGGTGATTCTTGGAGAGATAGATTTGGATGCCCTGATGCTGATGGCGATGGAGCGAGTGATGCAGATACCTCTGGAACTAATGGTCCTGTGTGGAATGTTGCAGATGGCGCTGACGTGTGGCCTGCTGATGTAACACAATGGGCGGATTCTGATGGTGATGGCTATGGAGATAATCCCTCTGGAACTAATGGAGATGATTGTCCGAGTGTTAGTGGAAATTCAACTGTTGACAGACAGGGTTGTCTCGATGGAGATGGAGATGGATATTCTAACCCAGAGTTAGGTTGGGGGGTTGTCGATGGTGCTGATGCATATCCAATAGATCCTGCACGATGGAGTGATTCTGATGGAGATGGAATAGATGATCAGATTGATGACATGTGTCCAACCGTTTACGGTAATTCCACGATTGATAGAATCGGTTGCCCTGATACTGATGGCGATGGTTACTCTGATGTTGATTCCGGATGGAATACTTCTGATGGAGCTGATGCATTCAAGACTGACCCCACTCAATGGTCGGATGGTGACGGTGATGGATATGGTGATAATTCAAGCGGAAACCTCGGCGATTACTGCCCAGGAATAGCCGGTGAGTCATGGCAAAACAGTACATTGGGTTGCCCAGATTATGACCTGGACGGTTGGGCAAACCACCAAGATTCATTCCCGTATGATATCACTCAATGGCATGACATTGATGGCGATGGCTATGGTGATAATGCTGGAGGAACTACTCCAGATGCCTGTACAGGACTTTGGGGTAATTCAACCCAAGGAAATAGACTTGGTTGCCCAGATAGTGATGGCGATGGATGGGATGATGTTATCGACCAATTACCATCCACTCCAAGTCAATGGCTAGACCAAGATGGTGATGGCTATGGTGACAACGCTAGTGGTATATTCCCTGATGCTTGTCCTGGTGTTTTCGGTAACTCAACAATAGCCGGATATGGTTGCCCTGATACTGATGGAGATGGATTGTCCGATGATAATGATGCATTCCCTGACGACCCTACACGTTCACAAGATTCTGATGGCGATGGCTTTGATGACCTCGAGGATGATTGTCGCTTTGCTGCTGGAAATTCTACAGAGGATAGGTTCGCTTGTCCAGATACTGATGCTGACGGTTACTCCGATGTAACAATTGCAGTAGGTAATGAAACTGGTTGGAATATCTCTGATGGTGCAGACGCATTCCCAACTGAACCAAGCCAATGGAATGATACCGATGGTGATGGCTATGGTGATGAACTGGGTGGATTCCAAGGTGATGATTGTCCTACTGAAGAAGGATATTCCAATATTGGTACGTTTGGTTGCCCTGATGGTGATAACGATGGTGTCTCACAAGGTGGTGATGCATTCCCTGATGATGACACACAGTGGAATGATACCGATGGTGATGGCTATGGTGATAATCCGAATGGTTCGACTCCCGATTCCTGTATTCTAATCGTTGGAATTTCAACAATAGACCGATATGGCTGCCCTGATGAAGATGGTGATGGAGCAAGCGATTTGAATGATTTATGGTTGGGAGATAATTCACAATACTTTGATTCCGACAATGACACATTTGGCGATTTAGTCGCTGGCACTAATGGTGATTATTGCCCTCAACAATTTGGTACTGCAACCCAAGGTGTGATGAAAGGATGTCCTGATGCTGATGGCGATGGCTACGCTGATGACGATGATGCCTTCCCAGGTGAAGAAAGTCAGTGGTCGGACAGTGACGGTGATGGCTGGGGCGATAACCAAAGTGCGGGTTCATTCAAACCAGATCATTATCCAGATGACCCAGCAAGAAATGCTGGTGAAGCGGAAATGACCTGTGATCCAGATTCAATTGAATTGGACATAGTTGGTGGAGATTACTTCACCTTCTCCTGTACTGTGACCACCGATATGATTGGTGATTTCGCGGTACGAGTAGAATGGCAAGCAATGACTGCAATCAACGCTGCATCTCGTGTTCAAATTGTCAGTTTTTCTGCAACATCTGGACAAACACAAACAGTTGTCTTCACTGGTGAAGCAAATTTCTACGGCACGCACATACTGGTTTTGAAAGCAACTGAACCTGGTTCTGATGTTGCACTTGATACGGTTACAATTAGTTTGAATGCAATCGATTCCAGCATTTATGCAGAACCTTCTGAATCAAATGATAATAGTTACCTTCAGGAAGTCCTCAATAATTCACTCGTCCAAGCAGCTATTGGCGCTTTAGTTCTATTCTTCCTGATGGGATTATTAATTATTCGTGGTAAGTCAAACAGACTAAAGGAAACCGCCAATAGACAACTACGAGCAGAGCAGTTAGTTCGTGCCAGAATAGAGAATGGAATGAACCATCCAACGAGAAAGAATTTCGGTTTGGCTGGACATTTACCACCACCACCTCCACAAAACCAGTGATTCACTAAACCAGTTGCTTATTGCATAGGTAATAACAAAACCGAATCACTCAAAGAGGAGTGGCTTTTGGAACGGATTACCAGCGGATATGGTGAAGTGGTATCATAGGAGGTTTCCAACCTTTTGCCGGGGGTTCGACTCCCCCTATCCGCACCTTAATCTAATTCTAGGTGAATTTCTCGCATCGAATAAGAAACCATATCAAGTAGTAAATAAGCCCGCAAATGGTGAGCATCATGTCAAAGTCAGTCAAATCCTTTGCAATTATCGCAATTATCTTCTTGGCACCTCTGGCTGGATGTTTTGGCGATAACGAAACTCCCAATGTTGATTTGAAGGAAATTATTCTAATTGACTACCTTGCTCCAGGTGAAGTTACTATCAAGACTGGGCAATGGCATGACATCTTACTAGACGGTGATGGCTACCGTTTACAGGCACCTAGAGACATTCTTTTATTCGTTAATGGAAGCGTGATATTAGATGGTATGATTGAGGTAATAGGCGATGATATCATCAATGCAAAACTACTCACGACCCCATACACTACCGATGCAAACCTAACCCTAATTCATCCAGATGGAACTTCTAGCAGAGTAATTCTTGAAATTGAAGAAGCCATACCTATTGTAAACGGTGAAGACTGGTTCGATAAGATGGAATTCATCACAAGTATTTGTACCGATTCCACTGAATGTGGTGGATATGTCAATCGTTGGATGGGAAGCCCTAATCCTGCATTCGAAAGAGCGGCATCCTTCTTCCAAGGTCACTTCGAAGGACTTGGATATGACACCCATATCCTCAGAGTTACCGATCACGGTAACCCTACAGAACCAGAGAGTCTGAATGTCATTGCTTGGAAACAAGGACGTAACGATAACTGCGTTCAAGGAATGGGTGCCCACATGGATATCGCACCACCCGGCGGCCCACCTGGCGGTGGCACATACGAAGGTGCTTACGACAATACAGCAGGTACTGTTTCTGTGATGCTATTCGCTCGTGCTTTTGTAGACTTAACTTTCGAATGTGACACCTTCCTAGCATTATGGTCCAGCGAAGAAGAAGGTCTTCGTGGTTCCAGTGCATTCGCCAACAACGATTGTGACTACTGTCTTCCTCATGACAAAGAGCTTGAATTCTACATCAATATGGATATGATGGGAATGTCTTGGCCTGCACACAAGTCAAACGGAGACCCATTCCCTTACCATGCATGGTCGGGGCCTGATGCTGATCCTGAGGTACAAGATGTCGCCATTACAACTATTCTTGATGATGTCCACTTCAACATTCTAAAGGCACCTAGAAACCTGACCATTGATGGTTCATATGGTGCAGGTTGTGACCAGCATTGGGATGAACACGACAATTTAGTAATGGACGTTCACGAAGATACCTTTGGTCGTTCAGACCACGTTACATTCCGTAACCTAGGTGCTCAAACAATCTTCCACCTAGGTGCTTACGATGCAGATTATGATGCATACCATTCCCCTTCAGATACTCTAGACAACATGGTGGCAGAAGTAGGTGGCCAACAGGAGTTGGAACAGAGTATGGAGTTTGTAATGTGGGCTGCAATGCTTGAATTCTTATTGGCCGACCAAACACCTGAAGTACGCAATGTAGATCTTTGACTTAATCTATACCAGGGAAGATGAGAATATGTCCGACTCTGAAGAAAAGTCATCTTCACACTCAGAACAAACACTTCTTGATGAATCAAAATCAATGTGGAAGTTAATTTCTGGTTCAGCCATACTCGCATCAATGTGCTGCCTTCCTTCAGTAGTGTTGCTACTATTCGGACTTGCTAGTGTCTCTTCTGCTGCTGCAATCTCCGATAACTTGTATTGGGGACTTGATGGCTACCAATGGTTCAGACCGGCCTTATCTGCATTATCTTTAATTCTAATAATCAGTGGATTGGTTCTATACTTCCGCTCCAAAGGAGTTTGCAGTATTGAGCAAGCAAAACGAGAGAGAAAGAGAATCATCAATATTTCACTTACTGTTTTGATTTCATCATATTTGCTATATCTTGTATTCAATTATGTGATTTTAACAGAAATTGGAATCCTCCTAGGATTACCTTGGCAAGAAAGTCGCTTTTGGACAAAATAGTATTCAACGAGGATTCCTCGTTGAATTGCAGCCGATTTGCCATTCTTGCCCAGAACTCATCGCTTCTCTTGTAGCATCTAAAATTTCGTCTTCTTCACTACGAATTTGGCCATTCCCCCTTAGCCATGAGAGGCTGATATGAACTTCATTATGTAGCCAATTTCTCAATTGCAAAATTGATTTTTCAATTGAAATATCACATATTTCTTTTCCAATAGGAATTTCAATTTCACGTGGGTTTAATTTCATCCCCATGCGCATTGCTTTTTGCACTGATTCTTTAGCAGTCCAACTGCGAATTGCCATTTCAGGGTTTTTGCGAATTTGTTGTAATTCATCACCGCTTGCCATTAGATCTAACGCATTATCGGCAATTCCTCTATCACTTGGTTCAGCATCGATTCCGATGGTCCAATTGGATTCAATCAGCGCAACATAGGCCCAACCATTACCGTGGCCAATAGAAATACTAGGCAATGGTTCATTCCTCCAGATTCCATGAATGAATTCTAGGCTCGGCGCTCGTAGCTGATTGCGCCTAACTTCAATCTCCTCGATTGATTCGACACCCCATTGAATTAGAGAGTATTGTAGCAACCAACGCCCACTCAAATGCTCCATTCGCCTCTTATCCGTTACAAAGGAAGATACTTCGTCAGCATCAGCGAATATAATATCCTCTAGTGCAAAATCTTGCACCTCGCATCTATAACATGCAATAACTGGAGTATCTGGTAATTGAGGTGGTGTGAGCACCTCTACCTTTGGCTGCATAATTAGTCCACTCATCCTAATCAATTCAACCCATGCCTCAGATTATCTTGGCAAAGTGAATTGTTGGTATTCAGGTACTGGAGCCATCGCCTTCAGACGTAGCCCTTTCAATGCCATTACCGGTGCATCATCATCACCTACAATAACGACATCGTGAACTGTAACTCCATCATCTTCAACTGCGGTACGAATACTACGCAATCTCAAGATTTCATCTTTTTCTGGCACCCGCAGATTGCAAGTCCAGTCGATGCCAACTGGTAGGGAAGAGAAGTTTTCACTTTCCATTGCAACCAATCCTGCGTTTTGGAATCCTGCCTCGATCAACATCGGTAGTGCTTCTAAGAGAATTGACTCTCCTTGCGATTCTACCGCCCATTGGTCGCTTTGTGGTAGTTGGTGTCGCATCAATGCAATTCCATCTACACCAGGCATTGAATCATCACCAACGCCCCTAATAATTCCGCCATGTGATTGGAATCTAGGGCCATGGAAATATCGCAGATAGATGAATGCTGACGTATGCAGTAAGTCACCCATAGGCGGAGTTCCAATCGCTGGAATCATTCCAACCTCTGCTTCAAGGAATGGGCAAATGTCATCGCATTTTTCAACTAAGCGAACTGTTGCTTGATGATGTTCTCTTTCGCCGAACACCTCTCCCTTTGAATTCGTCAAATCACTTACTAATCGGCATTTTACCCAAGATAATTGGCCATCTTGTTTGTCTAAGGTAGATTCGACTCTAACGGTCATCTCACCCTTTAGTAACTTTATCGGCAATCCGAATTGTACATCTTCAAATCCTGCTAAACAGGTTTGAGGGCGCAATAATAGTGCATTTTCCGCAAACATTTCCAGTGCCATTACCCCTGGGTGATATGGAACTCCTTCTATTGCATGGTCGATTAAGAATGGATGATCTGCTGCACTAAGAGTGGATTGTGTAGTCAGGGTTTGACCTTCGTCTATCTTGTTGACTTTGTCAATGAATGGAAATCGGGCGGGGTCTGCTATTAGTGCCGCCATTTTTGCAGGCAGGCGTAATGGTGCATCTCTGAACACATCAAAGCGATTCATTATACCAAGACTACCACAACCGATTACTCTCCTTTTACCACCGGATAGTGCTTCATCAACAAAGATAGATACTCCTTCTTCAACAGACAATGTATCGATTCCTGCTGCTTCAAAGACCGACTCTATTGAACCTCTTGTAGCCATACCAACATCTCTCCAGCCTGTCCAACCAATTGCAACCGCACGGCAGGTTCCACTTGCTGTCAAGCGTGTCATTTCACTATCTAGGACACAATTAGCCGCTGCATAATCAGTTTGACCACCGTTTCCAAAGCGGCCTGCTACACTGGTGAAGCAACAAGCAAATCTAGGATTATCACTACCACTTGCGTGGACTGCGCCCAATAAGGCCCTCCAACCATCGACCTTGACGCGAACTACATTGTTGAAAATTTCATGAGATTTATCATTGACTAATTTTGAATCCTCAAGGCCTGCGCCGTGAAGAATACCGGTTATCTTCCTTCCGAGGTTAGCACCTAGTTCTGCCAAACCTTCTGCATCTGTCACATTGACCGAGCAATACTGTGCCGAATTTCCGGTGTCAGTAATCTGCTGAATTGTATTGTAAATATCAAGAGAACGAGTATATTTTTGCCACTCCTTATTCCATTCTACCATTGTGACTTTTGCTTCTTCACTGGCATCGGTCATGGTTTGTCGCAATGTCATTTTCTCATCAGTTAGTTGCTGTTCTGTCCAATTAATCCATGATTGGCACTCTTCGATTAGACTGGAACGGCCAAGCAAAACAAAGTGTGCGCCAGCATCTGGACTTGCCTTAGAAACACCGATTACAGATGCTGCTGTAACCCCAGACCCGCCACCGGATACAATCCAAGTATCCTTATTTGTTAGTGGCTCTCTTTGCGATTCTAAATCTTCAGCAAATGCGACTAGAGTCCATCTTCTCAAATCTCGATCGATTCCAATTTCAATATCCCCACCCAGTTCAAACAAATCCTCGTCAATAATTTGAGCTGCTTGTTGTGCTTGCAGTATTAATTCCGGGTGTAGGTCAAAGGCTCTACATCGTAAGTGTGGTTGTTCAAATGAATATGATTTGGTAACGCCAGTTGCCGCACTTTGCAATGAGTTGAATCTCTCCCCGCGATTTCCGTGTCGACCATCCATAGCACTGATTGAAGCGACTATTCCAGTTGATTGACCTGCAAGTTTACTATCCAATCCTTTCAACAATGAAAAGAAGCCATGTGCAGACATAGCAATTTGACTTGAAGGATATGTGTCATCCGACCAAGACTCACTGGCCAGTTTCAAGGAGGCCATATGGATGACTGCTGTAACATTATGTTGATTTAACTGCTCACATACATCCTCAAGATGTTGTGAATTCTCTGGGTCACACCTGTAAACAATTCTTCCAGATTCTTCCTGAGTGGACATATCTCTGATTGCAGATTCAAAGCCAATCAATACCGTTTTCAATCCACGTTGCTCCATTCTTTGAGCGAATGCTTCGGAGATTCCCCAACCATCAACTGTGATGACTACTGTACCGTCAAGAGAGATAGGTTGGCTAGTTCCAAGACATTCTTCAATTTCTATTTGCCATCTTCTCGTTGTTGAAACAATATCGCTGCTGGGTTTCTCTATTGTTGTCTCCTCAACCTTTGGTGGTGGTATCTGAACATCACTAACTACTGATTCAACAACACTATCTCCACCCACCATCTTGGCGATGTAGGCGCTAAAGTGATTCAAAGTCGGATGATCGCTGAGTACGAAATCATCGTCCACTGGGAGTGCGAAAATTTCTCTAATCTCTCCCATGATTTCTGCTTGCTTGACCGTATCAATTCCCAATTCACCTTCTAGGTCTTGATCCATTTCAATGAAATCAGCAGGGTAGCCGGTATGGCTGACTACGACTTCAACTAATTTCTCCTCAATATTTGCTGAACCGGAAGAAGAAGGGACTGAGGCGGGTTTAGCCTCAACTATCTCCTCCACTGGTTGTGGAGTTGCAACTATTATTGGAGCTTGTGTAGCCACTTCACCACCGGTCATCTTAGCGATATAGGTAATCATATGATTCAATGTTGGATAATCAGATAAAACAAAATCATCGTCAACAGGTAAGGAAAACTTTTCACGGATATCTGCCATAATCTCCGCTTGCTTAACCGTATCAATTCCTAATTCACCTTCTAAGTCTTGGTCTAATTCAATAAAATCTGCAGGATAGCCGGTATGAGCGACTACAACTTCTACAACGATTGGAGTTATTTCTGATGTCGACAAGTCAACCAATAATTTATCAGATGATTGTGGCTTACTGGCTTGGACTGTTGGTTGTGGTTGTTCTACTACCTCTATTGCAGCCACTACAGGTGCGGCAACTACAGTTGCAGCCCCTCCAGTCATTTTGTTAATATATCCAATCATATGATTCAACGTTGGATAATCTGAAAGAACGAAATCATCATCGATTGGAAGAGAGAATTTTTCACGAATATCCGCCATAATCTCCGCTTGCTTAACCGTATCAATACCCAATTCACCTTCTAGATCTTGGTCTAATTCAACAAAGTCTGCTGGATATCCTGTATGATTTACCACTACCTCGATGACTGTTGTTACAACATCACCAGAAGCGGTTGTAGCGGCAACTGAAACCAGTTTGCTTTGTTGAACGACAGGTTCTGGGGCTGGCATTGGAACAGGTACAGGGGCAACTTCGGCCTTTACAACCGCAGCGATAGGATTTGGTTTTCCTTCATAATCTGCAGTAACAGACCAACTTTCTCCTTGAACTCCGCCGTGTAATTTGTCATCAGCATCAACATAACAGACTAATTTATTCTGTAAAATTCGGAAGACTATATCATCAGTTCCTGCTAATTCCCTATTCCACGCAAGGAATTTAGCACCATCAATTCTTTCACCCACAAATGGAGTTCTCTTCACTAGTGAAAGGGCAATTTGTGAACCAAATCCTGCTGCAAAGCGAAGTCCATAGCGTAGATTTGGATAATCTCCACCGGTGGACAGATTCAAATCTCCTAATTCAGGATCTTTTTCCTTGTGATTAGCAATAGGAGGAATTCTTCCTGTCTTCATTCCGTATAGCATACTTGCATCTTCAATTCCAACTGCCATCGGATGTCCAGTGAATCCCTTGGTATTGGAAATAACCAGTGAATCAGTACTATGGCCAAATGTATCACGTAATGCTTTTACCTCGGATTGAGCACTTCCTCCTCGGGCTGGAGTGAATGTTTCATGACTAAAGAAAGCCGTATCTGCTGCAAACTCATGTCGGTCGATTCCCCAACGCTTTTCCATATCTCCAACGAAATCATTGACAACTCCTGCGACGTGTTCAACATCTAAGCGAGTCCCATGGAATGCTGAGTTTGCAGTAGTAGAACCTAATAATTCTGCAATCGGTTGAACTCCACGACTAGCCGCTTCAGAACTTCTCTCTACTACGAAAGCAGCAGCACCCATTCCTAAGATGAGCCCGTTGCGTCGGCGGTCGAACGGTAGTGCTGTTTGTTCGACTACATTGCCGGTTGCTGCTGCACCTGAGGCTGCGAACCCAGCTCCAATCCATTCCCACATATCATCGCCTGTAACATCGTCACCAGAGATAATTACAACTCGGTCTACACGGTCTGCTGCAAGCCAATCTTCAGCAACACCAAACGCTGCTGTGGCTGATGCGCAGGCGAGATTAATTGTTGTATTCGGACCACGAATACCAGTATATTGTGCAAATTGTGAATGACCCATATTGAGGGTTTGGAATAGATATCTGCGGTCAAATTGTCCATCACCATCATCGCCATTATTCTTGGCATGTTTCTTGGCCATCTGCATTCCAGGGAAACAAGAGGAGAATACAATTCCAGTTCGGTCTCTCTGCACTTGAGGGATTTGCCAGCTTCTGATCAACCTGAGTCCACCTTTGCCAACTTGCTCAACTGGAGTCAGTGGTATGGCTGCATCACGTAGGGCTAGTAAACCGGCTGCTACGGCCAACTGTGTAGAAATATCCCATGCCAATACTACCTTCGGGTCTATACCGAATTCTTCAGATATATCAAAGGCGGATTTGAGACCCGCCAATTGAGGAATGTCGCTAAATTCAGTCGCTTTCTCCATATTGACTGAACCATCTCTTCCTTTGATTAGGCGAACTAAGTTCTTGTCAAGCAACCTTTGTTTGTATTCATCTGAAACTTCACTAATACAAGTCTCACCGCGAACAAGGCGTTCAAAGGTATCCTCATCGAATACTTTCTCTCCACCTGGAAGGCCAAGGGAAATGCCTGTGATGACATACGGGTCTGCCCTACGGTTTGACATGGCATCTTTCTCAGTATTGACGACTGTAGCGCCTTGCTGTGAAATATTTGCATTAGACAATTTTGTTAAATTGGTCTTAGCAGACCATTGTGAAGGAACTGATACAATCCAATGCGTAATATCTTCCGCAGTTTGTGCGTTGTTGACATCTACTTCTGAATCGGTTTGACATTCATTGGCAATGGTTTGCAACAGATTACCAATGGCGGCATCAGATAAACCAAGTCCGAGACGAAGATTGACCAATCCATTACAGAATCTTGCTGGATAACCGCATAGTGCTGAAATACGGTCTCCAAGGTAAGCATTCTTTGCTTCAGCAGCAATTTGCTCAGGATCTTTTTGCGTGGAAACTGTTGTAGTTTGTATCACAGTTGTAACGGCAGGTTGTGCTGCACCACTTGGAAGTGGACGAGCCGCTGTGCGCAAATCTTCCAAAGAAGAACTTGTTTGTGAGGTTGAAATTGTGCTTGCTTGATAGGCTTCAATAGGGCCAGCGCGGAACGCTTCGGTCAATACCGGAGAATCTCCTGTTGGCCATTGTGGCATCCTACCTGCAAGAGCAAGCATACCTAAAGCGGAAATGAAAGAGGCAATTCCTCCTTGCTTTGGATGATTGGTCATTATCGGTAACGATGGTTGGTCCTCAAGAATTTGAGTTGCAAACATGCTCAATGCTCGCTTAGGTCCGACTTCAACGAATACTCGTGCACCTGCTGAATACATTGTTTGAATTTGTGTTGTCCACTCGACTGCAGATGCCATTTGAGGTGCTAATTGAGCAAGTATTGATTGCTTGGCATCTCCATCTCCAGACATTGGATAAAATTGGCCATCTACATTTGCAGTGATTGGAATAGTTGGCCATCGTATCTCAAGCCCTTCCAAGAATCGGCGTAGTGGTTCATTAGCAGGCGCTACTATCTTGGAATGGAATGCATGACTTGTGGCTAAGGCTACGGATTGGAATCCACGACTTTCAAATTCGGCCATGGCCGCCTTTACCGGTTCGGTTTCACCAGCGATGACTGTCATCTTTGGCGAGTTCTTATTGGCTGCGATAACATATCCATCTACCTGTTCAATAATTGCTGCAACATCATCGTATGGTGCGCTAACACTAGCCATCAATCCTTTGTCAGCAACCTCCACTGCACCCATTTCAGTGCCTCTAGCTGCTGCTGCACGTAGTGCACCATCCATATCGAGAATACCCGCCGCCATCAACGCTGCATATTCTCCCAAAGAGTGTCCTGCAACCATATCTGGTTTGTGGCCGTGGTCACTCAGTGCTCTTTCAATTGCTAGATCTGCTGTTAACATCGCAGGTTGAGTGTATTCTGTTTGCTTCAATTTATGTTCCGCTTCGGCCAATTGTTGTTTGCTCAATCCTGAACGAAGAATGAATGATGACAAACTTTCACCGTTCAAGACTTCGGTCATAGTTACATCGGATTGCTTCCACACTTCTTGGACAGAAGTATATCTCTGCCAAAGATCGTGTGTCATCCCAACATACTGACTACCTTGACCAGGATACATATGGGCAACCTTGGCTTGTGGAGGTAGCGCTGCATCATCGCTCAATAGAATTCCTTGCGCTTGTAAGAATCCCCATTTCTCTTTATCATCCATCGCTTTCATTGCAAGGGCGCAACGTTTGTTGAATTCGGCCCACGATGTTGCAATAAGCGCCATTCTAATATTGTCAGATGATGAATAATCTCCACTGATGGATTCGAGTGCTTGTGAAAGTCGAAGTCCTCTTGGGTCCTCATCAAAATTAGGACCTTGGAAAGAAATAGATTGTAGTTGTTGCTTTATTTGGTCAATATCACTGCCTGAAAGCAATAACATTCCACCTTCAATTTGTTTTAATTGTTGATGGGTCATTGAAGGTGTTGCCGTGGAATCCAGGATTGAGGCTGCAACCGCCTCACCTGTTTGTTTAGTTGAGGAACCATCTAGAGGTTGAGAATATGCATCCCATCGATGTTGCCACTGTTGTGCGAGTGGTGCGTGATAATCCGGTTCATATCCTTCGAGAGCGACGTGGAAATTAGTACCACCAAAACCGAATGCGGAAACACCGGCTCTTCTCGGGTTTGACTCCGGCCTAGGCCATTCCATTGCTTGAGTTGGTACGAAAAATGGTATGCTCCCCCAATCAACGGTTGGATTTGGTGTTTCAAATCCTGCACTCGGAGGAATTGTTCTGTGGTGTAATGCAAGAATCGATTTCATTATTCCTGCAATTCCTGCTGCGGCCTTTAGATGTCCAATTTGTGATTTTATTGAACCGACTGCAATATGATCGCCGCCATCAAATCCAGTCCATAAGCGCGAGAGTGTTGATAATTCTGTAGCATCACCGACTTTGGTCGAGGTTCCATGAGCTTCAACCAACTGAACACTGGATGCATCATATCCCGCTTGATTGTAGGCGCGTGCCATCGCTTGTACCTGTCCTCTTTGACTTGGAGCAGTAATACCCTTACCTCGGCCATCTGATGAACCACCGATCCCTCTGATTACCGCCTTAATCTCATCACCATCACGGATTGCATCCCCTAGGCGCTTGAGAAGTAATACACCTGCGCCTTCACCCATTACGAACCCGTTTGCCTTAGCATCAAAGGGAGTGGAATGTGTGGCTGATAATGCACCTATAGCACTGAACTTGGCAAATGTAGCAGGGTCCATTGTTCGGTCACTGGCTCCCGCCAGCATTGTATCAACCTGTCTTGTTTGCAGCAATCTGCAAGCATCCAATAGCGCAGCCATAGACGATGCACAAGCAGCATCCATTGCATGATTAGGCCCTTGTAAATCCAACAGATTGGCAACCCTTCCAGATACAACGTTAGCCAATTCACCTGGCATGGTATCTTCATCGATTCTCGGCGTACCTCGTACTACATCTTCAATGAATGAATCCATGTTTGAATCGGGTAATCCGTGTTGGGATGCCAATTGTTTGGTATGGTTTGACCAAACACGAATATTTGACATATTACGATTTTCTCCACCTAATGCATTTGCAAAAACAACTCCGGTTCTAACTCGGTCGATATCTTTTGATTCTCCATCAAAACCTGCATCTTCTATTGCATCTGCTGATACTGCGACTGCCCACTGCTGGCAGATATCAATCTGGGGAAGAGTTCCTGGCGGTTGTCTCCATCTCCTCCAATCAAATTCATATCCGTCAACCAATGCACCGATTTTGGAATAGGTAAAGCCTTCCTCTACAGCTCCTGGACCACCTTGTCTCCAGAAATTGTTTGAAGGTCCCGGCCATCTGCCTTCTGGAATTTGTTTGATGCTGACTTTAGCATCGATGATATTCTGCCAGAATTGACTCGCATTTTCTGCGTCTGGCATTATAGCAGCCAGACCGATTACTGCAATCGGTTCAAAGGGGCCTTGTTCAAGACCTTCGCATTCCTTTCCATCTGCAGTAGTAAGAGACATAGAAACACCACTTAGTTGTCCATAATACTTTGTGGCACCATCGTAATTGAGTAGCCAGCATCGACATAGATGCATTGGCCGGTTACACCGCTTGAAAGAGGGCTTGCCAGCCAAATTGCTGCGCCGGCGACATCGGATTGAGTGACATTGCGGCGCAGAGGTGCATTTGCCTCTACATGGTCAAGAATTTTATCAAAGCCAGGAATCCCTCCAGCAGCTAGAGTTGGAATCGGGCCAGATGAAATTGCATTGATTCTGTGACCATCTGGCCCCAAGTGGCAAGCGAGTTCACGGGTCCAGCATTCCAATGCCGCTTTGGCCATTGACATTATTCCGTAATTTGGAACGAAACGATTTGCTGCAGCATAGGTCAGAGTAATTGTTGATGAATTTTCATTTAGATGAGGTAATGCAAATTTTAAACATCTTTGTAATGAATTTGCAGATATTGTCATCGCGGTGTTGATATCTTGATCTTCAACGAATAATATCGGCCGGTCAAAACATGAGCGTGGTGCGAAACCGATTGCATGAATCAAAATATCTGCTTTTAGACCTGGGTTCTCGGCGGAAAATGCATCAAAGAATTCTTTGGTTTCTGCATCGGTTGCAACATCGAGTGGATAGAAACCCTCTATCTGTGGTAATTTGTCTTTTAATTGGAATACGCGGCTCATAAATCTCTTCTGATAACCGAGGTATAGCGTGACACCTGACGCAGCCAAATGTTGGCATATCGCCCAAGCGATTGAATCTTCACTTGCTACGCCAAAAACAAATGCGGTTTTTCCTTGCAGTCCGAGCATAACAACACCGATTCATTGGGTAGGTGTTGCCCGCTACACCAGCCCTTTGACTGTTACCATAGATTAACAACACAATATGGAGTTTTTAATACCTTTACAAATAGGCCGAAGCACCACGAATTCCGTGTTAAATGTGCATCTTATTTGATGCGTTCAAAACACCGCTTTGTAATAGTGCAGAAAAATATTAGTGCGACAGTAATCGCGCATCTATGAACTAAATATTTACAGGTCATTTAGGAATGAATCTAAATCATCTTCTTCATCACTTAAGTCGTCGAACATATCATCGAATTCATCCAAATCTTCTACATCAGGTTTAGTCGCTTCTTCGGCCTCAGGGAGTTCTATTGTACGCACTGTTGCTCCTTCTGAAGATCTCCTGCCCACTACTTTCAGAATCAATACCAGAATGAATACTCCAAGAATACCAGCGCCAAGAATTGCTCCATATTTCTTCATATCCCCAGTACTCATTTCATCAAGGCCGCCCAATCCAGAAATTTCACTAGGCTTTTCTACTAATAGAGTGATTACTATTTCACTGAATTCTGCGTTATCGTCATTGGTACTTTCTGCACGTATTACCATCTGAACTCTTATTTCTTTAGTGACTTCTGAAGGCGCGCTTACTGTAAGGTCACGGATTGAAGAAACTCCTCCTGATGCTACGTCTTCTGCGACAAATGAGCCCAATGGGAAACTGAATCCACTTTCAAGTAGTTCTGCTTCATTGGCGATAGAGACTCTAATTTTATCTTCATCATTACCATAGTTGGAAAATTGAAATGATACGACTCTCTGCTCATCCAACTCTAAAGTTCTAACACTTTTATCACTCATCTCTAATTCAACCATTCCATATGTGGAAACTGTGAAATCGCCTTCGTATGATGCGTTTACATTCAATTGATCCAATGGGATGAAGTTGGCCCATGTATCAACTTGAGCGTTCAGTGTAAATGAATAACTGGTATCTGCTGATAACTTTGTCGGACCTGAAAAGGTAATGGTGAATTCCTCTTCTTCACCTGCGTCTATTTCGAACGAATCTTCTGACAGAATCATCTCTACATTATTTGCATCCCACTCTTTTTCAACTGAAATTGTCTCCGCAAGTGACGAGGGATTACTTACTATGCAAGTCAATTCAACTGACTCGTAGTATGATGGGTGGACATTCATCACCGGGTCAGTACCACAATCGATCTCAACGCCAGGTCCCGCTGGTATATCCTGAGCCGAAGTCATCACCGACAATGCTGGAAGCATAAAAAATGCCAGTGCAAAAGTTAGAATCTGACTCTTCCGCATATCTCTCACCGGTTGTGGGTTGAAGCACTCTTTCATCAATGTAATGGATAACAGAGCCACAAAACACCTATGCTCGTACTGTATCGCCATATAGCAGATTTGGCAAATCTTGGTGGGTTTTCCACAGTATTTCCTCATCGACTCCAAGTTCCAACAGTTGTTTCGTTCTTTTTGGAACTGTTTTGGGACCCAATACTGCACCTGGACGTTTTGGATCATCCATATAATCAGTCTCTAGTAAAAATCCATGACTTGATTTTGCTATATTCTCCATCAATTCCTCAATAGCCCCTTTGCCAATCAGTACACTTGGAGTTATTCCTTTGGTAATTTCTGCATCTATATTTGCTGGAGCATAGTGCCTTACTATTTTCTTACAATCCATTCCAGACTTTATCGCCATTTGTGATAAATCCGAATATGTAGATTCCAATTCCCCTTCTACGTGCAACTGCAAGGTAATACCTTCTTGACTAGCCAAATGCATTGTTTCCAATAATAACTCATTGGACATATCCCACACTTGCTTTGATACTGGCCAGTGCGGTCTACCGACTTCTCCAATAGCGTGCGCTTTTCCTTCATGGACAAACTCTAATGCAGCATCAATGCTATCGCGATAATTATTGGCAGCATTTTCAATACCTTGTTCGTTTTCACTTTGAATTGCATTATCTAATTGATGCGCAAATGCAGCAGGATGAGGCCCTAATACGACTCTAACTCCTAATCCGACTTCCTTGCGCACTGCTTCAGCCATGGAAATAGTATCCGCATATGTATCGCTATGACCTTTTTTGGAAGTCGGTGGTGATGCAAAATCTGGACAATGTACAAGGACTAAATCCGTCCCCCCAAACCTCTCAAAATCACGAGCAGCCTCAAGAAATAAACCTTTACGATTTAGATGAAAATGGTTGTCGGTAACCGGCCCATCCCACAATTTGGATAATTCACTCACAGTGTTCACCTATTATTGCTACAGGGTTATGGCTATTCTCTCTTGTGCTAAAACCAACGCTACAATCAAACTCTTTGGATGAAATATCCGTTTTCAGCGAATTTGTTTTTCCAATATACTGCAGCCATTGCAACCATATTAGGGGAGTGCGCTCCAATTGCAATACAGCGACCGTTTGGCCAAATGTTGAGGGTTATGTCGTGTCTTGAATCCGCGACGATAGTGCAACCGAGCCGAGCATCATATTGCGCTTCTCCTGCGCCAACATCTCCAGTTATTGACTCGACAGCGATCGTTTCTTCAAAATCAAATGAAGCGACCATCGGGCCTAATTCAGTAGTAAGTCCAGAATCATCTAGGCCCATCTGTAAAAGAAACTCCTTTGCAGCTGCACGTGCAGTTTCAACACGCTGAGTTCCATGAACTACTATCTTCCCATCTGCGTCGATAACGATTGTTGCACGAGGAGCATCTAAGACTTTGATTACAACTCCACCAGTTGCAGTTCCACCAAGTTGTGCAACAACTGCATCTTGGTCAACCGGTGTTGGTGAAATAAAACGAACAAGATGATTTTCAACTCGTACATCGATACCTTTTGGCGCCATAATCACTCCTCCTCTGTGTCATCCGAGTCGGGGGGGGATGAAGAAATCTCCTCAACCTTCTTTTGCCCATTCAACGCTGAATAAATTGCATTTCTCCATGGCATATGCATTGGTAAAATCAGTGTAGCATCATCACCATGTTGGACTCGTAAATCCGCTAATGCACCGCGTAATCTTGCTGCAAAACGATTATCTCTTGATGAAGAGATTGATTCGTTTATTAGCCATTCAGAAAGTTGCCACCAAGTCAGTGCTAATACGCTTGCTGAAGCCATGTTTTTTGTGACGCCTTTCGGTGGTTCTCTTGCTTTGGAAATATTATTCTTCATTCTTTTGCGCCACTTTCCACCAAGGCTGATCATCCCTAGTAATTTTCTCCAATGGGATGCGGCTTTTGCTTCCTTACTTAGATGCTCATACCATTCCTCATCATCGGCTGTAGGTTCAATGAAATATACTGGTCTTTCGTGACGCACAGCATTGCGATGTAACCTACGCGGCTCGGGGTCAGGGAATCTTCCTGAAACGACCCCTTCCAATTCCGTTACATCATCAAGATAAATTGCCAATCCGCCACCGGAAATAAGACTGTAATTGAGATTGACTCCAGGTGACTCTGCTTCATCTATCTCTTCCTGTTCCCACAAATCAACCACATCTGCCGATTCGAGCAAAGCGATTCCATGCCATGATTCTCTTGGCCTCATTTTTAGAGGAAAGATAACCGTAGGTAATGTACCATGGAGGATTATTTTTCCGCCATCTGGGTCAGACCAAACAAGGTCCCCCCATGATAGAATCGGTTGCAAGATTTCACCTTCACTGGTTTTTTACCCAATCTTGTAAAGCTTCAATACTCCATCCTTGGTCAAAGTAACCTTGGATTTCTGCTTGATTCCATTGAGGGAATGTAGCAATTGCTCTAGCCATTTCCGGATCCACATTTGCTGGAGGAGAAGAATTGTGAGTTGGCAATTCAGCATAGACCTTGCCATCTTCCTCATCTTCATATTCCCCATCACTAAAGAGGTTAGGTGATTTATCGTTATCTTGGCCGCGCTTGAATAATACAATAACAAGAACTGCTAATACTGCAGCAATAATACCAACAATCGCTAGTAATAATGTTGCATTACTGTCATCGGATTCTTCTTGAACCTTGACATTGAATTGATCGCCTACTAGCGAACCATCGTACTTGAGGTCGCTTGAGGAATTGTCAATAATCATGTAATACATTCCAGTGGTAGCACTTGGGAACGCTTCAAGTTCAATAGTGTACCAAGCGGATTGCCCAATAGCCATCTCATCAGTTTCAATGGTTCCAACCTTTGATGGAATTCCATCATTGATTACTGACTTCACAATAAGACTTGCTTCACCAGCCATTGTACCTGTATTTCTCAATTCAACTTCAAGTGTCATTTTTTGTCCAACAGTAGGTTTAGAAGGATTCATCCTCACATTTAATATGTCGAACTTTGCTTCTTCATGGATGAAATTATAAATTGACTTGTGAGAAACTTCTCCCGAAACCATATGACCGACTGAACCATCTTCTTGTAATCCACCGCCAAGTATAATTTGAGAACCGGCTGAATCAACACCTTCAATCCAGAAAATCACTTCAACACCGCTAATATCCTCAGGTGATGGGTCGAATTGGCCTTCTTCAAGTGGCCACAAGTCGATACAATCACCTGTAGCGAAATATGAACCGCCTGTCGGCAATAAGTCTAGAGTTGCCTTCATTGGTTCGCTTCCATGTGTAGACCTGTAACTACCCCATGTGATATCATTGGCTGGGTCATCAAAGAACTTCCAAGCAACTTGTACATCGCCTGGGAACAGCGCTTCTTGCTCTTCGATAATTACTTCAACATCAATACAGTGATAGTTCGCTGTAGAAATAAACCCTTCAAGTATTTCTCCTGTTACTCCTTTCTTTGCAGTCCAAGAATTGGTTGCAACACGTGGAGAATTGCTGTCTACCTTTATGTTAAAGGAAGCACATCCAAAGGAAGAGGTACTCGAACAAAGTCCAGAGGTAGTATCGATCGCACCATTTGGTAAATCTATCAACTCAAATGTATATCTGTAATCGTTTGTTACTGGAGGTGCTGTAATGTTAATGCTGAATTCACCACCTGTGAAGTTGTGATAGAATGTTTCACCTGGATATGCAATATATCCTTTGGAACCATCCATCATACCATCTTCACGTGTGACCTTCAGAGTCATTTCAATTTCAGGCTTGATGTAAACGCTGTCATAAATTCCGTCAATGTATGCGTATTGTCCGGCAAATGAAACTATATCACCAGGGTAAACGAATCCTTTTCTAACATCAGCGGTAAATGGTTCACTCTCATCTGCAAAGACTGGAGTAACCATCAAATCATTCACTTCATCAGTTCTGAAATCTAATTGGATTCCGTCGCTGTAAAACCAAGATTGGATGTGGCGGCCAGAAACTGGCAGCATTCTATAACGTGGATTATCCAAATCTTGCATATAGAGAACTGGAGAATTCAATGTATTTCCTTCACCCATTACACCCCAATCAATTCTAATAGGTAAGTCAAGGTAGAAGTTAGATTCAAAGGTGTTAACCAAATGACCACCATCCATTCTCAACAGACGTGGACCTTCGTTGTCATCGCTTTCTGCGACGATATCTATCCATTGGCTGTTTGTCCAAGCGGTCTCATTACGTGGGAAATACCACAGCGTCATGTCCTCACGTGAGTCATCTAAATCGATTCTAATGTAATCGACATCACGCCATCCATTATCGTCACCAGCCTCTACGATTAGGTGATATTCATTTCCAGCATACATTGTTTGGTTCCAATCACCTTGCCATTGTTGTTGGTTAGAATTGATAAATCGATTATCACTTAAATCATCGATGAAGAAGTTTCGAATTACTGGATTCTTTGATGACATTGAAACATATGTTACATGGTCATTGTCAAATCCAGGTGCACCACCATCGATTGGGTTGCCCGCTAGGTCAAACCCTTCAATCCACAAACTAACCTTTCCAACTGGGTCTTGACCCTCATTGGCATAATCGTTGTATTCTCCGGAGTAGTTTGAATTTGGTACTTCCCCATCACTGAATAATGTGATACTAACATATTCGTCAGCTGTTGCAAATCCGTCTTCATCTGCATCGTGATCGTGTTGAACCCAAATGTATAATTCCAAAGTTGCAGGTGGGTTTGGCAAATCTTGTGCTTGCATTCTAATCTTCTGATTTGCTGAAGGAACAACCCATGTATCGTCTATTAGTGTTCTCCAATTGCTATCTACATTTGCATCCACTTGACCGTTCAATACTTGCAAATTCATTAAATTCGGGTCATATGTATCAATAGTCAAATTAAATGGAATTGCACAATCAGCATCAGGGCGAAGTGAAGGGTCTGGACATAGAGTCTCTCCACCTTGGTAGCCATCTATCTTGAATCGATATGTTTCTTCTCCAGCCGCAGTTGAGCCTAGGTCAATATTCCAATCGAAATCACCGCCAATTACACCGGATTGATTTGCAACTTCTTCCCATTCAGTAGTCACATTGCCCTCTGTATTGTTGAGATGGAACAATTCCAAGGCCATGTAGTAACTAGTCGGGTCAGGTGATGCATCAAGGTCTTGTAGTCGGATTGAACCTACTAATCTGATTTCTTGATTAGACATTCCATCATCTAAATCTTGAATAGTTCCAATACTGTTCTGTAGTGTGAAACTTGTTATTCCTGCATCATTTTCAACTGCATTGCCTCCAATAGGAGCCATCAGTAGTGCATCTGGGAGACCGTTTACACCATTACCAGCGATCAAGCCAGAATAGATCCTAACTGTTTCAGTATCTTCCCAATTAGGATTCACTCTAAATCTCCATGTTACTTCTTTACCATTGGTAATATCAGTATATGTTGACGATTCAAGAGTGATTAAATTATCTTCATCACTTGCTTCTGAAAATCCTAAGAAATCAGAATATGACAAAATTACATTACCTGTATCTGACTCAAAGGAGAGTGTTGCTTCCGCAAGTGAAGAACCAGTCAATGGGTCAACAGTGTGGGTTGTTACAACTTCATAGATATCGCCGTTAGGGTATAGTCCAACCGGATTACCACTCATTGTGATAGTGTTGGCATATCCAGTGCTTGTTGAGATTGAAAGGTCCGATAGTGTTACTCCACCACCTGTTGTAGAACTAACTGCAATTGGTACGCTAGCAGTTGCTCCTCCTCCATCCCAAAGTGCAACACCTTGGTTTAATTCCGAATCAAGTCCATCGCCGTTATTTATTACAGTCGAATAGTTGTAAATAATATCTAATCCCTTAACGGTCATTGAAGCACCTGTGCTAGCATTTGGAGAGGTTGCCTTGAAGAAGAAAGTCATCCACTTATTGCCATATGCATCATCATGACTATGTGGGACCATTGGATTTGTCAATAATGAGTTCAATGCGTCCGTGAGGCCGAGTACATCTGGAAGTCCTTCAGTGATGATAATAGAAGTATTATCGATGCTACCAAGACTATACTCTTGTGAACCTGAAACAAGATAGAGGTCAAATCCTTCTATCTGATCGGAGTTAGAATGAATTGTAACATCGTCAAATGCTACATCTGCAGCTCTGACAACCGAGTCCTTAGGTAGCATGAAATGCCCACCAATTGCCGTTCCTGATAAGTCGGTGGTCATTACTTTGCTGTCTGCTCCATAATTGATACCGTCTGCCTTATTATTCCAAAGAGTTGTTTGTCTACCAAAATAACCAAACGCAGGTTCATCAAATCCCCAATCAGTATCACCATCATTGGCGACATCTATCTGAATTCTTTCAGCGTGGTGACCAAATCCGAGGTCGAACCACATACCACCAATGTTACATGAGTTGATGTAGGAAAGAATTACATTGAATCCGAATACCGGTTCAGTCATATTTGTAGTGACATTATTTGACAGAGTCTCAACACCCGCTACACCCGTGTAGGAAACATCGATGACTGGGTCTTCTGAGCAATCATCTTGAATCAGTGGAGTAATACTTGTAATTGGGCGATTGAATTTTTGTCTATCTACTGCAACAGTGAATGATGTATCTACAAGACTCGGGGAGTACATCATCGGCTCTCCCATGCCACTCGATTGCCATACTCCATTGGCAATAGTATTCATTCCAACTGATGTTTGGTTAAATCCAGTACCGACACGAGTTCCCATACCTAAACCGTGTAATGTCGGCGTGCTTAGACGACTTGCCCCTGAATCAAATCTAAATTTCAAGTTAATACTTGGATAAGTTGTTGAGTTAACATCCCATAATTCAATGATTTTACCTGAAAGTCCAGACATAGCATTGCCATCATTGTCAATTACAATTTGACCATTGGTTGAATCAATAATATCGACTTCAATTGTTGCGCTGGCGGTAATCTCGGATTCCAAATTAAGGATTCCGAATCCATTCGGATGATTTTCTCCACCGAGTGTGGAAGGTAAGAAGCCACGAATTGTCATTTCACTAGTTTGTGGCAATAGGTCGCCCAATCTGAAGTTATCAATATACCATCCTGATGTGTTAAAATCTTGTGCAGACCATCCAGCAGGGGGGTTGTATCCTTGATGCTCCATTACGAAACGAAGTTGAATATATTTTCCAACATAGTCTTTCAAATCTAAGGCTATATCTGCCCAGCCATTTGGATTAGATGCAGATGTAGATTTGCCCGCAAGACCATACTCGGTGTCAGCAATTCCACCACATTGGTATGAGATCTTGTTATTTGCACCGGAATTACTCTTTTGCCAGTATCCATTTGAATAACTTACTCCACTAGAGTTCGCAATATCGATTGGAATAAAATCAAAACCTACAGAGGAGATTGGGTCGAAATTCCCTGTTAAAGATGAACGAATCTCCACATATGCGCAGTCCATCATTCTCTTTTGAACCGTGGTTCCTGAGTTTCCAAAGTATTCCAGGTTGTGCCATGATGCGAAGTGTGCAGTGTGAGTTTTCAACTGAGGGCTGACGAATATTTCAGCAGAATTCATATTTAGTTGAAATGGTTGAGCATTGTTGTCATCGGTGTAATTGTCATCGTAGACATTTGTACCCCAGCAGTCATCCCCTGATGCACAATTAGAATTTGTAATCGTACCACCGAATAATGAACCATGTTCCCAACCAATTCCACTTTGTGGTGGTGGCATAGTCATGTCCATGAATCCGGCTTCTGTGCCTTCAAAGTCCGTTAGGAATCCGTCGGACTTCAAACTAACAGGTGTTGCTTGAGAACCATCTTCGATTTGGAAATCATCAATATTGGAGAAGGTTGTCAATTGATTATTGTAGGCAGGATTCCAAACACGTGGAATTGTATCAACATCAATTCTAGCCTGAGATGAATGCTCAATCATATTGGTTGCAATCTTCAAAGATGCACCGGTTACAGTCTCTCCCGCAGGTATGTCGACTAATCCGTCAACTAGGTTCGAATATGCCGATCCGTCTCTCAATTCAATATCTACTTCTGATTCGCCGTTTGCGAATGTAGTTACTGTTGATGATGCCGCTAGTGGCGCAAATAACATCAATGCTACCAAGAACATTGATGTACTAATTTTTCTATTCTGTTGTGTCATAAAATCACCTGCTGTCCCTTGCGAAGTAGAAACCACCTAAAACTTAGTCGCATCATTGTCAATTAGAGATTTTCACTAGCACCCTCCTACGGAGGGTTAAAATCATTGATTTTCACTAGAATAAGCGTTTTTTAATTTGTATCGGGTAATAAAAATCACAAATCGACATAAGTCCTTAGTTTCCAAGCTGCATCACAAATATTATCCATGCCACCGACACGCTCTTCGCTCTTTTCCAACCATTCTTTATTGCCCACAGTGGTGGGGTGGTTTGGCCCTAAAGCATCACAAACTTCAGGCCCTTTACTTATCTCAAAGGTTCCGATTTCTGCAGCGATATGCATGATTGTAGTTTTGTCAAAACCCAATAATGGGCGAAGTGGATGCAACTTAGTAGCCTGCTCAATAGAACCCAAATTACCCAATGTTTGGCTTGAAACTTGACCTAAGTTTTCACCGGTTAATACATGAGTTGCCGGAATCTCAAGCGCCGCTCTATCCGCTAATCTGTTAAACATCCTCTTCATATGAATAAAATACTCTGTATGATTCCATTGCTCAGTAAATAGAGATAATTGTTCAGCGACTGGCACTACAATTAATTTCCGAGATAAATTCTCTCTCGCCGCATCACCAATAGGACCTTCCATCTGTAAAAAATGGCGTAATAGTGCAACCGTTTTCTGTTCGGCGGCTGGACCTGTTATCTCCTCTTGACTACAATGCAAGGGATGTACTTTCCATCCTTTTATCAGCATGCGAGCAACTGCAACCGGTGAATCAATGCCACCAGACACCAAGCCTATGCAGACTTTGTCACCGCTCATAACCCGTCGACACGCAAGGGTGTCATCAAACCACCCCTTGCCCCTTGCTTTGTTACATGGCTTCTTGAAGGAGAAAGATATCCCAATGACTATGGAGCCATATACTAAGGAACCTGTTACCCTTATTGAAGAAGTATTTCCTCAAGATACAAACTCATACAATACCCTATTCGGTGGCCGTCTTTTGTCTTTAATGGATAAGGCCGGAGGAATCGCTTGTGCTAAATTCGCTCACCGAGAATTTGTAACGATTTCAATAGACACTCTGAAATTCATCGCTCCTGCGCATCAAGGGGATCTTCTGGAGGTTACTGGCCAGGTAGTGTTTACAAGTTTTCACACTGCATGTACTAAGGTAACCGCATTTACTTTGAACAAATCCGATTGGAAAAAGAAGAAGATTTGTGAAGGTTATTTTTTCTTCGTAGCAATTGATTCGATGATGCGTCCGATTCCAATTCCGCAATTTGTTGTTGAAAATGATGAAGAACAAATTGAATATGATGCTGCATTGGCGATTCGCCAACATATGCTCGATAGTAAGGAATGATGTTGCAATTATTTGTAACTTATCATCCACTTGCGCTACAGAAATGTAACTGATACTGCGTCGTCAGTTCCATAAACCATTGATAATTAGCCACAGTCATGGATGTAGTAATCGTTGGCAGTATCGCATATGATTCGCTGTCAACTCCAAGTGGTCAATCCGATGACGAATTAGGAGGTTCTGCAACTTATGGAGGCTTTTCATCTTCATTTCATGCTAAGAGATTAAACGGTGGAACCGTTGCTCTTGTAGGAGTTGTTGGTGATGATTTTCTCCCCGCTGACACCGATAAATTAGTCAAGGCGGGCCTTGACATTAGGGGGATAGAAACCGCAAATGGTGGAACTTTTCGATGGAAGGGTTCCTATCATGGAGATATGTCACAAGCTGAAACTCATGAAACTCATTTGAATGTCTTCGAACATTTCCAACCAAAGATACCTGAAGATTATCGCTCACCAAAGGTACTGTTTTGTGCCAATTTGCATCCTGCACTACAAATGGCGGCCATCCAACAATCAAAACCAACTAGAATCTCAATATTGGATTCAATGAATCTATGGATAGAGATAGCTAGAGATGGATTACTGGAAGTCATTAAGCAAGTTGACTTGGTAGTTCTCAACGACGGTGAAGTTAGAATGCTCGCTGATGATGATAATCTAGTCAGAGCATCCCACAAAGTGCAGGAAATGGCCAATGGAGCAATACTGGTTGTCAAGAGAGGTGAACATGGAGTTTTGGCCTTGCACCCTGATGGTTTAATTTCTATGCCCGCATATCCAGTAATGGACATCGTTGACCCAACTGGTTGCGGTGATACTTTTGCAGGTGCATTAGCGACGTTTTTAGCACAAGGTGATGGAACCATTTCGAAACAAGAATTGGCTGAAGGGTTAGTTAATGCAACGGTTACTGCTTCATTTACCTTGCAAACTTTTGGCACAAATAAAATTCGCAATTTAGAAATTTCCGAATATGAAACGAGACTGAAAAAGTACCGTTTAATCACTAGCACTTCTTGATGCCATTAGGAATCTAATCGTGGAAGACCGCTTTTTCCTGCTTTGGTTGAGATATGTGCTTCACTATCAACTAGATCATCAAATGATATTGATTCTAATTCATTCTGTTGCCGTTGCTCGATTAGTGAATTTGTACGACTAATGTGTTGATGCATTCTATCTACTTCGTGTTGAGGTAAATTGCCCCCATTATTTTCTGATAGGTTTTGAATGCTAGAAAGCGCCTCCTCCCTCAGATTCTGATTTGTACGTACACGAAGCGATTCAGTCGATTCACTAATATCGTAACCTGATTCCCTACCTAGAACTGTTCTAGTTGCATTTGTTGCGGCCCTAGAAGCAGATTTAGCGACACTTGTAGCCTTTCTTGCACCGGCACTAAGAGATAAATGAACGAGTCTGCCGACCACTCCACGTCTCCGCATTGGAGTTCTGCTTTGAACTTTCAATCTGGAATGATTATTTACACTACTATCCCTCTTCTTCAAATTTGGATACTTCTCAGCCATGCCTTGCCTTTGATTCTCTTGATTATAATTTGGATGTGGTGTTGCCACTTCATTACTGGAACGGGCATTTGCAATAATTGATTTCTGACCAGTTCCTAACAATGAGTTGGATAACGAATCTGGGACATTGAAGGAATCCATCGAATCCATTTGTTGTTGTGTTTGATCGGTTTGAGCCACATACGGCCCATCTTTATTCCAAAAATTAGGTAGCGAATCAGGTAATTGACTTTCACCAGCTTCGCGTTTCAAATGTGATTCTGAATTATTCTGTAAAGGCCTTATTGAAGAATCACCAGCCATTGGTAAATTCATATTTTGTTGCATTGGCATTTGATTAGGAGTTCCAATCTGGTTGTATACTGGTTGCTGGTTATTTACTGGAACCTGATGCATTTGAGGAGAATTATTGTAGTTTTGTTGCGCACCAAATTGCTCTTGATAAGACATTTGAGAAGGAATTGGCGGATTGTGGACTGGATTTGATTGCGCCCCATATTGATACTGACCTTGTTCATTATGTCTTCTTGTTTCGATATTACCATTGGCTCTTTGAATCAATCCGTCCGCTGAAAAACTTGGCAGTAGACCGGTATCTAATTCTGGCTCATCATCTGCAAACCAATCTGGCAAGCCTATTTCTGCTTCATATACAGGTTCTGGTTCCAATACTTGCTCTTCATCTGAAGAAAACATGGCTGAATCAAACATTGCCATTGGACTTTCTTCCACAGCATTACCAAGGAATGTGGTAATGGATGTTGGAGTTTCAATATTTACAATCGGAAGCATGTCCAATGATTCTTCAAGGATGGTAACTCCAGGATAATCGGTATCTCTCTCAAGTAATTCCAACCCATCCCTTGCTTCTTTGAGAGTCATTCCTTGATTCATCCTTTGAACTAAATGATTCATCCTCATTAGCCTTGCATCGTTACCCATGACCGCAAAACATACATTGTCTTTTGTCTCAATCGTCAATGTGGGTTTACCTGTGAGAATCCACGTACTTATGAAAAGCCCACCGAGGACCATTGCGACAAGTCTGAAATTTAGTGGATCGATAATGCGATATCCAAACCATACAAATATCACACCCAGGAATGCGACCCAAAATGGTGCAAGTCGTGAATTGTGGTGATGTGTGTGGAGAATTTCGGACAAACTGATACTAGTAATATGACCTGCTTTTGATTCAAAGGACAGCATGCGCTCATCAAGAACTGCCAAGACTTTGCCTGCAGTCCCATCCAACGTAAGTGAACCGAGAACCTCTAAGTTCTCCCCACTCGTTGGACTATTTACATGTCCAATCGATTGCATCCCAATAGGACAAGCGAATGGCAGGGGTTATCAATCCACCGATGATTGACCAGTTTTAGAGGCTAAAAGTTAGACCCTTTTTTAACCACCGTAGGTGATTAATTTAATTCCAATATCGCATTGCCCATTATTCTTGGCTTAGAATCCAATTGGGCAATCAAAGTAGGTTGGGGGTTTTCTCTTCGAATGAATAACGGTGATTCCCAATTTACTACTGAATCTACTCCATCGATTGATTCGATACGCCCAACTACGAATTGTAAATCTGCGCTGGCATGAATAATATCTCCAACCGCTAAATCTCTCTTTTGGAATGGTGAGCGCGTCAAAGTCATTTTTGAGGAATTATGTTGAACAACGGCAAGAGGAAGGCTAATTCCTGATTTTTTATCCTCTGTTGCAGGGCGAACTAAAATGGTACCACTGCCCAAATGGTCTTCCTTAGCATTACGAAGAGCGAGTCCAACTCTATCACCCGCAACTGCTGCTGGCACATCATCATCCATCACCTGTAGTGATTTTGCATTGCCTGTACCGTTTGCAGGAAGTAGAACTAAATCATCATGAATATTTACCGTTCCGGATTGAACATAACCAATAGCAACCAATCCGATTCCTTTGACATTGAAATGTTGGTCAACTGGGAGGACGAGTGGTGCCTGTTGAATCGCTTTCAAATCGGCGGAGACTTGGTCCATCAGATCATACAGTTTTGCACGTAAATTAATTCCATCGTTTCCTTCAAATGACCAGTTGCCTAAACCTGCTTGTTTGAATATCATTTTTACTTGGTCTTCGTCAACCCATTCGCCTTGTGGTGGATTGATTATTACCAATCCTTTGTCAATTCCAGCACTGGCAAATGCAACTACGACCTCGCCTAATGTAGCATCTATTTTTGTGATCTCAACCATGCCAACTACCGCCGCAGATAATGCATTGAGGAAAGGCCTCAATCTTTCGGGGAATTTAGCAGGACGAATAATCGATAATATTCTCGGCCCATCAGCATCTGCTTCCTTGTGAACATAGGTGTGAACATCGCGCTGGTCAGTTGCTTTAGCAATTTCTTTAGCCAACTCATCCGAGCCGAACATCGCTATATTGAGAACAGACATGAAACGCCGACTTGACGCGCCTTCTTGATACAATCGCTTAGGGAGTGAATGTTAAAAGTGATCATCCGAGTAAATCACTGTGCATCTCAATATATTGTATTGTGATGTTTCTATTAGCAAAGTCCTCTTCATCCATTATTCTTCTGTGCAATGGAATTAGATGCTCAACTCCAGTGATGATTGTTTCATCGAGGGCTGTTTTCATTCTACTAATAGCGTCTTCTCGGTCTCGCCCCCAAACCAATAATTTGGCTAATAGTGAATCAAAACATCCCGGCATTTCGTAACCTGGGTAAGCATGAGTATCGCATCTAACGCCGAATCCTGAAGGGAAATGACACTCCCATAGTCGGCCTGGACTTGGAATGAAATCTTTTGGATCTTCGGCATTAATTCTACACTGTATTGCATGACCTCGAATCACAATATCTTCTTGAGTGAGTGGCAATTTTTCACCTTGTGCGACTCTGATTCCAAGTTCAACCAAATTATAACCGGTTATCAATTCTGTAACCGTGTGTTCTACTTGCACTCTAGGGTTCACTTCAAGGAAGTAAAAATCACCCTTTGCATCTCGTAAAAATTCAAATGTTGCAAGGCCTTTGTAGCCAACCGATTCTGCACCGCGGCAAACTAATTCTCCGATCTCTGCTCGCGTCTTTTCATCTAACCACGGCCCCTCTTCAACCAATTTTTGGTGTCGTCGTTGAATAGAACAAAATCTCTCTCCAAAGTGAATTGCAGTTTTTCCATCCGCTAGAACTTGGAACTCAATATGCTGAGCTCCTTGAATATATTTTTCAACGAAAACCCTTTCATCACCAAATGCAGATTTTGCACGGGATTGGCATAATTTTAATGCGTTCTCGAACTCATCAGATTTGGATACGATTTGCATTCCGATTCCACCGCCACCAGCAGCTGCTTTGATAATAACTGGATAACCAATCTCTGTAGCCAATGTACTAGCAACAGCAGCAGAAGATATTGGCTCAGAAGAACCCTTTGCAGTAGGTAGTCCCGCAGCCTCCATCGCTGCTCTAGCCTCAATTTTATCACCCAATAATGTGATGACTTCAGCACTAGGGCCAATGAATGTAATTCCTTCTTCAGCACAACGCGCTACGAATGCTGCATTCTCTGCTAGGAATCCATAACCTGGGTGAATTGCATCGCATTGCAATTCTTTGGCGGCAGTGATTACATCTTCAATATTGAGATAAGAATCTAGAGGGTTACTTTTGTAATTGGGATAAGCGAAATCTGAAAGACGAACTGGGAGGGATAATCGGTCTTCTTTACCATGGATAATTGCTACTTCAATTCCCATATCTCTTAGCGCTCGTAATATGCGCAACGCTATTTCACCGCGATTCGCAATGAGAACACGTTTGAATCCCATAATCCTCCCGAAGTGAATCTATCCTATGATGCCAACGGTTGTGAAATTACACCACAAGCGGTTTGTTGCGAATGGCACATTTGCCATTAGCGTCAATTATGTGATAATAAACATCCGAAAATGGGTGAAAATGATGCAAAAACACAGTAATGTTTTTTTACTAGTAGATTGCTGTATGTTTATGGTGCGAGTCAATAAAACAGGGGCAGAGGTCCTCGACGAATTAGCAGGAAAGGATTTGAACAGGAGTGGACTTGTAGTAAATCTTGTAATATGTGGTAATTCTAAGTTTTATGATTATTCATGGCTAGAGGAGCAATTAGAAAACTGGGTCCAGAAGAATGAATACCCAGATCTAGTAATATTGGGTGGAGCGAGCGGAGTCGATTTTATCGCCGAAAGATGGGCTGACAATAACAACATTCCAATTGCAGTATTCAGAGAAGCTTGGGCAACACCAAGACCAAACAAATCAAGTGATACTGGACGACCTGAAGCGGATACCAGCCTTGCAAAGAAAATGTTGAAAAGAGCAACACATATGCTTTCATTCCCAGGGCCTGATTCAGTTTGGACTAAGCGCATGGAAGGAATTGCTCGAGCCCAAGGCATTCCAGTAGCAAGTATTCCTATTCCAGTTTTTGCAGAATGAACAATAATATTTAGTTTGCCAATATCTCTCAAAGACGGTTTGAGCGAATGATGATAAACAAACGGCTTGTGGCTTTCAATATCAGCCTTGGCTGGTGGTGGTATTATGCCCAATTGGTCTCTAAAAAACCCGTATATGACTACTATTTCAGAGAACTATATTCTCAATGGAGAAGGGTCTCGGAAAGAGACCCGCCACGTCGTTTTTGAATTAGGCGATTCTGGCCTTGAATACAAGGTGGGCGATGCTCTAGGAGTTATTGCAGAAAATCCCCCGCATATCGTTGAAGAACTTATTGAGATACAAGGATGGGACAGAGATGAAATCGTCGCCACCCATAATGGTGAAAGAGACTTATATTCTGCATTGAAGAAAGATTTTGAAGTGCATATGGCCAATAAGAAATTTGTCAATTCGTTAACTGAAAAAATTGTGTCCACTGGAATTAAAATTTCTCTTAATATTATTTCAAGAACCAGAAATGGTCAAGAAATTCCCAATACTCTACCTTCTAGTTCTACCTCAGACGACCCTGTTTCAAAAGTAACCGCTATCACATCGGATGCAGATGCAATAGCAGATTATCTATGGACAAGAGATTATGTTGACATTATGCGTGAATTTAATGTTAGTTATTCTGCAGCCGAATTTTTGAATATCACTGACCGATTGAAGCCTCGCCTATACTCGATTGCATCTTCACATGATGCCCACCCTGGCAAGGTCGAATTAACTGTAGCAATTGTCCGTTTCACATACCACGACAGGGCTCGTGGAGGAATGTGCACACTGTACTTAGCAGATGAAGTCGACATGACTGGAAAAGAAATTGGAGTATTTATGTCACCGACAAAATCATTTATTCTCCCACAAGATAAATCTGTTAATATCATCATGGTGGGACCAGGAACTGGTATCGCACCTTTCCGTGCTTTCATGGAACAAAGAGTCCACGATAAAAGTACAGGGAAAAATTGGCTCTTCTTTGGAGACCAATCCGAAAAAACTGAGTTCTATTACAAGGAGCAAATTGAATCTTGGTTAAACGGAGGAGAACTCTACAAATTCACAACCGCATGGTCCAGAGACCAAGCCGAGAAGATATACGTACAAAACCGCCTAAAAGAAAATGGTGCCGAGGTTTGGCAATGGTTTGAAGAAGGTGCTTATTTCTACATTTGTGGCGACAAACAAAGAATGGCAAAGAGTGTTCATCGCGCTTTGATTGAAATCGCAATGGAACATGGTGGTATGTCTGAAGAGGATGCTACCTTCTTCATTGAGAAAACTATGATGAGAGAGCAGAAGCGTTACCTACGTGATGTATATTGACCAACAATATTGTCCAATGACTTCAAGCGAGAGTTGTAGTTAGAGGTTTTATGGCGCATGAGATTTTGATGCTTGGCACAGGCAATGCATTCTTGCCACATGGCCGCCATCACTCATTTTGTTGCATCGATCGGAAACATATCGTCGATGCACCGCCTACCGCTCTGGCTAGTTTGAGAAGAGCTGGAATCGCCATTTCAGAAATTGAAACGATATTCGTAACACATGTTCATGGAGATCATGTATTTGGTTTCCCTTTCCTATTATTAGAACGGAGATATATTTCAGATAGAGAGATGGTCAAACCGTTGACTATTGTTGGCTCGAAATTGGTCAAGGAGAGATTATGGCAACTTTGCCAATTAGCATATCCGGGCTCTCTAGAAGAAATCTTTCAAACAATTAATTGGGTTGAAGAAAATACGGGAACTGTTAATGATTGGACATTTGAGAGATTTAGAGTGCACCATGATGCATCTGTTGATCCATACGGCTATCGCCTAGAGCATTCATCGGGTGCAAATCTAGTCCATAGTGGCGATACTGGGCCTTGCGATAATCTTTATCGTGCAATAGAGCGCTCTAGTATTGCAATTATTGAAATGGGGATTCCTGAATGGGTCCAGAGTGAAGAACATCACAAACCATCGCATATCGAGGCACTATCGCATCAAGTCCCTAATACCAAATTACTACTAACGCACACATATCTCGATATGAAGGATTCACAATATGAGGTATTGATGAGTAACGAATACCCTGAATTTTCTAGCAATGTCACTCACGCCCATGATGGGATCTGTTTAATCTGGGACGGTAATAATTGGAATTGATCTTTCGTGATTATTCCATGATGAAAAAAATTGTAAATTATTTTCTAGAGTGGAACTGATGGTGTAAAAAATATACTGAAAAATTAAACTATTTTATTTCAACTATTATTTTCGGATGAAAAAAATTAACGCGGCGATTTTACTGGAAACCGGAAATAAAATTGTGTTATTTTTTCCGAAAACGGGTGATTTCAATTGGGAGTTAATATACTAAAATTAAATTCTATTTGATATCCAAATCCGGCAATAATTATCGCATTCGTGGGCAGGCCTATAAGGGGGCCTCGGACTCACGAATTATATCGCGCATCTGCCCCCCCGGCAAAAGGCACGAATATGAATAGGAGATACAAAAATGTCTGACAATATCTTCGACGATATTATCAACAGAAAAACTCTATTCGTAAATAAAGATTTGTTGAGAGACAATCATACTCCTAGTGAACTACCTCATCGCACCAAAGAAATCAAAGCACTTTCTATGAATTTAGTAGAAGCTCTAAATGGAAATATTCCATCCAACATGACCCTATATGGAGTGACTGGAGCAGGTAAAACTGCAGTTGCATCTTATGTTTGTAATCAATTGGAAACCAAGGGGTCTAGAATCGGCCGGAATGTCAATACAATTATGGTAAACTGTAGGCAAATTGATACCCAATATAGAGTCTTGGCTCACATTGGAAATTCTCTATCTGAATCATACGAAATCGATGAAATCCCATTCACTGGTTGGCCAGTGGATAGAGTATTCAGTGAATTGGTGAAAAGAATGGATTCAAAGGGTGGAGTGTTTATCATCGTACTCGATGAAATCGACCATCTTGTCAAAAAGGCAGGAGATGATCTATTGTACAATTTAACAAATCTCAATCAATCTTTGAATAATTCCAGATCTTGTGTCATCGGGATTTCAAATGATTTGAAATTTACCGAATTCCTTGACCCTCGCGTTCGTTCTCGCCTAGGACAATTAGATGTCATCTTCAATCCATATGATGCATCTCAATTACAAGATATTCTGCGTCAACGTTCTGCAACTTCAATTAAAGAAGGTGTTCTGAACGATGGTGTTATCCAATTATGTTCTGCGCTAGCAGCTCAAGAACATGGCGATGCACGTTGTGCTCTTGAATTGTTGAGGGTTTCAACTGAAAAGGCTGATGAAGAAGGTAAAAATTCTGTCATGATAAAGCACGTACGCGTCGCTCAATCTCAAATTGAAGCAGACCAAATTACACCTGTTATCTCATCACTTCCAAAACAACAAAAACTAGTTCTGTCCGCTATACTAATCAATGAAAAATATGGTTTGAAAAATATTGAAACTGGTCAAGTTCAAGACATCTATGCGCAAGTATGTTTATCGGTCGGGCAAAATGCACTAACTCAAAGAAGAGTAAGGATGCTCATCTCGAATCTAGATATGCTCGGGCTAATTACTGCCCGTGTAATAAGTCGTGGCAGAATGGGTCGGACAAAGGAAATTAATTCATGTATTCCCTCTAATGTTGAACCAATGACTATCATGGGTGAGGCCGAACCAGAAATGGTCGGAATCTTTGATAAAAATTATCGCCACCAAAGCCGTCTGTGATTTCGTCACCGGCTGTTTCCACCTGTAACGATTGTTTATTTGTTGCAGAATATTCTCATTTGCGATTCGGTGTGCTTATATCCGCATGGTAGGTGGCCACAGACATGAGCAGTGAACTAGGTGACAAACAAAGTGGAATTATTTCCATGATTACTGACCCTTCAAAATGTACCGCTAATTGGTTCATCGGTCTTTCAATGTGGGGAATTCTCTTAGCAATTCTCAACATTTTGGGATGTGTTCATCCTAGTTACCATTACTCTTGGGGCGGATTATTTTCTTTTGAAATGACAAATCTTGCTTATGAAGCGAAATCAGATTCTGCACAATTTGTTGCATCGGATGCAGTTTTCATCGCCATTTGTTCACTATTCATGTCCTTAGGATTCAAAGCATATGCAAAAACTGAAGATGGAGTTGCAGGATTTTTCATGGGATTATTTGTAAATGATACTTGGCCTGCACTTGCTTCAATTGAAGAAGGTGGCATCCAACGTACTCTTGCTGCTTGGTCTACATTGCTTGGATTCGTTTTCTACATCTATTTTGGAATTAATAATATGGGATGGATGGACCCTGGTGTCTATTCAGTAAGTATTGCATTGATCGCTTTTGGATTCGCATTGAATCATGCTTCCCGTGTACCTGAAGGCGAAGACAACCTAGACTGAGTTGAAACTCCAATCTATTTTGGTGTATAGAATATCACCTAAGTGTTACCGGTGAAGACTGGTTCCCGTTGATTTATGATTAAATCAGTACTTATTATCGCACAACTTTAAGCGGTCCATATCACTACAGACATTTGGTGAGATGTTGAAAGAAATGAATTCTTCAGTCAAAATTATTATTGTCAGTTGTATGATATTAGCATTAATGTTGCCTAGTGCGGCTAGTTCTGAATTAATATTACCTACAGATACCAAACAATTCGTTATTGATGAAGCAGGTGTTTTGAGTCAAGCTGATGAGGATCTATTGACCGAAGACCTAGAATGGTTAGCGGAAGAATGGGGCACCGATATTGTGGTTGTAGTCATCGAATCTACGGCTCATTATCAATCAAGTGATGATACTTCAGGAAATACTACTAACGATACTTCTAATCAAACGTCCGATAATAATTCTAGTGGCAATAATACTAGTGGCAATAATACTAGTGGCAATAATACTAGTGGCAATAATACTAGTAGTAATAACAATACTAACGGCACTAGTAATGAAACAAACAACGAAACTATGGATGAACCAATGATGGAACTAAAAGAATTCTCAGAGGCATTATTCGATGAATGGAGAGTGGGAGACCAAGAATGGCAAGATGGAATATTGGTTGTTCTCTCAATTAATCAATCCAGTGATGATTCAAACTGGTGGTTTATAACGGGTGATTTTTGGATAGAATATTGGGTTTTTAATAGCGTTGGAGCAACCTCTGATGCCAGTAACGATGCTGGTGATTGGACAGAATTACTTCTCACCATTACAGATGATCTCGTCACTGCTGTTGATGAATTCTGGTATGAAAATGATGGCTATGTTTACCCACCTGGAGATCAAAGTAATACCGGCTCTACGAATTATGAAAATGTGGAGTGGGATGGAGATATTATTCCTGTCATCGGGTGCTTAGCAGTTGGTGGATTCGTTTTATTGATAGCATTACTAGTAGGTCGCGGTGGCGGTGGCGGCGGATATTATGGTGGCGGTGGCGGTGGCTGGTACAACAGATGGGGCCGGGGTGGATACGGATACAATAATGGACACCATGGACACCATGATGATCATGGTCAATCTCATTCTCCACCTGCGCCTAGTAGGAAATCTAGTGGCAGAAGTCCTCGTGGCGGAAGTTCTCGTGGCGGTGGAAGTTCTCGTGGTGGAAGTTCTCGTGGTGGAAGTTCTCGTGGTGGCGGTGGCTCTCGTGGTGGCGGCGGTTCTCGTGGCGGCGGCGGAAGACGCCGTTGAATCTTCAATGACCGTTTTTACCGCGAATCGCATCGGAAAGTCCCAACAGAATTCCCTGCCATAATGCAATAGACCAACTAAAGGTTAGTCTTCTCACTTTGAAGATTGTAATAATAATCCTTCTCGGGCTGTTTCTAATCGCTCCACGGTTGACCAAACCTAGTTGACCTCTCCACAATACTAACTCGTGGACAAGCAGCAATGCTAGTGAGATTAGAAGGAATCTTGTCTGCCACCAATGTTGAGCCACTTGCCAAGAATATTCCGGATTGAGATAGAAATTATAAATGAATGGCAATCCTGAAACGATTGCTGCGATCCATAATGGAGCTATTGCCAGTACCATCTTCGAAGAACCTATGAAATCAAA
>JAPKFC010000057.1 GCA_028821785.1 Candidatus Poseidoniaceae archaeon | reverse complement strand
GCTACCGTCTCATTGAAAAAGATCCTATTGCCAATATACAGCCCATCGGCTGTCTGCAACTAGTTCTTGTTTAGAATTCCAAACCTCCGATTCTTCAGACATTTGTTGATGTTCAGGTGGATTGTCAAGTGTTGGGAGTTTCTCTTCAACTTCTACGGATATTGGTGATAATTCTGGAGCGTGCGGTATTTCGGGATGTGGTAATTCTTGGTTAACTTCAGATTGAGATAATTGACTTAACTTCTCAACTAATTGCCAATCAGGAGGGGCGTTTGGAGCCTCTATATTTTCTTCTTCAACAATTTCATCAACTGCCTCACCATCTTGACGAACACCCACTGGATTCTGTATTAGTAAAACATCGGAATCATCTTCTTCCTCTATATCTGATTCACCTTCCGCTATTGGTTGGTTTGAATCATTGGAACTATTATCTTCAAAGGTTTTTTTCTCTTCGATTGAAGAAGTGGTAGGTGCTGTATTGTCAATATTCTCCATTCCCAATGAAGCCCATGCATTGCTAACGACTCCTTGCTCTGGAGGCTTTGCCCTTTCTCTTTCATCCGCTTTGCGTCTTTGATAGATTGCTTCTTCTTCAGCAGTTGCTTGTTCACGTGTCATTTGATCTTCTACAGCGCGCCACATCTTACGTTCATGTCTCAACTTTACCTTTGACTGTTGATTCACGATCATCTTCTCTGTTGGCTTGTCAAATCTTTTCCAAAAGAAGTATGATATTGCGATAAAAACGATGGAGCATATTAGTCCAGTAAGAAGTGTTTTTACCAACTCTTCCATCGTCTAACCCTCCAGAATCAAACTATAAATCCGAACTTATTGTGCTTCTGGAACAGTCTCTCCAACCAATACTACCATTGGGTCATCGCCACCAGGTAGCATTGTGATATCACAATCTGCACCTTCTGGAACATTTCTATACAATGGTCTGCTAACTAATAATTTATTGAAACCAATGAATAAACCGCCAACTACTCCCCAGAACATCAAAATGATTCCAAGACCATGTGGGTTGGATGGATTCCAAACATCATCTGTATTTGCGACCATGTCTGCGAAATAAGATCCCATTAGTACGATGAATAATAGAGGGAATGCAATATACATTAGAATATCCCAAATTCTGTTAACATACAAATCGTTATCTCCAGTATTGATGAAATCATTTCTAAAGGCTGGTACACCGGTTGTTAGATAACCTTTGAAACCAGATTCTGCCAAACCAGATGCTACATCAGCCTGCCACTTTTTGTAACCATATTGCCAAATGGTGAAGGCGATAAATAATCCTGAGAACATCAAACCATATCCCCAAATGTGGTCTTGAACTTCTAAGAATTCAGGGAATGCTACTCCTGCAGAATCTAATTCTATCCACATAACTGCAGATGGAATTCCAAAGATAAAGATTGCAATTCCTGTAATGAATACTGACGTTTTTCTATCATATCCATGGTCAACGAAATTTCTCACACATAGTTCAACTGTGGAGATCATCGAAGTCATTGCTGCGAAAGAAAGCGCTAGGAAGAAGCCTGCCATCATGAATAACGGGCCTATGTTTCCACCTGGTGCTTGAGCAAAAACTTCTGGCAATGCTAGGAAGGTTATCGCTGATGAACCTCCAGTAACGGTTGCAAGTGGGTCATCGCTAACTGCAAATATTGCAGATAATACCGCTAATCCTGCAATAATTGAAATGCTGTTATTTGCAAGTCCCATTGTGAAAGCATTGAGTACAGTATCTTCGTCTTTGCTCATGTAAACTGCATATGTAATACACATACCCATTCCAGCTGAACAAGACCATGCTGATTGAGATAAACCATTTATCCAAACCTCGGGCTCAGATAACATATTCCAATCAACAGTAAACATGAACATAGCGCCATCTAGGCTTCCATCAGAAAGATCCATCCAAAGTGATAGGAATAATGTTAGGAACAATAGTGCAAACAAAGAAACCATCAGATAGATGTTGACTTTTTCAATCGCTTTAGCACCTTTGAGAATTGCTGCTAATGTTAATACAATTACAAGGAATTGGAAAAAGATTACTTGTCCAGATGATTGTAGGAAAGCGTTCCAAACTTCAGTTGTATCAACACCTTCGCCATTTAGAGCGCCGGTAATTCCAAGTTGGAAGTATTTGATAGTCCATCCTGAAACTACTGCGTAATAGAAACCGATAGCGGATGAAATCCATGCTGTCCATAGACCCATCCAAGCGAATTTTTTACCAGCGAAGATTCTGAAAGTTCCAATAGTTCCTGTACGACTGCGCTTACCCATTGCATATTCTGCAATTACTAATGGAATTGACCATGCGAACAAAAAGATTAGCCAAGGGATTAGGAATGTTCCGCCCCCATTTGCACCAACCATTCGCGGGAAACGCCAGATATTACCAGTTCCAATCGCTGCACCAATACTAGCAAAGATTAGACCCATACGGCCACTAAATTGGTCTGATTTACCCTCTTCGGACATGATCATCCCTCCGTCTTCACTTCTTCTTCAAGAACTGCATCAGCTAGATTAATCAATTCTTCATCATCCGATAGCATCATTCTGAGACAGACAGCTAATCCTCCCCAGACGAAACTAGCGACTACCATAAACAAGAATAGTGAACCAAATACACTGCCATATGCTTCTCGATATGAGAGGTCAAGGGTGTAGTAAGTTCCTTTGTCAGGGTATTCGTATAAATCTCCACCAGAGAGTGTTCCGAGCATGACTTTGTAATGCAATTGTCCAGTTGTAGTTTCTGAAATATCTAATGTTGCTCTTAGGATTGTTCCGTTCTTCGAACCAGCAATAAGACAGTTCTCATCTTCAATCAACTCGAATGCTGCACCTGCCCACTCGGTCGTAGCCCATTCACGTGGGCCATAATCACTTTGCAAACGGCTCGGCTTTACCGTTCTCCACATTAGGTGGGAGTCCGATGAGTCGATTGAATATGGGAAACTCTTGTCAATACACATGTCGATTGGAATCTTTCCTTTAGCAGGAATATTTACTTCGTTAGGAGTTTGTAATGATTGGTTTGTAATGTCAGACATTGCTAAGTCAGCACGTTCTCTTGGGTTATCTGCAACCTCAGCCATATAGAATGCAACACCGAGGTTGCGTACAGCAATATGATCAACATCGTCTTCATGCTGGTGGAATGCTGTTCCTATTTCCATAGTATAACAGTAAGAGCCATGAACTCCATAATGCCAATCGCAGAAGTCACCAGATGTTGGATAAAGGTCTGATGATTGCATATTTGTATACTGAGTCATCTCAGCCATTTCATCACCATGGTAGATTAATTGTTGATGGTCTGGAGATTCACAATTAGTACAATGTCCCCACGGGTATAGAACCAATTCTGAATAGGAGTGGAAGGTTAATGTTGACTTGAACTCGGATGAAAAGTCTCCGTTATCATCATTCATTTCTGTTAGGTCTTGAATGAACTTTGTCTCTGGTTCAGAGTTGCCGCCCCACCAGTCTTCATCGGTAAGTCCGTCACCGTCATCGTCTTTTCCATCGACGTGATCTTCGTTGAGTTTACCATCTTGGTCTTGGTCTACAGTATCGACCGGCCCGTTGTAAACATCGTTATTTTGGCCGGCATAACACATTCCTGGAAATAGAGGCCCAGTAGCACCCAAAGGTGCGCCCCATTCAAATTGATAGTTACGGTTAAGATCGACTCCATCACATCCTTCGTCAACACTCTCATCTAAATCGGGAATTGGTGTAACTCCGGTTACTGTATTGTCGCGCAAGTTCTTTCTCCAACCTCCGGATGGACATGATTCCCAAGATGGAGCAGGGCAGAACACTTCTCTATCGTAGATATTTCCATCAACGTTGAGCATTGGGATAAGATAAATTTCTCGCCCATTAACCAAATCGGTAATCCATTGTTCTGAATAATCTTCGTCCACACCTAAGTCACCAGCGCCACAAGGAGTTCCATCACCATTGGAATCTTGGAAACTAGCATCCAAAGCAAGGCAATCTCCATCGTCATCTAAGACGCCATCGCCATCTGCATCGCCCCATGGGTCTTCGTCAACTTGTCCATCACCATCGTTATCATAACCAATATTATCATATGAAAATGCAATAACTTCCATGACTAGAATTGGAGTTTGATAAGACATCCATTCTCTAGCATGATGGTTTCCAACGATCATTACATCGTGGCGGTCTTCGTAATTTCCGTTGTCACCGACAAATTCGTTATACTCTCCGCCAGCTACATTTCCAGTGATTTTGAGCCATGGCGATGAATGTCCGTAATACCATCCTTCGTATGCATCGGCGCCAACAGCTTCTCCTCTTGCATTTACGCCGCCCTTGAGCCCTTCGTGGAATTCAAAAATGTTTGGGTTTTGTTCTGTCAGACGCAACATTCGCTCTTTCATTGTCTCATATGTATGATATTCTTTGAATTGTAAAATACGTTCACCTTCGTCAGCCCAAGGGAATATCATATTGGCATACTCGTAGGACCAGACATCTTCAGGCGCCATGCCCGATTGTTCTTCTTGTGCCACTGAAGCGTTTGCCATTGGTGCTAATAATGAAAGCAACAAAGGCAATGCTATAATGAATCCAAATGAAGGACGAGTGCTGATTGCTACCGAATTTGATGACATGCTAACGCCTTCGCGACTCCGCTACCCCTCTTGAAGTCGTCGTGCATATGTAGTTCATCACCACCTGCCCCCTATAGGGGGCATTTTGAATTATTATTTTCACCGATTAGCAATTTTAAAATGGTAATATGGCTGTAAAAAATTAGTTCACAGAAAAATCTTGTCCGGCATCACTTAATCGGAGGGCCGCATGGGGTAGGGCATGCTAGACTTCGAAAGTGCTACTGAATCCGATTTTTGGATGGATGAAATTCTCGGCTTTAACAACTTGACTTTAGCCATCTTACTCGGCGTGGTTGTCATCGCTTTATTGACACGACTTTTGACTATGTGGTTAGCACCTAAATTACTGAAGAAAATCATTACCTCTGACAGCATTGAAAACAAAGCGGTCAAGGACTCTGATAAGGCGCTAGGTAATGCTGCTGGTGCTGGAATTTCCTTCTTTATATTCACCGCGATGGCCGATGCTACGAGCGTCGCAACATCATCGATAATGATGCCTCAAATAATGATAGATTTGGTGCCTGGTGCATTGCAATTAATCATCTCAATCTGCTTGATTATGTGGGCCTTCCGTTTGGTCGAAATCGTACAAGATGTTGTGGAGATTCTGGATGATGATGATGAATTAGACGGAACTGAGAAAACATTGATCTCTGCTATTCAGAGCGTTTTGCGTTTCGTCATCATTTTCGTCGGTGGTGTATTTGTCGCCGATTCCTTTGGATTTAATCTGACCTCATTAATTGCAGGACTCGGAATTTCCGGAATCGCTTTGGCGCTTGCAGCCAAGGATACTATCTCCAATTTCTTCGGAGCCACTACTGTGCTGTTAGACAAGCCGTTCAGAGTCGGTGATTGGGTGGTTGTAGGCTCGAGTGAAGGAGAGGTTATCCAAATCAATTTGAGGACCACATTGATTCGAACTTCACTAGATACTGTCATCACAATGCCAAATGCAAATTTAGTTAATTCACCAGTAGAGAATTATGGACTACGCCGTTGGAGACGCTGGCAAACACAGTTACACCTAGACATCAACTCCGACCCTGCCGCGGTTGACAAATTCTGTGATGCAGTTATGAAGTTTATTTCAGAAAATGAATTCACTACCAAAGAGGATTCTTCATGGTGTCGAGTAAATATGATTTCACCAACATCGATAGACCTAGCAGTAAATCTGTATTGGGATGTCTCAGGTTCTGTACAAGAGCGACAAGAGCGTGAAAAGTTGATCTTAGAGATTATGAGTTTGGCCAAGAAGAACTCTTTGCAATTCTATGATGGCAGAGTTAGACAACAACGTTGATCTCTCAATACGGTGAAGGGTCTTTTGACCAATATATCCGATTCATTGCTATAGCAAAAATAGCTCCACCAACTAATAAAAATAATCCATTTTGTCCAGTCATTGTTTGCATTTTCCATGCATAAAAACCAACTGCGATAGCCGTATATCCAACCCATTCACCCGCTTTCCACATTCTTAATGTTCCAAGATGTGCTTGCAGGCGAGATACATCTCTAAGCCATGAATTACAACTTTTCTCTAATTGAGAGTTTTCAAATGCCTTTGCATCTGCTAAATTGAGCAGTACCGCGCGATAGCGCCACAACCATGGACCTCCAAGAACTGTTGACATCTCTTTCTTTCCAGTCCATTCTATTGGTACTAAGTTAATCCACGTCTCAAGCAATTGTTTTCTTACTACTTCATCAACTTGGCAATGATCTGTAAATTCTCTTTCCATCGACATCAAGTTTGCTATTGCTGGAATCCGTTGTTCTCCAACCAAAAGATGTTCAACCAATCTTCTTGGTTGAGCGATTAACATTAATTTTCCATCTACCTTGACAATACTTGCAAAATTGAGATTTAATGTTGGCAAACCTACGGTTTTGATTGTATGTGGCCCACGCCATAAGGTATTGGTTTTGAGAGCGGCTTCTATTGTTTTCAAGGAATCGTTCCACAATCTTTCACTATTAGGTGTTGCGAATTGTTGCAAGTTTGATTGGGCTTTTGCCATTATAGAAACTATCGATTGTAATTCATCTGAGATATCGTTTATTGGTACTTCCTCGTATTGGGGATAAATGATGACCCTATCGCCATTATCGGTAGACCAACCGGCAACTGGTAACAAGATATCACACCCTTGTAATGCTAAATTCCAATCCTTATGTCTGGCGATTCTAGAAGCATCTTGACCAACCTCAATTGGACATAATCTAGCAATCCACTGCTTATCTTGGCCAAATAATTTGACAACAATACCGCTTTGGTCCTCTGTTATTTTGTCGAGAGAGACTACATCTTCAGGCCACTCGCCCCAAATTGTTCCACTCTCTGGTAGTTGTTGCCACCATTGTACTTCCATTGCCATATCCGAGTTCCACATTGTGGTTTTTCCGAATGATGTTCGACAAATTAGTGTTGATTGTGCCTCCTCAAACGAAGTCTTGGAGATTCCACTTGGCCACCAGGCAGGCTCTCCCATATCGTATGCTGGAGTTGCCCTACTACAAAGTTTTCAACTTAATTAGAATTAATAACATGCTCGATTGTTGAATTTTTGGCTCTTGAATGTGGCTGTCGAATTGTCAATGGCGAAGGGGTGAACTCATACCCTTTCACCTCTACGACAAGGCAGGGGGAAGTCTGGTGGGTATATCGGAACGAGTCGGTGATGCACTAGGCCAAGCGGTCGAGGCAAAACTCTTGCGAGAAGTTCTCGCAAGTCCTATTTCGGTTCAACACCTAGCGATTATCATGGATGGTAACCGCCGTTTTGCTTGGAAATCTAACCTTGCTACCAGTATCGGCCATAAAATTGGCAAAGAGAAATTGGAACGCGTTTTGGATTGGGTATTGGATTTAGAAATACCATGGCTCACCGTTTATGCACTATCAACTGAAAACCTCACCAGACCTAAGCAAGAACTTGAGACATTATTCAACTTATATGTTGAAGGGTTGAAAGATATTGCTGATGACCCTAGAATTCATGAAAATGAAGTCAAGGTGCAAATCATTGGTAGAAGAGAATTATTACCTGAATCTGTCAACGAAGCAATAGATTATGCGGAAAATAAAACTAAGGATTATGGAAAATTTGTTTTTACTATCTGTCTTGCATATGGTAGTCGGGAAGAGATGATTAGAGCGATTCAATCGATTGCTTCCGACCATGCTGAGGGGAAAATCAGCCTAGACGATATTGATGAGAAGGCCGTTTCTGAAAGACTCTACACTGCGGATATGCCAGACCCTGATTTGGTCATACGTACCAGTGGAGAGGAGCGAATTTCTAATTTCTTATTATGGCAAATGGCATATTCAGAACTATATTTTACAGATGTGTTCTGGCCTAGTTTCCAAAAGAAGGATTTGTTGAAAGCAATCCGCACATTCCAAGAACGTCGTCGAAGATATGGAGTTTGATCCGATGACATCATGCGATGAGTGTAATGGTTGGCTCAACCCAGCACTAGCCGCTGATGCTGCGGTACGAAGAGGGGATTCTGTCCTATTGATTCAGAGAAAGTTTCCTCCAATGAAGGGTGCTTGGGCACTTCCGGGTGGCTTTGTTGATAGAGGAGAAGCACCAATTGACGCAGCTGTTCGTGAATTACTTGAAGAGACAAGTATGCACGGTGAAAATCCAAAGTTGATTTCTGTAATGGGTAACCCTGATAGAGACCCGCGTAAGCATATTGTCAGCATTGTCTATGAAATTGAAGTTAGTTCTGAGCAACAACCAATCGCAGGTGATGATGCTGCTGATGCAAAGTTTTGGCCAATTGAAACTATTCTCGCTGGAGATTTACAAATGGCTGGAGACCACTTGGAAATTATCACTAATTGGCTCAATCAATGATTTTAAGTCTTAGAATTTCAGCCAACTGTTGTTTGGTATTTGGCCATTGTTCTGGCTCCAATGCATCTGTTAAGTGAATGCCACAAAGGAATTGAGTCAATTTTTGTTCAAACTTTTCTCCTTCACAATTCTCATTCCAAATAAATAATGGATGACCATCTTGTTCAAGTCTGGACAAGAAGCCACGTTGTGCTCTAGAGATTAACAAGGTTGGAGTTCCGAGAAGACAAGCCTCACTTGCGAGAGTTACTGAATTGGTAATTAGGCAATCATGTGCTGCTAGTTGTTGGGTTAATTGCCATGCATCGCCAGCATATTTTGACTCGTCGGCAAAGGTTGGAATTAGTCCATCCCATACCTTTTCAGGAATGTGGATGACTTCGCCATCATCGTGAATGCCATCTCCGATTAGACGACGTACCATCGCCCTTGGTGGATCTGAAACTTGATTTGGTCGCTGGCTTGGACGCAGGTGAACATGGCCATGCAATCCATCTAATCGATGAACAATAATATTGCTTGATTTGGATACTTTTGCGAGAAAACCACCATCAATAGTGTCATCCCAGTGTGTTGGCAACACTACTTCAGTGCACTCTTTTATAGCTAATTTATGTGCAATATGATTTACTTCAGTATCAGAAATATAAACTAAATGTTTGATAGATTTTATCTTACCTAATCTGATGACATTCTTGAGTGCTAACAATTCTAATGACGCCCCAATAACGACTATTCTCTCTATTGCACCGCTACCATCTTTACCAGCAGTAGCCATGAAATTATGGCTTTGATTAATTCTTCTCAATGCTTTGATCGACTTGGCGCTACCGATTACTCTCTGCACCCACATTTTTTGCCGCCGTGGCAATATTCCATCCGCACTCTCAAGTAAATTTCTAACTTCTATTCGGTCACATGCGATGATAATATCATTGGATTGACCACTGCGAATGAACGGTGCCAATAATCTAACATGCGCGGGATGATCTAGAACCCAACAGGTGCGCATGGATGGGGCTGATACTACCTCACCCTCAAATCATCGTTCAGAATCAATGCATTGATGGGCTGAGGGCGATAGCACAGACTCATGGAGAAACGCTCTATCGATAACCCTGGTGCAAAAACATATGGCCCTTATTCCGCTGGCATTATAGCAAATGGAGTCGTGTGGCTAAGTGGCCAAATAGCACCTGAAGCAGGTGACGATATTCAAGCACAAACCGCTGCTTCATTAGCAAAAATAGATGTATTGCTAACGGCTGCAAATCTAACAAGAGATGCTGTCTGTTTTGCTCAAATACTTCTTGATGATATCGATGATTTTGCTGCAATGAATGAAGTATACGGCGCTTGGGTCGATGCGATTGAGGTAAAACCTGCACGTGCTGCTTTTGCTGCAGCTGGATTACCGGCTAATGCTAGAATCGAAATTGTCATTCAAGCAATTGATAATAATTAATAATCATTAATGGGGGTTACATTAATGCCGGGATCACCTTACATTGAAACCCCTCAAGGTTTGATGACTTGGCCCAAACTATTGCGCATGGTTATTCCAACATTCTCAGTATTCCTTACTGTAGCGATATGGCAGGGAGTAGCCGTTGAGTTCGTCGTTATTACCCTAATAATTGCCTTCATCATTGCTTTTGTTAGAAAATAATTAGCACACAGGATTGAAAACAAGGACCTGCTGGGAGTTCCATGTGGACCCAACACTGCTTCAAGGCATACGATATTCGTGGCCATGCAAATGGTGACGGTAGCGGTGATATTACCCCTCAATTCGCTTTGCGATTAGGTAAAGCAATGGCTACTTACCTAAAGTGTAAAACATTTGCAGTGGGGCGAGATATTCGCGATTCATCTCCTGCATTAACTGAAAACCTAATTGCAGGTTTTGTTTCCGCCGGAGTTACTGTTTATGATTTAGGAATAGTTAGCACAGGTTGTGTCTATCATGCATGTTGGACTCTTCCAGTTGATGGCGGAGTAATGGTGACTGCATCACACCTGCCAATGCCAACACATAACGGATTCAAAATGTGTAATGGCACACTTCCTCTAGCAGGGGAAGAAATTCAGCAATTGAAAGAAGTGTTCTTGGCTGGAGAATTTGATACGGGTCAAGGAAGTATTGTTGACCACCCACACATAGAGACATATCTGCAAGCGATTGTAAACTCAGTTGGGCCATTAGCACGACCTGTCAAGGTTGCTGTGGACTGTGGTAATGCAGTCCCTGGCCCTGCGATGACCAAATTACTCGATATGATAGGGGCTGAACATACTGACTTATTCTGTGACTGGGATGCTACTGAACCTAACCATGGCGCAGACCCAACACGTCCAAAAAATATGATTGATCTTGGTAATGCTGTTGTTGAAAATAAACTTGAGTTTGGGCTAGGTGTTGATGGTGACGGTGATAGAATTGGTGCTGTTGATGAAGACGGTCAATTCGTTTATCCTGACCGATTAATCGCATTAATGGCTGAAGATATTCTTGCTTCTGATGCTGGAACAAGTGATGAATCAAAAACCATAATCTATGATGTGAAATGTTCAATGAATGTTGAAACTGCAATCATTAATGCTGGCGGAGTACCGCATATGGCAAAGACTGGTCACTCTTTCATGAAGCGAGTTTTAGCAGCAAAACCGCAATGCAGAATGGCTGCTGAAATGTCTGGACACATCTTCTTAGCCGACCGCGGTTGGTATGGTTTTGATTGTTCACTATACAATGCTGCACGGATAATTGAATGTTGGTCACGCCGAGATAGCCCTGAGGATGGAGGTCCTTCTTTCTCCAGTGAATTGGAACGTCTTGCTCCAAGTTTACCAACCTCAGGTGAGGTCAAAGTTCCATGCTCGGAACAAGATAAATTGCCATTTGTTGCTGCGATTACCCAAGCCTTTAGCGATTACCAATGCTCTACAGTTGATGGAGTAAGAGTTCGCTTTGATTATGACGGTGAATATGCTGGTTGGTATTTGGCTCGTAAATCAAACACTGAAGCGATCCTAGTGATGAGGGTTGAAGCAAAGACTGAGAAAGCACTTGCTCAAATGATGCAAATAATTGATAAAAGAGTTTCACCGATACTAGATATTAGCAAACTTCTCAATGCTTGATTGGTTGAAGTTTAAACTTCAATGGTAATATCTGGCACAATGGAATAATCCAATAGTACCAAACTAACGGTATAAGTTACTTCTTCACCGCCATCATTGCGGCTACATGTTGGATTTAGCGTATTACCTGTTTCGGCTGTAACTGAAATTTCAATAGTATAATTGCCAATTCCGTAGGGAATCC
>JAPKFC010000056.1 GCA_028821785.1 Candidatus Poseidoniaceae archaeon | reverse complement strand
GAATAAACTCCATTGGCCAGGATATGCATCAAAGGTAACATTACCATCTGCATCAGTCTTTTCCAATGTGATATTGCCCAATCCCTCTTGACTTACTAGAGTTACACGAGTATCTGCCAAATTGACTTCGGTGACCGCTTCACTCAAAGTGAATGAAACTTCAATAGAAGTACTGGTCTGCAATACCAGTTCAGTGCGTGACGACTGCGCATTAACGCTCAATACACTGCGCAATTGCTCAGTACCATTGTCATCATCAAGGAATGGTGCGACTACAACAATCCAGTCTCCTTCTTCAACATAATCAACAAATGAACCATTCTCATCAGATTCAATATTGATCCAATCTGAACCTTCAGAATTCCACAACTGGAATATTGTTGACATGCCACTTCCGTTTGAATCTGTTAAAGTTCCAGAAACAAGGTATTTGTTAGTCAAAGCAACAGTATAATTTTCCATTTCTTCGAGTCCCACATACACATTAAACGGTGAGTTGGAAGAAGATAATGAATAATCTGTAGCGTTCTCATCACTAGCAAGGGTAGTATTGAACATCAAACTGTAAGCACCAGGCTGCAATTCTATTTCTACGATACCAGGTGCAGTATAATTTGCAGATGTGATATTGATATCTTCTACGAATTCATAATTAGATGATAATGTGAAATCTGGTGAAACCAATGTTCCATTGACCATTTCACCATCGCCACCTGCATCCATAAAGACATGGAATGTCACTATTTGTGAATCCGGATTAACAATTAATTGAAGCATTGATAACTCCCCATCTGTAACCACATTAAATCCTTCAATATTGACACTATTCAACTCACCTTCTGGCAAGGATATATCTGTCAATCCTGCCTGAATATGTATACCAAATTTACCATAGTTATCTAATTCAGTAGTCCATTCGACGCCATTAGAATCTGTAGCAGTAACTGTCACTTGCTCAAATCCAGGATTAGTTGAATCCCAAAGAGTTGTGTTATCGTATAGGAATACTTGACCATGTACAAATCCGGTTGGAGCCAAATACAAGATTCCAAGTTCGTCCATATCGGGAACTGCATCTACAATTTGGCCACCACTCATTGCTGAGAATAGTGCCATTGCAGTCATTTGGAACTCACTTCCTGCTGGTAAACGAATACTGTAACTTCCATTTGTATCAGTAGAAGTAGTGAAGAGAAGATCTCCTGATGTGAAATTAACTGTTAGACCTGAAGCAGGCTGTGAATTCATTTCCCATTGCTCTTCATCTTGATACCAAACATCGTAATCCATTGTACCGTTAACTGCTCTAATGGTTCCATTTGCCCAAGTAGCAATTGCATATGATAAATTAAATGAATCATCATCAAGAGTGACTTCATATGAATTGAATAGTACATAATCATCATCAGATTCATCTGAAATTGTGAATGGACCTTGTACAAGTTCCACATTTATAGTACCATTTTCATCAGAAGTTGCTTCAACTGTCATCCAATCATCTAAGTCATTAGAGAATATTAGAGTCCTATTTGCTACATCTGTTAGTGCTTCACCATTGATATCTGTTGGAGATACAAGAGTTATTGTCAAATCAGTCAATGTAGATACTTCAGAAGCCAAACTAAAGTTTTGAGAGTCCCCAAGGACCATGAATGTTTCATTCAACTCATACCAACCATCATTATCAAGGTCAATGCGATAGAAATATTCGCCGCTAGTTATCGGACCGTATGAGAAATTGCCCTCTTCATCTGTGGTTATTTCTACACAGCCATCACTTGCAACACAATTTGTGTCGTCTGCGAGTGAATCTGCATATAGGATAGCATCAATTAACTCAAATGTATGATTAGCAATCACTTCATCGTCCATTCCCTTCATCGTATCCAAGAAAATTGAACCTGGTAAATCAAGTTCCAAATCATATGACGGATTGATTCCGACTTCCACTGGATCTGGAAGTAATACTTCCTTGCCGTTATCTAAGACTGCAATCATATTGTACATACCTGGGACCAAACCAGTTTGGTAGAATGAACCTGCTTGAACCATTGGTCCTGAGAAGTAACCGGAACCAACGAACAATCCTGTTCCGTTAATTGTACCAACACCAGCAAAGGAACCTGTTCCTTCGAAGGTAGCACCTTCAAGGGTCTTGACAAGAGTCGAGACCCCTTGAGAGGTCAAACTACCCGTTGCGTTAACTTCACCCGATAGTAAGTAAACTGTTAATTGTCCTGAATCATCAGATACACAAACGGTTTCATTTACAGGCATTACCGAACCAGTGTTATTATCAGTAGTACAATCGACAACAGAAGATGAATTCTCAAGCCATGAAGCTTCAAGCAATCCATTTCCGTTCCATGTACCGTTACCGAAGTATGTTCTAGAATCTGCTATAGTTCTTCTAAATGTTCCAGTGAAATCTTCTGCATAGGCGACTCCTGTACTATCAAAGGTACCTTCGTCAGCAAATGTAACTTCTCCAGTTCCCTGTAAAATTCTAGTTTCTTCGGTAGTGAAAGAACCGCTAGTTGTTGTAATCGAATAGTTATCGGTCATTGACCAAATATTACGCATGATAAACTCTGCATCTTCAATTGCTTCACCTTCGAACGATTCATGACCGCTCCAAGTGATCAAACCAGATACACCACTGCTCTTTACTCCAATGTCAAGTACACCTTCAATCGGTACAATTCTATCTGCTTGAGGTCCTGTAACATTCAATTCATTCTCTCCGAGCCAACTCATGTTTGAAACTTGTCCTAGAATTGAAGTAATATCATAGACTGATCTATCTTCATTATTATTGTTGAACAAATCTTGAAGGTTATTGGCTGCATCGCCTGAGCGAATATTTGCATCTGCCATTGTAGGGTCGTATTCACCAGCAAAAGCGCTTACACGTATTCTTCCTGCTGGAACTGTATAGGACCAATCACCATTCTCATCGGCATCAGTAAATCCAATTGGAATCCAATATGTATCTTCGTCCAAGTCAGATGTACCCTCTCCTGAGAATGCATCTCTTTCTATCAAGATTCTAACATTAGGTAGACCTTGGCCGTCATCGGTCATTTTTACTTGCCCTGAAACTTCTGCTCCAGAATAGTACTTTAGAATCTTGACGTAGGTATTTGCCTGACCTGCAACATCTGCTGGGTCTTCACTATACCAATTGGAGATAACGAAGTGGTTCAGCATTGCACCAGGCAAAGGCACTGACTGTGAGAAGTAACTTCCAGGGCTACCTTGCAAATCAAAGTGCTGTGCAGGTTGAGGATTACTATCAGCAGTATCCATCCCGAGAGTACTCGCACCATATCCAATATAGGAACGTGCTAGCATCGTATCAAAGAAGGCTGCTGAGTGGTCAACTCTCACATCGCTAATCTCTAAGAGGTCTACATCGGCACCTGCTTGCTGATTTAGCATATCTTGGTACATTGCTTCATCGACTTCAGCTGATGTCATCTCTTGTGCAAAGCCACCACGGGTGGTTTCGTAGACTGTACTCATGAATGTTCCAACATCTTGTCCAGATAATGTAGATGGAGCACCAAAGATACCCATCGGTTGACGATTGTTATAATTCTGGTCTGCAGTATATCGTCCTGCTCTTGGGTATAGTCTGTTGTCAACTGCTAAATATCTAATTTCATGGTCACGTGATACTGTTTCACCAGGTGCGCCATCGTAATCTTGAACTTCATAGTAGCCTTCCATTCCGATAATGTCATCGTATAGGTTAATTATTTCTGACGAGGTTAATGATTCACTCAATAACTGTACAGTCAATGCTAATCGTGCATTCTTCCTGTGCATGTTGGTTGAAACTGAGTCAAATTCTTCGACCAAATCTGCAGTATACCAATAATCACCAATAATATAGTGAGTTGTTGCCAGTACCGTATCTTGACCAGTTCTAACATTGTTAGAGAAAGTACGATTTGCTTCGAATTCTTGAGACCAATCATCACCAATACAAGTGTTGGATAAGGCAGTAGTACAGAGCATTCTTTCACCATCTTCATAGATGCGATATAAAGTCTCAGCACCATTTGATGACGAAGATTGTTTAGCCATTGCAACATCTCTGTTGGTCTTGTAAACCTCAAAGGAGTTTTCTTCGATAAAGTCAATCATTTGGCCATTATTTAGATTGGTTTCAATCTTAACAAATTCATTAAATTGACCAGGTGTTAGGTGATTCTCCACAATACCCGAGAATGTAGTAGTCATTTGATATTCAGTTGTCCGATCTTCATTATATGCAATGTCACCTTCGGCTAGTTGCCAAATAAACATTGAAACTAAATCCTCTTGACTTCTAGCAAGTAACATGTTTCCTGTTGCAGGAATTCCCGATTGGAAGTTATCCGAAACTGATGGATGTTCACCGTTGTTTAATGCCTGGAAACCATAATCCCACCAAGAAACGAAAGCGGGTCTTTCAGAGTAATTATCATCAGTATCTTGATCTGCTAGCCACTCATAAGCACGATTCCATCCTTGGTCATTGAAACCAGAACCGAAAGAACCGAGATACCAATTTCCATCATATGGACTGCTATCTAGCATTGAAAAGCCGAAATCATCCCATCTTAGGATATCTGGCATCAAATTGTAAATATTTTCATCCATTTCATTTTCACCCATAGATCTAGGCATTGCTGCATCCAAACCATATGTAGCATGCTGGCCAAGCAGCATAACCATTACTAGTAAGATTGCAGAGAATGAAGGAGTTTTCCAAACGGCTTTCCTCATTCCTGTGATTCTGTCAGCAGGAGTACGAATTCCGAATTTTCTCCAAGAACGATTCAATCCTTCCCAATTCGACCACTTCCAAAGTGATACCATTCCGGATGCACCGAGGATAGCAACTGCTGGTGTTGCGTTGAACATGAAACGTGCTGCATTCCAAGACATGAAACAAGCAGCGAAAATCCAAATGCTGAAAACAACTGATGTTTGTTTTCGAGTTCGTAGTCCTTCCCATGCCAATAAAACACCCATTGCTAGTGAGATGACAAACAAAATAGGACCGAATGAGGCAAACAATTGTCCTCGCGGTGGGGCATTCGCTTCAGCAACAGTATCAAAAATCTTGGTCTTGGCGAAATAACCTGAACCAGTCAACAGAACATCCCACGCATTTGAGAGTTCGAAGAACTTCAATACGAATAAGATGCCAAAGAAAACAATTCCTCCAATCAATAGAGTTCCAAGTACGAGTAACCAAGGCTTGTCTCTAAATCCGATTGTAACATATGAAATTGCTATTGTAAATCCTAGAATGAACAAGAATGGTTGAAGACCTGTTCCATCGAATACCAAATCCAATTGAGGATGTGCATAGAATGGTAATGCCATCATTAAATTAACAACTAGCATTGTAAGGAATAATACGTTTATCACAGTAGAATCACGTCGACGGAACATATTCAATGCAACTTGAATCGCATAAGCAAGGAAAAGAATAGAAGGTCCTACAACGAAACCTTTCCAACCTAATGATACAACACCGAATGCAACTCCTGCTAATACCGCATTTGCAAACGCAGCTTTACGTTGAGTCATAACATCGCTAACTGAACTAATCAAACCACTAAGACTGGAAGAAGTTGTTTTTGAAAGACGCTCACTTCCGGCATACTTGACTGCTCTAAGCCAATACATGAATCCGAGTGTAATGAATAGCAATACAAACGCATCGTGATCTGCGAGAGCCCAAGTTGTGTGGGTGAGATGGGCTGGCATAAATGCGATAAGCCATGCAGCGAGAACTCCAGCAACCTTGCCAGAGTGATCTCTTGCGATTGCAGATACTGGAAGAATTGTTAGAGCACCATAAACTGCAGGTAGTCCTAGCATACTCCACCAAACTGCATCAGAAGCATTTTCGCCCAAGAATGGAGTAAGGATCATAGCACCTACTGCCAAAGACCATGTGAATAATGGCGGACGTGGGTTTATTCCACCTACAGGGTAAAATCTGTCAGCATCAAATACTAGATGTGCATTATTTGCAAGAATATAATCTACAACTCTCTTCATGTACCAAGGGTCAGAACCACCAGTCATATCCCAAGTTTCAGTTCCAGCGGAATTCATTGAAGGGATTATGTACCATTGCACACGGATTATTAATCCAAAGAAGAACGCCATACCGATCATCAAGGATGCCCAATGAGCATTCCAAAATCGGCGAGCACCTGAGTATTCATGATCTTCTAAGTTAGCCCATCCACCATACTTTTCGTGGGTTGAAATCTTGTAAATTGCAAAACAGATGAAGAAAGTAATACCAAACCACGTGATTGCACCCCAAGAACCTTCAAGTTGTGAATTGGACCAAAGTCCTGCCTCATTCCAACTCGAAACTTGGAATAGGGCCCACATTGAACCCAATAACATTGCACGTGTATTCCAGCGTTCGCTTACCATACCTGCAATCATTAGTGCAACTAATCCAGTCATGAATGAAGCCCAATAACCAATATATCCGCTGTAACCAGCTTCATCGGTAACTCCAAGTTTGTCAGCAAGAGATACATCGTTGAAATGCCAAAGTGATGCGATGTGAGCTAATGCCCAAACAGCAAGAGCAATTTGTAGTGGCAAATTACCTTTATGATATCCACTAGAATTAGATCCAACAAATGAGAACCATCCATCATCTCCTGCTGTGGTCAATTTTCCACGAGCAAGGGTCGCAACTAAAGTTCCAACGATAATGGCGATGGTAAGGTAAGAAAAGAAGACATATGCACTTGCAGATCTTTCCATGTTTTGAACTAATGTCGCTCCGCCACCTTCCTTCACATATGTGTATACATGGTCAGGTGAAAAGGTGCTAGTTACTGATTCAGCCATAATTAGAGCGAAATGGTATCCAATCGCCGTAAATGTCAAAATTGTGGAAAGTTCATGTCTTCCTTTGGATTCTAACATCTGTCCGAAAAAGACTATCAGGAAGAAAATACCAGCATTTACAGCACCAAGTGATGTGTATGAATTTATAATTTCAGCACCAATTATTGCAACAAACAGAGAAGCGAGGGATAGGTTCATGTTTGTCAGGATTTCATTTTCTCGCAGGACACGAGGTAGGGTTGCAACTATGCTGGCAGCAATAACTGCAGCCATAGGTGCAAGGTTGTTCATATTTAGATCAAAATTAATTCCTGTAATCTTGATGGCAGCGATTGCAAGCAGCATAGCAAGTGGCCCAATTAGCCACGCTAGGAATGGTGCTTGCGAAGTACCTGTTTTTTGTTCCATTTTGTTTCCCTCAATAGTTTTTGCTTACAGTCTAAAGACTGAAGCGAGTTCGCCACTTGAGAGCCCTTCTTAACAGTGACGGGGTACTCACAACACCGACATGCCAATCAGTAGCCCTTTTAGACACATTTTACGGCTTCTTATTTTTGCAGTGGAAACCATCGCCGAAGGCATCTATATTGCCCCCGGAAAATTGCACCAAAATCAATTTACTGCGCTATAATTACAATGCTCTATGTCCAATATCAGTTCTGTAATGTGAGCCTTCAAGTTCAATTTGAGAAATTAATTGGTATGCAAGATTCTTGGCATCTTCCAATGTATGCGCCAAAGCCGAACATGACAGAACCCTTCCGCCTGTCGAAATATAATCCCCATTATCATCTAGTCCAACGCCGGCAAAATTAATCCACACATCACTCTCAGAAGTATGAATTGTCTCGCTGCTTAGTCCATTGATTATTCTTCCTTTTACCGGAGATGCTGGATAACCTTCAGCAGCAAGAACGACGGTTAGTGCTTGCTTATCGAAGAATGTGATTTCTTGTTCGGAAAGGCCATCAGTGGCTGCAGAATACAACAATGTGTAAAGATCTGAGGAGATTAGAGGTAATGTTATTTGGCATTCTGGGTCACCAAAACGGACATTAAATTCAACAACATACGGGTCTCCAGATTGTGTGATCATTAGACCGACAAAAAGAACTCCTCGGTATGGAGTTTCTTGGCTAGATAAATATGTGTGCATAGGTTCAATAATTCTCTCAATTGTTCTTTGATAGACCGATTCTGTAACGACAGGAGCGGGACAATAAGCACCCATACCACCAGTGTTAGGACCGAGGTCACCATCATATGCACGCTTATGATCTTGAGAACATGGTAAAGTAACGAATCCAGTACCGTCCATTACTACGAGCATACTGGCTTCTTCACCCGGCAAAAAGTCTTCTAACAAAACCTTGCCATCCGATGCGATTGATGAGTTGATAAATGTCTTTGCTTCCAATCTATCAGAGGTGACAACAACACCTTTACCACCTGCCAATACATCTCTTTTGACGACCCATGGGTTTCCCGAAAAATCGTTGAGCGCGGCATCAATATCTGAATTGTCATCCAATACATGAAAAGCTGCAGTCGGTACACCTACGCTATGCATTACTTGCTTTGCATGCAACTTTGAACCCTCTAAATTTGCCAATTTAGCAACTGGTCCAAAACAGGGAATATTGGCGATTGCTAGTGCATCAGCCAATCCACAGCACAAGGGTGCCTCTGGACCTGTGACCACCAAATCTACACGCAAACTTATTGCTAGTTCAACCAGACCAGAAACGTCTTCTGCTGAGACCGAATGATTTGTTGCAATGCCGATAGTTCCTGCATTTCCAGGCGAACAATGAATTTCAGAGACTAATTGAGACAAGGACAGTTGTTTACAAATCGAATGTTCTCTGCCGCCGCTTCCGACTACAAGAACTACGCTTCCCGCCATATCACGAGGTCGATGACGGCACCACATAAGCAAATCGCGTAGATATACTGCAACTAATGAACCAATATAGGGGGTTTATTCATAGGTCTAATTGCTTTGGCAAAAATATGACCTCAGTATCAACGGCTTCGCAATACGCTGAAGAGATTGTTTCCGAATTGGGGCTTATTTGTGCAGCGCTCATGGTATTGTGGCTCTACTTGCCGGGATTTTTAGCAAATACATATGCAATGATGTGGGGGAAGTGGCTACCAAAAACAGGTTATGGCCCATGGCCAATTGATGGCGGTAAAAATTGGAAAGATGGCAATCGTATTCTAGGCGATGGTAAAACTTGGAATGGCTTGATCGGCGGCTCTCTAACTTCTGGACTTATGTCAATGATAATTGTGATGCAGATGGGCGAGCCTACTGCAATTAGTGACACTAGCGCCTCAATCTTCGTTCATCCGTTAACGGGTTACGAGGGAAGTTGGTGGGATACTGGGTCTTCTCTATCAAGTGCATTCATATTGGGCTCTTTTCTTGGATTCAGTTGTTTATTAGGTGATTCTGCTGGTTCATTCTTAAAACGTAGAAGGGGCCTAAAGAGGGAAGGTGATGTCTCTTCCAAAGCCCCACTCCTCGACACATTACCATTTGCAATCATGGTGTTTTGTTTTGGATTGCTATTCTTAGGTGATGCTTTAATTTCTGCAACTCAATTAGTCATTCCAATGCTACTGATAGTAATCATAACACCAATATTACACAGAACTTTCAACGTAATTGGTTACAAAATCGGCTGGAAAGATGTTCCATATTGAGCATTACATTCCGGCAAAGCATTCATGTGCAGGCGTCAAGTCAATCATCACATGCGCCAAGCACTATTTGCCACTATCATTTTGTTAGTAGCAACCTTTTCAGCAATACCTTTGACCTCAGCTACTGCCCCTAGTGGTGACTCAGATGAAACTATTTCTTCAGCAACCATTTGGGATGAAGATGGTATCTTAAACGGAACTTTATTGGTTGAATCGGGTTCATCATTAACAATTAACTCCAATGTTTCCGTAATTAGTGGTTCTAGCATTATGGTTGAGGATGGTGCGTCATTAACTTTGAATGGTAATCTAGTTGGCGCAGAATTGGATTCATTGATTAGACTTCAATATGATTCAAGTTTACTCTTTAATCTTGGAGATGTTGCTGAATCAGGAACAATGAGAATTGAATTCGACCATCAAATACCTTCCGAATTCCTATTCAACATCACTGTTGGAGAAGAGGTAACCGATGCATCAGGAGAAGAATTTGTTGACATTACAGTCCCTCTTAATGGAGACGATATTTATGTCAACTTCTCAATCAGTTCATTTTCAACCACCCATATTACTTCCGTTTCATTTGCACATAGTGGAGATACTGTTGTAACTTTTAGTCCACAAGAAATGAATTATGATAGTGCAAGTTTAGTGTGGCTATCTTCTTCTTTTGACCTGAACGTACTTGGAGATTTTACAATGGATTCAGCGACTTTAGATGGAGCTGATTTGAATTGCCTTGGACAGTGTATGATCACTAATTCACAATTAACTGGCAGTGCACCGATCAATATTCAAAATGAAGGTTCACTATCTATTTCAGAAAGTAGTATTTCCGGTTCACGAACCGATGAAGACATCATTGCCCACGATGCAGCAGGACTAAACTATGCCACAAGCACTGGAACGGGAGGAGATACTGATTCTTGGATTCGACTATTATCTGAAAGAATAATTCAGACCAATAGTAAATCTGTAAATGTCTACGAAACGGGAATTGGATACGGCGATGATTCACGTTATGACATTACAAATGAAAGTGGTATTGTAGATATCGGAGGGAGTGAATTTAGACGAATTGTAGAATGGATGGATGGTGACGGTCTACAGCATATAGAAACAGGAGTTCTTACATTCACAATCACTTCAGGTTGGGGTGTTTTCAACACCACTATTGCAGCACCTCATACACCATATGCAGAAATAAATATCCCATTACCATACATTTCAATTGATGATATCGATTTGGAAAAAGATGTTGCTAATGTCAATGAAAGCATTGGTTTCATGCTGACGGTCAGTAACACTGGGGCTGCTGAAGCAACTGCAAATATTCGTTGCTATGTTAATGGAGAAGACGTTGATACCGCCCCTTCAACAATTACTGTAACCCTTCTTCCTGGTGAGAACAAAAAGACACCTGTTAGTTGGTACGCATATGATGATGGCCAAAAGATTCTGGTTTGCAAGGCACTAATACCAAACATTCTAGAGGATTTGAGTGAAGACATTACCAATACTGAAGGTGCAAGTTCACAAGAGGTCTCTTGGATTTACAAAGAAGAAGCAGCAGATGCTCCTCTTTTGATATATGGAACCGTAGTGGTTGCAATTCTAGGTGGTCTGTGGTTTTACACTAGAAACACTACAGATTCTGAGATGGAACTTGAATCCAATGTGGAAGAAAAGCAGTATGTAGAAAATATCGAAGAAATCACCACAGAAAGCGATGATGTTTGATCTTTAGAATACATCAAGTAACTTGTTAATCAAGCACTGCAGACTTCGTTTTCAGAATCTACTTCATCTGATTCCCATGAAAGATTCCAAGCATACTCATCGATGACTATAGTTGGTGATGTTGAATACAAATCATTGGTAATAGTCACTTCAAATGTGTAGCATCCATCATCATCATAAAACTCATCTCTTTCTATATATTCTGCTCCAGCATCATCTTCAATTGTACCTGCAAGTCCAAGCCAATATACTGTTTGTCCGGAAACTGCACCGCTAACTTGGCTATTCCAGGTCGCATCAATACCATCGACGACAATTGTGCTGTGAGACCATACAACACTGCCACTATACTTGATTTTAACATCCACTGAATAGTCAGTTGTAATTGTCTTGTAGGTGGAAAGTGAACTTCCTCCTCCATTCAACGGACCTTCGTTAGGGTTCATCAGCCCAAGGGCAAGGTCAACTCTAATACCTTCAACTACCACTTCGGACCCTGCTTGGTTATCATCTGTATGAGTCACTGTAGAAAATCTGATTGAGGCATCATTCATTTCACGGTTCATCA
>JAPKFC010000055.1 GCA_028821785.1 Candidatus Poseidoniaceae archaeon | reverse complement strand
ATCAAAAAGATTGTATTCATCGGATTAGTTGGAAGAATAATGTTTGAACTTTCAACTGAACTTAGCATATGCAAGTCCTGTTGCTGCTATTAATGTGCAGACTATGTATGATACAAAGGGTCTGTTAAATGCATAAGTTGCAACCATCAACTAACCAACTCGTAAGTGTTGCAAGGGTCTATCCGAAACCCCTTGCAACCGAATATGGTAGTTTGATGGGCTTTGCGTGGGTCGGTTTTCTCGCTACCCATGCAATACCTGTTTTGGGGTAATGTTTTTCATACCCCCTAATTCTGTGCAATCCATGCGAAACAAGTTAGTTCCGAGCGTACTTTCAATCGTCTTGCTGCTTTCCATCCTTATTGCTCCATTTGCAAACGCCGAAAGCAGTGAAGGGGCAACACCTGAATCGATGACTCGTATCATGATGTTCCCACCCAATGCAGAGGTTACCGGCATGCACATCGACGCCAATGGTAATTTCTTTGTGAATGCTATGCACCCCGATGAGGACAATTACAAAGCAACAATCGGAGTGATCAATGGAATCGATTGGAATGACCTTCCGAGTTCTGTTCCAGAATTAGCATCATCTAGCAGCGAAGGGGATATCTGGCATGGTATTCGAACTTCTTACGGAGATTATCAGGTTCTCCTACAAAGTGGCGACATCCTCTCTGAAGGTGGGGTTGCTGGTGGGATATACTCCGCCGATGATGGAGATAGACTTTTCATCAGCGAAAAACCAGACTACAATGCCTTCGTACCTCTAAACACCGATGGCAGCCGAGGGTATCTCTACACTGCCTGGGAAGAACGACCAGCAGGAATTAGCCAATTAGAGATTGAATGGAATACAACATCTGCTGAATGGGATGTGTTGGGTGGCAGGATGTTGGACCTCAGCAGCGTCAACGGTGGTTGGGTTCTCTGCTTCGGTAGTATGAGTCCATGGGGAACGCCGCTTCTAGCCGAAGAACTCTACTTCGCCAATACTAAGGACTGGAATAACGAGAATTACAATTACCATTACAACCAAGAGAGGTTGGAGGATTATCTTGGCTCCTATCCTAATCCCTATGATTATGGGTATATCATGGAAATTGATAATCCGACTACCACCGAACCCGACTTCACCAAGCACTTCGCGATGGGGCGATTCTCACATGAAAATGCACAGGTAATGCCTGATGAGAGAACAGTTTACCTCTCAGACGACGGCTATGAAACGGTATTGTTCAAGTTCGTCGCTGACACTGCGGGAGACCTCAGTTCAGGGACTCTCTACTCTGCCAAAGTCACTCAAGATGATAGCAGAGACTCGGTCACTACTGGATTTGATGTGGAGTGGATGGAAATGGCTTCGTCGTCAAATTCGCTTATTGAAACTTGGATTAATGAATACGATGGAATTACTACAGCGGACTTCATCGCTGGACAGAATTCCTACATCACTGATGAAGAGATTGGAGATTGGGCAGAAGGACGTTTAAACGAAGACCTGAATGGTGATGGAACGATTGGATCTGCAGCTGATGATAGGGTGGCTTTCCTTGAATCTCGTAAGGCCGCTGCTGCGCTTGGGGCCAGCGATGAATGGAACAAAATGGAAGGGATTGGGTTTAATCCAAACGCACCCGATTACCTCTATCTGGCGATGTCTGCTATTGGTTACGAGATGAGTGATGGGCAGGGAGACATCGATGTCACAGAGAATTATTGTGGAATAGTCTACCGCATGACCTTGAATGATGAATGGAATGTGAATCGGATTGAACCAGTGATATCCGGAGGCCCTTACACATCTTCAGCCACATACGAATGTGATGTCAATAATCTCGCTGGACCGGACAACCTCGTCGTTCTGGATGACGGACGGGTTTTGGTAGGTGAAGACACTGGCAAGCATGAAAACAACATGGTTTGGCTATGGGAGCCGATCACTGAACCTGTAATCGGTGGTGAAACCATCACCGTGAGTGTGGCGGGGGTTGGCGTCCCTGAGAACCCTGAGTGGGGATGGGATAGCAAATACTTGGCTGAGGTCAACGACCTTCAGATGGATGTCAATTATACTGCTATTATCAACGTCTATCGTCTTGAGGATAGTTGGCAAGGCCTTGATTGGTGGTGGGACATTGATTGGAAAGGTGGCTACGATGAAGATGCTAATGGATACAATAATCAAAGCGAGAATCCTTTTCACCTAGATAGAGGATGCTATCACATCGATGCCTCTCTCTATGAAAGTGACGACATCAACTCAGACGTGGAGAATGCAACAGTTCTGGCAACTGCAGACTTGGATTTCGTTGTTGGAACCGGCACATGTGCGGAGGGCGTATACTACGAGAAAGTTGTATATCCTGGCGATTACAATGAAGGTGGAGGCCTGCCGGGCTTCGGGATTATCCTCAGCATCACCGCAGCACTTGGAGCTGCGCTTATTGCCACCCGCCGTGAGTGAATCTTGATTACAAGCCAGTTGTAATATTGAGCGATATATCTCACGATGAGTTCACATACGAGTGCACCAACCAAGATACAATGGCTACAATATTCGGTCGAGAAGTAGGAAGAAAATTCTACATCGCTCTTATTTTGATATTGGTATTGATTTTCGATATAGCTGGTGCGACATTTTTCCCTCGAAACAACTCAGATTTCTCTTATCTCGGCTACTCCGGTTATGAAGGTGGAGGATTGCTTGGGATGCAGATAGGACTTGTAATTGGAATTATCACCGTACTATTAATTAGAAATTCTGGCAAAAACGATCAAGAATGAAATCCTGTTGAAGAGCTTTGCTTGGTTTGTTCTCTAACCTTATGATAGTCTGAAAAATACTAAATCGTAAGTATTTGTCCAAATTGATTCAAACCAAATTCCAAATCCATCCCCGCCATTGATGCTGATGAGGGTAACGAGTAAGATAGCCATAATATTGGCTGGAATGAGGAACAAAATACTGAATGGGATTCCAACTTTCTTCAGATCACTTTGATTTATGTGGAAATCATCTTTGAGACTGAAGTAATAGAAACCCATCGAAAAGCCGGTCAAGGCTATTGCAAAATAAGAAAATGGTTCTACAATTAAAGTTGATGCACATGCGATAATAAGCGGAAGTAGTGGGAGAAAATAAGGACCTAGAAAAATCAACCAATTGCCTTGACCGTTGTATGTCACATAACCACCACCTGAACGACTTGCTTTGATTTCTTCAATCGTGCAAAAGCAACATAACGCAAGGAAAGCATGAATTAACTCATGATGAAGGACTTCAAAGGTAGATGTCCAACTATGTTCACCTAAGAATATGTGGCGAATAGCAGCATACATTATGATTCCAATCGCTAAGGAAGCGAGCTCAATCCAATTTCCAGATATACTTGATGCCACATCTATAATTGACATGATTAATGCCGGTGTCATAGAAAATATGAAGACGCAAATTGGCCACTTAAGTGCAGTTGCAGATTTAGCCATGAATCCATTGGCTGTTATTCTCCAACCATTCCACCCGCGTCCGATTTCGGTTGGCATTCTTCTCTACCCGTATATGCCAATAGTCTGACCCATATAATGCTAATATGCACATTTCAAATCAAGAACTCGTAAATTTCTTCTCAGCAGTTGCATAAACTTCAGCATCTAATGAACCATCTCTGACCAGTGCTGAAAGTGCAGCCAATGTCACAGAAGCAGCATCGATTTCAAAGAAACGGCGGAGGGCAGGTCTGGTATCAGACTTGCCAAATCCATCAGTTCCCAATACAGAATAATCTCCACCAACCCATTGACGAATCATATCTGGAACTGCAGCCATATTATCGGATACTGCAATAGTAGGATATATTGCGCTTCCAAGTTGTTGTTGAACCCAAGGTTGCTTGGCTTCTTTATCGGGGTTTTGTCGATTCCAACGGGCAACTTCCAATCCTTCTCGCCTTAATTCACCATATGAGGTTGCAGACCAAATTTCACAACGGACTCCAAACTCTTCCAATAATTCTACAGCCTCAAAAGCTTGCAGCATAATAGGTCCTGAAGCGACTAAACGTACGACAGGGCCATCGCCTGTTGGCGCTCCGCGCAATCGGTACATTCCGCGAATTATCCCTTCATCAACGCCTTCTGGCTTAGGTGGCATAGGATGATTTTCATTGTAGATTGCGATATAGTATAGCAAGTCCTTGTCTTGACCATACATTTCCTCAATTCCATGTTTGATTATAGTCGCTAACTCGTAAGCAAACGCAGGATCCCATGCTCGTACAGCGGGATTTGTATGAGCCATCAATAGAGAGTGACCATCTTGATGTTGTAATCCTTCACCGTTTAGAGTGGTTCTTCCAGAGGTCGCCCCCATCAAGAATCCGCGAGCGCGTTGGTCTGCAGCTGACCAAATTAAATCAGCAACTCGTTGGAATCCAAACATTGAGTAAAATGTGTAGAATGGTATCGTTGGGCAAGCATGTGTTGCGTAAGAGGTTGCTGAGGCAATGAAAGTAGATGTTGCACCAGCCTCATTTATCCCTTCTTCAAAGATTTGACCTTGTGAAGATTCCTTGTACTTCATCAAAACCTTGTGATCTACTGGCTTATACAATTGACCTTTTGGATGATAAATACCGAATTCGGCAAACAGTGGATCCATACCAAAAGTACGCCCTTCATCTGGAATAATTGGAACTATTAGGCTGCCAATTTCTTTTGACTTCATTAACGATCGCATCAATCTAACGAAAGCCATTGTTGTGGAAACTTCTGATTTACCTTTTGTTCCTTCATCGAATGCTGAATATGTTTCATGCTGTGGTAGAACCAGGGTTGATTGATGATTGAGTCTTTTCGGAACAAAACCATCTAAAGCAGCACGACGCGCCTTTGCATACTCAACAACGGCTGGAACACTCTTTGGTAGAATGTATGGGTACGATTCTAATTGTTTATCTGTAAAATCAAGAGACATGTCATCTCTCATCCATTGAATAGAAGCCATATCAGCCTTTTTCTTACCGTGTGTTGAATTCTTTCCAGCAAATGAAGGACCAATTCCATGGCCCTTGGTAGTACGCATTATCACAACAGTTGGCTGTCCTTTGTGAGCAGTGGCAGAAGCATATGCAGCATGCATCTTTAGGAAATCATGCCCACCTAAGTCAGCACATAAATCCTCTAATTGCTCATCGTTTAGATGGGACACAAGTGCTTTTAATTCATCACTATTGAATAGGTCATTACGGATTATCTCACCAGTAGAAGTCATGATTCTTTGTTCATCTCCATCAACCAATTGACCCATTCTCTTTGCGATTAGACCTTTATTGTCCACTTCAAACAAAGCATCCCAAGAACTGCCCCAAAGAACCTTGATGACATTCCAACCAGATCCCCTAAAGCGCCCTTCTAATTCTTGAACGATTTTTGAATTTCCACGAACAGGGCCGTCAAGACGTTGTAAATTACAATTCATTGTCATAGTTATGTTATCAAGACCTTCTCTTCCCGCCAAAGACAATTGTGATAATGATTCAGGCTCATCAGATTCACCATCACCCATCGTATACCAGACACGAGATGCCGTTGTTGAACAAAGGCCTCTATCCTCTAGGTAACGATTGAATCTTGCTTGATGAATGGCGGTCATTGCCCCCAAGCCCATGCTGACAGATGGAAACTCCCAATATTCAGGCATCAGGCGAGGATGCGGGTAAGATGACAAACCGGCGCCTCCAACTTCTTGTCTAAACAAATCCATGTTTTCTTCAGTGAACCGTCCTTCTAACCAAGAGCGGGCATAAATCCCTGGGGAGGCATGACCTTGCCAATATAGGTGGTCGCCAGATCCATCTCCATCCTTTCCTCTGAAGAAATGGTTGAAACAAACTTCCCAAGCATGGCTTGTGGAAGCATAAGTGGAGATATGGCCCCCGATGCCATCATTGGCTTTGTTAGCACGAGTGACCATCATCATAGCATTCCAACGAATGACTTGATGCAATTTGACCTCCATTGCTAAATCGCCTGGATATTTTCCTTGCATCGAAGGATGTATTGTATTCAGATATGGGGTATTGACCAAGTCAATATCAACGCCTGCATCTTGAGCAGCATTAACGGTTGCGAGAAGTAAGCGACGGGCTTCTTCGTCTCCCAATTTCTCAGCAACGGCAAGAATTGATTCAACCCATTCTTGGGTGACAACAGGGTCAGGGTCGGGCAATGTGTCACGAACGCCGAATCTCATCTCTGCATCTCCCTTAAACAGCCCTTTAGCATTGGGGTTTTCAATTGATTGTATGCTAATCCCTCAATATCGACAAATCGTATTACTCAAAAAACGATTTTCCCCAAAAACACAAAACTGCCCGCAGTGGTGCGTTTAGGGCGAAAAATAACGAAACAGCGTAGGCGCAATAGATAAAGACCGAAGGCACAGGGCTGTAATTATGTCCGTAGAGGCTAATGTTCAGAAGATGATTGACGATTTGACCGCCGCACTTGCCGATGCTGTAAAGCACGACAAGGGCAATAGTGCAGCTGGTACACGTGTACGAAAGGCTATGCAAGAAGTTAAGGCTAATGCACAAGGAATCCGTGTACAAGTTCAAAACGACAAGAACAACTGAGTAAAGAAGAATTCTTTTTCAGATTCAATAATACATTCAAGTGCGCTTGAATGAAGTCGAAGTTATCAGGGTCGAGGCCTTGGTAACTTCCCAACCATTTCTTTCATTATTTAGTAGTTGTAGGGCGTCGCATGCAAGAGATTCTAGATGGTGTCAAGGTTCTAGATTTGTCACGTATTTTGGCAGGTCCATTAACAACCCAATATCTCTCCGATTTCGGGGCAGAAGTGACCAAGGTAGAGGCACCTTGGGGAGATGACACTCGCCATTGGGGTCCACCATTTGCTACAGGTTTTGATGGAGAACAAGTAGCGGCCTACTATCTGTCGGCTAATCGCGGCAAACAAGTGATTACTGCTAATCTAAAAGATGAGAAACAAAGAATTCTTCAATTGATTGAACAGAGTGATGTGGTAGTTGAAAATTTCAAACCAGGAACTCTACAACGTTTACTAGGTCCAATGCCGAAACATGTCATTTTGTGTTCAATGTCTGGATATGGAGCAACCGGGCCTCGCAAGGATGAACCTGGATATGATTTGGCAATGCAAGCACAAAGTGGGTTGATGAGTGTTACCGGTGAAGCAGATGGCCCACCTAACAAAGTAGGCGTGGCATTAATCGACGTCATTACTGGATTGAATGCAGTATCAGCAATTTTGGCAGCATTATTGCATCGGGAAAAAACAGGTATAGCAAAGAACATTGAGATCTCATTATGGGATTGCGCAATAGCAGCACTTGTCAATCAAGCACACAATTATCTTGAGAGTGGTAAATCACCTCATAGAATGGGTTCAGCCCATCCAAACCTAGTCCCATATAGGGCATTTGAAGTTGAAGATGGATGGTTTGTAGTTGCAGTTGGTAACGATACACAATGGCATAAGATGGCTGAGTTATTGTCGATTCCAACAAAGCCTCAATGGGATACAAATGCAGGTAGAATCGCTGAACGAACACAAATAGAACAACTAGTTCAAAATGCTTGCAGACCATTCACTAGAGTACAACTTGCGGAATTGCTTGAAGGAATTCCAAATGCACCTGTCAATACTATCGAAGAAGCTCTCAACGACCCTCAATCAATAGCGAGAGGTAATATCACGCAATTCGCGGGTGTCAATGTATTAGCAAATCCACTGAGATTTATGAGTGATGATTAGAAAGAGAAAAGGGATGTTTGACCACCCTTTCTAATCAAACCGCCTGCTCTTAACTTGTCAAATGCATTATCCATTCTTCTCTGACTAAACTGTTTTTCTTCCATTAAGAATTTATTGAGGCCTGCAACATCAATCACTCCAGGTTGTAGGTCTTCATCTGATACTTGGTTAACCGGATGGTTATGGAATATCTCTCTAATTTCATCAAGCCGTTGTGGAACTTCTTTATCCTTGGCCGCGCATATCGCTTCAATGGTATTGAATTCCTTAATCAATTTGAGACCAGTCTTTGGACCGATTCCTCTGATGCCTGGGTGGAAATCAGTACCGATCATTATTGCCAAATCAACTAATTGTTGTCTGGTGATTTGATTTTCCTTCAACACATCTTCTAAAATTATTTTTTCTGCGGTAACAACCTTGCCATAACTCTTACTTCCGTGATTCATTAGATTCCTAACCAAGAATGGAGTTCCATAAAGCACAGCATCCCAATCTTGTGTGGCGACAACATCCAATTGTCCATTCGCAGCCATTACCGCTGCTTGCGCCTCACCTTCTGCTTTAGCAGCAACCCAAGGAACGCCCAATAAATCTAGTAATCTCTTTGTTTCTTCAACCATCTCCGGACTGTAATGCATAATCCGTTGAGCCATTTTTTGTGCTAACTTGTAATCACCAGCAGCCAATGCTTCTTTATGGATATTTTCAGCCTCAACTCTTCTTTTTCTTCTCGAAGCGATTTCATCTGCTTTCAACTCAGGAGAGCGGCCATCAAAGACATAAACTGGTTTGATTCCATGAGATAATAATGTGCATGTGCGGTTTAGAAAACCCATCAAATGCGCAACAACTTGTCCATCCTTACTTCGTAATGGACCTCCATCACCTTGTGGAGATAAATCCCGCATTGTCGTTAGAAATTGGAAGGCTGTAAGAAAAGCATCGATACCCACACGCTTACCAGATAGGCTTGCAAGTTCAATCGGTTCCTTAGGTGCGATGTCCTTCAGGTTACAGCCCATGTATTGACAAATAAGGCGACAGTATGTAGCCATTGGCCTGCGAGAGCATCAAGAAGGATTGACGGTGTGCAGTGAATATGGCGCAGCATATTGCAGTCCTTCGCGGATGGCATCCAGCTCTTGCCATAGCGGAGTTGACAGCCTTGCTGCCAAGCCATAACCCGATAGCAAGCGAATCAAATCGCCTTGCGATATTAGAGGGTCCATTGAATCCGAGTGAAGCGTTTGAAACGCTATCGGCATCTAGTGGTTGCCAAGCAATTTTGCTAAATGGATTCATTCATAATTGGCAAGACGACCAATCCATTTTACTAGGGAAAATTGAAACTTATTTACAAATAAATCAACGCGAGGGAAAGATGGCGGTTGTACCTTTACGAATTGAAGGAAAAATATCACAATTTAGTTCTAGCAAAATCGCAGGAAAGATTGGCTCCATAATGAGTGAGATGGGTTGTCAGATTGATCTGTCAAATCCCCAACACCGTTTTTCAATAACAATTGATGGTAGTTCATCGCAAATCGCTTGTGGCTGGATGGTTGGAGGTGATGCAGGTTTAGATGGAGTAGCAACTAGAAAGGCAACACAGCGACCTTTTTTCAAGCCGGTTAGCCTTTCTCCTCGCTTGGCACTATTAGCAGTAAATCTCGCTACTGGGCCAATTGGAAAAGGTCCGGTAATCGATGCGATGACCGGAACGGGTGGATTCATCATGGAGGCAGCAGCAACCAATCGTCAAGCATTGGGTATTGACCTCAGTTCAGAAATGGTTGAAGGTGCTAATCAAAATCTCAACTGGTTATTAGAACAGCAAAACATCACCGATTCTTCGGCACAAATAGTGCGCGGAGATGCAACAAATATTGAGGCCAGTATCGACAAATCTTGGGTTGGTAAAGTCCAGGGGTTTGTATTAGACCCTCCATATGGAAGAAACTCTCAAGGCTCATTAAATCATGATGATCTTCTAACAAAAACACTGACTAGCGCCCATCAAGTAGCATCTAGTGATGCTAATCTGGTATTGATTGTGCCAATTAATTCAATGCCTGCACAGATAAATTCTCCGCTAGAAGATAATTCTCAAGTTGAGTTATTACACGGTGATTGGGATTCACTACAACAATTGATGAAATCAAGTGGCTGGGTAATAAAAAACCGATGGGTTGAGCATGTTCATGGCAGCCTTAACCGTCTTGTGATTCACTCAGAATACGTTCCTCTAGATTGAGTAACGTCGCAGCATCATCATCACTTGGTGGTGGAAATTGTTCCCTGTGTGGACAGCCCTCATCCAAAATGGCAGTATCATTTTTGGATAAAACATAAGGATAAGTCTGGCAACCCTTTGGTCTTGCATCATAAACCGAACAAACACCTTCCGCAGTCGTCTCCGCGGAATCGGTCAGTAAAAACACACAAGCGCGAGTAGTTTCATCATTGAGTAGAGTTAGAATTCCCAAATCATTAGCATAGGAGAATTTGTCGACAGCCATTCCAGTTCTTCTTGCTAACTTGGCCGCCTCTGCTTTGGTAAGAGGCATTGTTGTCTCTCTACAACATGCCGAGCAGCCCATTGGAATACAAGGAAGTGAGCGACCCATATTGCCACCTGTGCACCCAACTTATTCAAAAAGGGTGGGCTGTTGGAACGAAATAAGGGCGGTTAGGGTAGCCTGGATATCCTGATGGGCTTCGAACCCGTCGACGCGGGTTCAAATCCTGCATCGCCCATTCACAATGGTTTGTGATGTGTCGTGGATGGGCTTGCGCCAAGAATGTCCTTCACTTCGCTCAGTTCAGTTCTCTGGCTGCATCGCCCATTTCCATTAGTAATTTTATTCTAATAATGACCAATCTGAATTGGAATCGGTTACTCTATACCAATTTTCACCTTCAAATTCAATCCATTCAAATCCATCCGCATCGAATTTCTCAGCTTCAAGTGAAATGGCAGGGATATTTTCTGTATTAATTTCTGGAAGTACCTTTGTATCTTTATCAGATAACAGTTTCTCGTGTGCCACTATTAATTCGGTTTGGTCGAACCCTTGAACGATTAAATTCTCTTCATTTTCAAGTACATCGTCCAATTCTGCACGTAAGCGTTCTAATTTAATTCCTTGATGTGGTCCAAGCATTCTAAGCATCAATGAATATTCTGAACGTATTGCAATATCTTCCAACTCCTTGCGAGTTGTTGCTGCTTTCAATTGTTGTTCATAGCGATTGCAACGCCCATTCCTCGTAGCAAAACCATAACCTATCCAACTGAATAATGGAATACCTCCGAACATTCCCATCAAATCCCAAGCACCTAAACCGATTGAAGTTCCAGGAATTACAATTTCAAAACTATCAACTGGTACTTCATTTGCATCAAAGGGGCTAGTTCCCAATCTTCTTTCATCAGTATCAGCCCATCCATCATTATCATCATCCGGATCAACATTATCTCCATCTCCATCTCCATCAAAATCAAAACATTCATTCGCATTTGTAGGGAATACATCAACATCGTCAAAGCATCCATCATTATCATGGTCACCAGGAGAATATAATTTAGGTAAAATATCAATATTATCCGGATATCCATCATTGTCAAAATCATTGAGATATGGGTCTGCATTATCTCCAGTTAGATTGTCACCTAATCCATCACCATCAGCATCTTCCCACTGCGTGCCATCATTAGGGAATAAGTCATACAACCTTCCCGCTGGATTATCTCCATAACCATCACCATCAGTATCAGCCCACTGTGTCGCATCAATTGGAAAAGCATCAGGATTGTTTCCAGATTGGTTATCACCATATCCATCACCGTCAATATCTCCCCACTGTGTCGGGTCATTAGGGAAATGATCAGCGCCAATACCCATCGGATTATCACCCATTCCGTCACCATCAGCATCGACCCATTGAGTTGGATCAAATGGGAAGTCATCGTAGGCATCGGCTATTCCATCACGGTCTAAATCATAATGGCGACTTATGTCATCTGGCCATTGATCTCCTTGGTTTCCCTTGGGATTATCGCCATATCCGTCGCCATCAGAATCTCTCCACTGTGTAGGTTCGAATGGAAACTCATCCATATGGTCTGGAACTCCATCGCCATCGGTATCTAGGTGTTCGGTGGCATCATCAGGGAAATCATCACCTTC
>JAPKFC010000054.1 GCA_028821785.1 Candidatus Poseidoniaceae archaeon | reverse complement strand
CCAGTCGCCACGATAATAACAACTGAAGGGACTAGCAAAATCATTGCAGATGAAAATCCAATTAGAGTCCATCATTTATCTGGAGATGATGGACTAATACAAGCAATGCATGATGGAGAACAGCGATGTGTAGCAGTTCATATCCAAGCCAGTGGATGGATTACAACCTCTTTACCTTGGAAATCATTTTCTGGACGTTCAGAAGTTGATCTGGTCGCTGGTTGGAAGAATGGTTTACATCCAGCTAGTATGGCAATATCAGTTTTAGGTGTTGAAGGGGCTAATTCGTATTCGACTATAGGTACTGCTTGGGCATTCCATCTCTCAAGGTTGACATATCAATTCTCCTCTTCTATTACCGGAATGGAAGTTGCATATAGTGGTGGAGCAGTTGTCACTAACCATCCTGAATTCAGTGCGTTCATAGTATCATCACCATCAGACAGAGGCGGCCCAGGTCCACGTTTTGCCGCCACCATCCCGTCATTGCACCCAGCGGCAAATAGTATCAGTGGTGGTGGTAGAATGACTCTTGATATTGAATTGGAACATCGGCAATCCTTAGCATCAACTACTGCCTATGAAGTGCGTAGAGGTTGGACTTCACCTTATGGTGAAGCAATTGCAATAGAGTCGGCAGATGGCCTAGAATCGAGTGAGGATTGGACTATTTACCCCGGAAGAATTGATTTGTTAACAGACTATGTTGGTTGGGTACCAGACCCTAGTTACGGAACTTCTGAATCTATTTGGCATACAAATGGTGATCCAATTCAATTCACATTACAAATGTCATCTCTTACAGTTGATATTAGGGAGGAAATCTAATGAAACAATTCCAACTTCGTCGAGACGAACATGCTGCAGCTACTGAATTGGGCTATGTCTTTACTTTCCTATTGGGGGTCTTATTGCTGACAATGTTTTCAGTATGGGCTTGGGATATTGAGACTGCAACACGCAGTAGGTGGAATGAAAATGCAATCGAAGCAAATATGGATGATATTGCTGCTGCAATTGAAAGAGCCGATGAAGCGAGTCGAATTGAAGGTGCATCATATGCTGAATCAGTTGAATGGAGACATTCTGAAGCGGATGAATCAAGATTTAAGTTAGTTCTAAATGATATTCAAATCTCATTGGTTGATGAAGGTGGTACATTGGATACAAGTGTATTAATTTCTGGAACGGGTAGTGGCCCTCACGAAGGTGAGATTTATCTCGGCGGGGCAGACAAAATATGGGTAGTCCATGATAATGGAATTACTTCTATCCAACTCGATAGGCCTCAGTCATAACCAGAATCATCTTGACATTACTGCTCGATGAACTTGTGCTTGCACTTCTCGCATTCTTGACTTCGCACCTAATTCCCTAAATACGGATAAAGCCCTTTGCAGGTATTCCATTCTTCTTTGCTTATCTGGTGCTACACCGCCAAGGCGGGACAGGAGTTCACCAATTTGCATTCGCAAGTCATTTGCTTCTGCCAAGACAAGGGCTTCACGGTAATGTTCCATTGCTTCTTCAGTTCTACCTGCATCTTGCAATACTTCTCCAAGTAATGTGGTAATTTCTACTAATGAAATCAAATCACCTGCATCTCCCATTGTATCCAAAGCGGATGAATAATGGTGTAATGCGACATCTGAATCGCCAACCTTTGCATAGTAGCGACCAAGAACTGCTTGGGCTCTTGCATGTAATTGAATGTCCTCACTATCAGCGGTCTTTTCGAATGCAGTTAGGGCGTGATCTCTAGCCCTATCAATTTCATCCAATTCCAAAAATGCTCTTGCTAAAATCAATTGACTACCAATCAATTCTTCAGATTCTGATTGTGAAAGAATTTTTTCAACTTCCGCATATGCCTCTAATGCCTTAGCCTTATCATTGCGCCTTCTTAACAAATATCCCATGTTGTTATACGAGCGAGCTGCACCTTTGGCATCATCTAATTCAATAAACTTCGTAAGAGCATCACGATGCATGGAAAGCGCATCATCTGAATTTCCTTGCTTCAGTGCAATATCTGCTAATGCAGATAAAACTTCAGCCTCAATAATCGTTGAACCATCCGATTCTGCAAATATCATTGTTTGTTGGAGAATCTCCTTTGCTTCCAAAAACCGCCCAAGCAGAACCAAAACTTCTCCTCTCAATTGGTATAATTTTGTCTTGATTACACTTGTTAAATTATCATCTGGGATTGATTCGATTAAGCCAAGAAGTTCCATATGCCCTGTGTTAACGATTTCTCTTCCCTTAGCCACAACTAAATCTGCTGCCTCTTCTCCACAATCACATTTTGTTAGATGGAAAATTAATTCAATTGATGAATCGGGTGTTGATTTTTGTGAACGGTACCAATCACAACATTTGTTATGAACTTCTTTCCTAGTAGATTCATCTAATGAGCGAAGTAAAAACTCACGGATTAAATCGTGTAAATCATATGTTTCAGTATCAACATCACGAGCCAATCCTTGTTCAACCAATGAATCTAATTCATCTGTATCCAATCCTTGCGCTGCTAATGCTTCTAATTTTACAGGTTCTCTAAAAATCGCAAGGCAGGTGAGTACTTGCTTTTGCTGTGAACTTAATTTGGAAAAAATCTCTACTGAAACATAGTTCTCCAGTGTTTCGTGGAATGCTCCAGCACTTGCACCACGGTTAATCAATTCAAGGACCAAAGGATGGCCTCGAGATAATCCGTGAATATGCAACCATTGTTCATCTTCAAGTGATTCAAAACTTGTTAATAGATTTCTTCCTGCTTCACTATCCAAACCATCAAGTGGCAATACCAAACTCGCAATTCTTCCTTCAGCATCTTTGGCTGGAACTACAGGCTTGAATGAACGTGAAAATATTACTAAACCGATTTCTTCTTCACTACCCAAAAGAGCGAGTGACATCGCTTGGAAGGTCTTGTGAAGAGTTGAGTCAGCGATTTTATGGAAGTCATCAATTACTATCAGCGCTGCAGTTCCCTCAAGTGCGTCAACTAACAAACGAGCGGCCTCTGAAGGATTTGGAACTGGAGTTGCTGCAAGATAATCAGCAAAGTTGGGATCGCCGATATTCGCTAGCCAATCAGCAACAGATTCAAAGAATGAACGTGAACCTTCCCAATCCTGACAACGATGATACAAAAGATTCCTACGATGCATGAACCTTTCAATCAATTTACTAGCAATAGTAGTCTTTCCAATACCTGCAATACCTGGAATAAGCAAAGTTGTTGCTCTCGCATCTAGTAAACTGACCATGTTGTCAAGTTCTTTTTCTCTACCGTAAAAGTGTCTTAACCTCGGTAAGTCACCAAGGGCTGTTACCAATTGTTTCTCAACATGCTTTGAAAGATCTCTCTCAACTAATTCCTTTGAAAGTAATCTTGTGTCCAACACTCCATTATCATCTAAGTATCGGATGAGGTCAACTGGCCTCATCGAAAATGGTAACTCTTGGTTAGCATTTCCAAGTGTAGTTGAAACAATATTTCCATCCTCTAAAATTGCTCTAAAGGAAAATTCTCTCAACCTTTTCCATGTATCATCTGCTAAATTCATACCTGGCTCGGTGAGAAAGTATGCTTTGCGTTTCCGGGAAACACCCTTGACGTGTGCCTGCCTCTCTACTAAAAGACCTTGATCTTTGAGCCCTGCAATAGCACGTGGAACATTCGAACGAGCAATTGAAACCGCATTTGCGATTCCCATTTGAGAAAGGGAGAAAGGAACTTCCACACTACCTTTGTAATCCGAATAATCAAGCAAATGCAAGAGGATTCGTTCTTGCACACCGGGTTTCTGAGTGCTGGTCATATTAATCCATCCTGTGCAAATCCTTTCAATAGTGTCGGCGCGATATGTCAGTCAAACATCAACTCAAGGTTGATAATTTGGGTCTGCTACCCATTGGTTAGTTTCTGCATCCCACAACCATCCTGGGTGCTGAGATACTTCCGCCGTTGCAACTTGTTGAACCGCTACTGGAGCTGGAATCTCTGGAGTTAGTTTTGCCTTACCCCAAGCATATGGGTCTTCTTCGGTTTCACTCGCTTGTTCTTCTGCTAATTCCTCTTCATCAAAATCTTCAAATTCAATGAAGAAAAATGCTCCTGCTGCTAGTATTGCGATCAAAGCAATAACTCCGAGAATTATCATCACTATTCCACCTGTCCCACCGTCATCGTTTGCAATCTTCAAAGACCATGATTGGTCTTTAGAAGTTGAAGCATCTTGGAACACTTGCCCGTCCATTTCAAAGATTATATTTCTTGAGGTTTCTGTGTTTAATTGACTCATTGAAATTTGCATTTCCCAAGTGCCATCAGATAGAACTCTTGTTGAGTTAACTCTCAATCCACCTTGTTGGATAAGTGCTTCAACTGTGCTACCAGGTAATCCTTGGCCTCTGAACATAGCAGAGTGGTCGAATGATATGTCTTCTGAATCGACTCTTTCTACCGTGAATGAAACTGATTTCACTACGAAATTGATTTTGTGAGAGTATATCACTGAATCATGTATGTCTCTTGCTTCAAACATTACTCCAACCAATGACCATTCGGTAACAGCACTACCGGATTGAACATATGGTGGATTATATGTTGCAACTCCTTGTGCATTTAAATTGATGTAATACATGTAATCATCATCATCTAAATTAGACAAGTCATCATAAATATCAAACACCAATGCATCAGAAGTGCTTCCAATACCGTCTGGGTCGCTGAAGAATTGTGTCAAATCAATAACTGCACCATTACCACATCTATCGATGGAGGATGATTCTGCGTCACAGAAGATGGTCACTGTACTCGCCCATCCAGTATCATTGAATATTGGTGCTAGGTTGTTGAGGTCAGTAGGGTTGTCAATAACAATACGGTTTCTAACTTCCTGTGAATAATCTTCACCGTCATATGCACGGACGACTATTTCATATTGTTGATCGTGAATCAAATCAGAAGTATCCCATGTAGTAGACCATGCTCCATTAGGAGCAAAGGTGGTAACTGGATTTGGTCCATTATTCAATTCAAAGCCGCTAGCCAAGTCAAAAATACTTATTTCAACTCTTGTAACTTGACCATCATTATCTCTTGCCACACCTTGAATCAAGGTACTCTCAGATGCTCTGATATTATCCATGTTTAGCGGTTCACTCAGTTGAACAATCGGTTCCTGATTATCGTTGTTGATTTGTAGAGTCCTCGTTTCGGATGAACATACATCTACTATGTCAATACAGAAATCACTATCACTTGCCCAAATCTCAAATGTATATTGTCCTGATGGCAATTCATCAAATTGCCATTCATAGGACCATGTAGTGGAACCTGTTACGTCAAAGTGAGAACGATATGGCTCTCCTTGTGAATTGAGCGGCCCTGTTATGTCAAACCAAATACCTTGGATATCACTACCCCATGTCCCAGAGTATGGGTCAGAAGCAGTTCCAGAGAAAATTACTCTTCCCGAATCATGACTTGAACCATCGTTCGGAGTATCAACCAATATGATTGGAGCGACAAGATTCAACTTGTACTTCCTAACTTCAACAGGAGAATAATCAAGCCCATCATATGAACGTACACGGAAAGTAACATCGCCTTCACCTTCTGGGTGGGCTGATAAATCCCATGTAAAGGACCATGTGTTGAATGGGTGATTGGAGAGAGTAATCACGCCACCTGCGCCAGATGTATCTACTGCTGAATACCAATCATTTGAGCCTGGAGGTTGGACTTCGACCTTCTTAACCAATCCGAATTGTGATTCATATGCGATGATATCCTTTGCATATGGACCCGCTAGTCCATCCCATGCAGATCCCGAAAGAACTGCAGTTGTTGCGAATGAGAATCCATCAGCTTGTTCTAAATGGACACTCGGTTTGATATTATCTAAGTTGATTACATCATCTATTGGCCCTGTAAGAACATAACTGAATTGCTTTGTTCCCTTTCCAAACATGTATGCATCAATGCTGTAGAATGGCATTTCACGATTTCCAATTTCGCAATTGGATGTACCAGGGGAATTTGTAGCATTATCATCGGAATCAGTAAATGTGTCTCCATCATTATCATATCCATCAGCACATGAGTTTTCATCAATGTAAATTAGATTTCCTTGGGAATCAGTCTCACCTGGAATTGCAACATTGGTCTCTCCGACTTGATGATTCCAATTTCTATCTAATAGGAAGTCGCTAGGGAGTGAAACCTGAGGAGTGAAACCAAAAGCATCAGTTTCAAGCGTATACAGTGGCAATCCAGTTGCATCACTGATCACTACTGTGGCACCTGCAACATTGCTATTCTTGGCCTTGACTTGATATCTTACAAGTTCACCTTCTCTAACTTGCGCACCCCAAGCAGAATTTTGTGCTTGAGTGTGTACCTTAGTAACATCAAAGTTTTGTAAATCAGCAAAAGAAAATACTGTTGAATTGTCAATTACTTCTAGTGCCAGTGGCATGAAGCGAGGAGGCAATACCTTGGTTTGTGGCACTTGTAAACATTCATCTAGAACGTATGGACATTCTGCACCTAACCATCTAATGCTAACAGGGTATAATTCTCCTGCACCAGGATCTGGAATAAACTCGGATTGAACTGTGACTCTTGATTCTGTGATGTTGTAGATTTGAGATGCATTAGTCCATGTATTACCGGAGAAATATCCAATACTACCAAACTTGTTCCCATATCCATCATCATAGTGTGAGATATTAACTGCAAAAGCACCTGCAGTATCTGCAGAATTGCGTTGAACGTTAACAATCGAACCCTTTGCCCGAATAATATCTCCTTGATTCCCAGAGATTGTATTATCATAAATTGTTGCTGATGACATAAAGATGTGTAATGCTGGACAAGGGAAATCTCCTCCATACATTGCCGCTGAGTTGCATATACCAGAATTATTTGTAATTATGTTATTTGCTAGATAGATTCGTGCAGCAGTAGGGGTTGGAACTTGCCATCCTTGATCCTTAAAGTGATATTCACCGACAAGTACTGGTTCTTTAGCAGTACCCTGAATTGTATTGTTTTCAGCGACTACATCCGATGTACCGTAAACCCATAACCCGTTCCATCCACCAATCGGTCCGATAGTACTGCGATGTATTTCCAATGAAGACGAACTGACTCCAATTCCTGAACCTTCTGCAGCACCTGAAATCACAACATCCGTCACATGGACAATAGCATCAGCATATGCAGTAAGTCCTGCTCCTTCCCCAGTAGTAATTACCGTATTATCGATATAGAGAGTGTGTTTGATATTACCAGTCTCTTTGTGAGAGTTTGTGTCGATTGCGTTACATTTTGTAGTTACTGTTGAATTTGAGAGGTATCCTGATGATCCTTTCAAAAATAATCCATAAGTGTTATCTTTGATTTCCAAATCATCTAATCCGATATATGAATCTTCAACGTAAATTACTGAACGTCCTCCATCATCTTGACCACAATCTGGTTCAACTGTTCCAGTAAATACTGAATTTTCAATCTGGAAGGTTGCAAGAATACCTGCTCCTGCCCCATATGCACGTACTGCAGCAGCATCATACTCTCTTCCATCTATACCTAATGTGAAGGTGGAATCTTTTATTGTCGGTGCAGCGAAATCAACCGCTAAAATATTGGAAGTGTTGATGTCTTGGAAAGAAAGCCCAGTTGCAGTGGTTGATGAGCCATCAAAAACCAATGCTCCATATTGAACTGATGAAAGTGATTGAACATACATTGGATATCCATACGCATTTTCAAAGTGAGCATAATTAAGTGAGGTTAGTGCTTGGTTAATAGTGCTCCTAATTATCATTCCAGAACCACATGCCGCATCGACATTGTTGAGGTATGTGGTGCTATTATCGTAGCATCTTCCGGCCTTGGTGTAATCGGAAGGAAGACTCCAAACAAAGCGGGCCGTATTGGATGCTGAACCAGATGATGCACCACAAGAAGTATCACCGATACAGATCGCACCTGCTACATCGATAAAGTTACCAGGTGGGATATTGACCGTAGTTCCTGCATTAACAATTAATTTAGAACCTTCAGCAACAAGAATGTCACCATTTAGATTCACAGTTCCAGACCAGATTTCTTCTCCAGTAATAGTACCTGAAGTAGTTGCAGCTGATGCTGTTGGTAATGTGATTAACCCAGTAAAACTGGAGAGTAATAATAGCATTACCAATGATAGGCTCTTGTGTGATGATTGTATTGACAAATTGTCCACCTCGTAAACAGTGCCATTATCCGCTCGAATATAACACTGCGCCTCAATTATCACAATAATAATATCAAATAAGGCCAATAATATCATAAAATCATAGTTAATAGTATCATATTTTCACTAAAATATCAACTTTAGCACGCTATTATTTGTTCTAAATGTGGCGCAGCACTTTATTTTCCACTAAATGACAGGGAATGTTGAATCTGTTAATTGAATCAACACTGCGCCGAAGTGGATATTTCTTGAAGCCATGATTGAGATCTTAATTCACCATATCCGAGATAATTATCATGCTGTGAAACTAAATCTGTTTGATGGGCCGAATTCATCAATGCCACTTTAACTGAATCAATACAAGAACCGTTGGAATTCTCTGTTGGTTTTAATTCCGGGTGTGCTTGTAAAATCAGTGCTAAAGCACCTGAAACAAATACCGTAGAAACCGAAGTTCCGCTACTGGAGTACCAATCACTATTATCACCGGTGCTAATTATCATATGGCCAGGAGAAACGATTTCCGGTTTTAAATTAGGGTTTTGGCGGGGATTCTCTGTTTCGGTCAATTGAGAACCGATGGATGAGTTCGACCAAATCAGACCTCCCTTTGTAGTGGCACCGACTGTTATCACCCGTGCAACATTGGCAGGCGCCGAAACCATTCCATCATCATCGCTTCCCCCATCATTGCCTGCAGCGGCTACGACAAAGACTCCCGAGTCAACAGCCATCCTTGTTGCTGACACGCTAGCTCCTTCACGTTCAGAATCCGGTTTTTGTTGCCCACCAAGAGATAATGAAATAATATCTGCGTTAAACTCTTGATGACACCATCGTATTGCATCAGCAACTATTGCCTCATCTCCTGAATTCACACCATCGCCATTGTCACTGAGCGCTGCAACAACTGCCAGTGTAACATTGGGAGAAATTCCAATTTGATGACTTTGACTAATCAATAATCCTGCCATCATCGTGCCATGCCCTACAGTGCCATAATCTACTGGCTCTGTAGAATCTCCAACCATATCCTTGAAAATTACCTCAACACCATCAAATGCTGAATGTGTTGGAGAAAATCCTGTATCTACCATACAAATTCTAACACCTTGTCCGTCAAGCCCTTGCTCCTGTAATTGACGTATTTCCGTCGTCTCGAAAGCCCACTCTGATGTAGGCGGCGGTAATTCAATGAATAGTAAACCAGATTGCCAAACCAATAGGAGTATTACTGACATTATTGCAAAGATTGTAGCATTGCTAGCAATAAACCGTTTTCTTCGTATCTTTGCAATCGGCTCTGCATAATGCGGTGCCCACCCAGTAACCTCTGCTCTCCATTCATCGTGATAGCCTGAAGTCGAAGGATCGATTGCAGATAGTATTCGGCTGTCAGTAGGCTCTGGCAGGAGGTCAATTCCGTCTAGCCCATCCATACCGAACACTCCTCATTCACAGTGAACGCAATATAGCGTTTCAATGCTTGTTTAGTTCGCTCAATGTGATTTAATGGATTATCCTTGCTTCCGCTAGGATAACACACAACCGATTGATTACAATGCTGTATCAGAACTTGGCAGCTTTCTTATTACGTCCCATCTTAACGGCACCGTATATTATCAAGACAACCAATGCAAGAATACCTATTTGCATAAAGATTGATTCGTCTCCGAGATCTTCATTGATTTGGTATTCCATTGAGAAGTCAAAGTCCTCGACTTCAACATCAACATCATCAGCATCAGCGCCAATTACATCAACTCTCACATCATAACGATGGATTCCTGCCCTAGTTGCATTCAAAGCAAATACAGCATCAACTGTTTGACCCGCTGGAATAATTATGCCAACTTGTAATTCAATACCAGTATCTTGTGGGGTTAGATATACAATTACCTCTGTAGCATCTAAGGTTCCAAAGTTTTCAACTGGAACTACAAGATTACCAGGTTCGTCAGCAAGTTGGTCAGATTTCACTATGATTTCACCTTGATCGACTCTCAACTTGATACGAGCAGAGGAGATAACAACATCAAAAGAATCTGATGTAGTTTCATCTTCACTAGTGGCGGTCACAGTTACAGTAAAACTACCGTCAGTGAAATTCGCCGGTGCGAATGCTGTAAACATTTGAACTCTGCTAGTATCCTTAGCAATAGTCATAATAGAACTTGTAGGAGTAATTTCCCAACCAGCAGGAATGTTATCTGCCATCTCTATTGTGAATGTATCATCACCATTTCCATCATTGGTCAAAGTAAACTCAAAGTTTCTACTACCACTTGGTGCGATTCCTAACTCTTCTGTAGATTCAGTAATATTGAACCCATAGGTTTGCGGAACTTGGACATTGATTGATACCGCACTTCCATCACCAGTTTCAGTATCTAGAATGATATTGATTGTGTGTCCATTCTCCAAATGCCAAGCTGTTGCAACATCTGGAAGTGTTAACTTAATCTTAACCACCGAGTTGTTAGAAACACTCTCGTCAGATGAATTAACTCCGATTCCGAGATTAACCTCAAGGGAGTCAACCCATTCTGAACCATCCCAGAATTGAATAATCCATTCTGCTTCATCAGGTGAAACCTCTACTGTTCCGCCAACTGTGAACAAATCTATTGCCTCAGTTCCAAGATAATCTGCTTGAACTTCGAACTCGATTGAATTATGTGATTCATCAGCCATCAATTTATTGTCATCGTCATCAATAGTAGTTGCATTTGTAATGCTTCCACTGACCACTTGAATACTAGATTCAGAATTGATTCTTCTGTTAAACTCAAGTGTCAGTGATTGACTATCTGCATCAATATTACTGTTTACACCAGCATTGTACTTCATCTCAAGTTCGTCATCGTGTTGGATGGTAACGAAAGAGGAATCAATATCAAAGTCACCTGAAGGTAGTAGAATATCTAGCGTTCCATCTGCTGCAATAGGCATTTCCCAAACTAATCCACTTCCAATACTCACTTCAACCATAACTGGTTCTGTAATCATAGAGTAACCTACGTCATCTGAACCTGCATGATGCGGTAGAGAGTCTATATCTGCCCATGTGGTTGTTAATTCAACCCAACCACCTAGAGACATCTCTAAGTCCAAAGTACCACCATCAGCAACACTTGCTTCTAGTAGCCCAACTGCAATTCCACCGCCGTTTTCACCAGGGTCTGCTTCAGTAACTACAACTATCCATTCACCTGGCGTAATTACCGCATTCCAAGTTAGTATATCATCGACCATAGTTCCAGTGAGTGAGATTGTGTCTCTCTCAATATCTAGAGCTGGGTATAGAGTAATTGTTGCATTCGTTAATCTGCTTGAACCTTGTATATCGGTCACATTTCCACTAACAGATACATTTCCTGCATTCATTTCAATATCATGTGAAGCCATAGTATCGTAAACTGGGAATCCACCTGTTTCATCGATATCGTATGTTTCACTTGCGAATCCTTCCTTGTCGATTGACACTGAATAGATATCTCTTAGTGGAACAAATAGACTCCAGACACCTTCACCATCAGTGATGATGGTTTCATTGATGACCGTATTATTGGATCCCATGATTGTCACATTGACATCCGGAACTCCCTCAAACAAACTGGCTGCATCATCTTCATTCAAATCCCAGAAGACCTTTCCGCCAATTTCCACAACCAAATCTGCATAAACTGTTCCGATTTCCATTGTACCATTATAATCTGTAATATTATACACATCGCTTGATGTATCAAGAGTCCAATGCTTCTGTGGCATAGTGTTGTTCAAGAA
>JAPKFC010000007.1 GCA_028821785.1 Candidatus Poseidoniaceae archaeon | reverse complement strand
TACAGTGAATGATGGATGGTTGATTGTCCTTCAAGATCAAGAAGAATCAATTTATGAGTGCGATGCTGTTTCTAAAGATAGCATAAGTGTGGAGAATTGGAATACAACAATTGAGGAGCTCGAAAAACTCGCAATTGAACCGAAAACAAATTACCCGTGTCATGATTATTGGTTTTGGATTCTTGATTCAGATCCAGAAACCTTGGGTTATTAATGGGCTTTCAGTGCGTCCTTCGATAGGCTACGGTCGTATGCGCATGCGTGTTGAAGGGTCCCTTGTGTATGAGATTCAAGTTTGGAGTGGTTCTATTTGCTTTTGAATAATTTCTCTTCAATGTCAATTCCGTATTTGATTAATCGCAATAACAAATCTTCATCTGCAATTTTGTGTAGATTCGGCCCAGCTACTTTTGCTGAGCAAGCACAAGCGAGGATAACCGCTGTCATCTGAAGTCGATGATCGCCAAATGTTGAGACAATATCGCCTGGGGATTTTATCTTCTGCCCACCTGCGACCTCAATTCCATCTTGTGAAACTGTACTTTCAATACCAAATTGAAATAGTAATTGACGTGTCTTTGTTAAGCGATTACTCTCCTTATGTGCTGCATGGGCAGCACCAATGATTCTACCACCTGAGGATATTGCCATCAAGGCTGCAAGAGGTGGAAGCAAGTCATTTGCATCTCGAAGATTAATTTCATTATTGTCACCCGGATTATTGTTTAGAGTAATTTCAACATTCGAATTTGTTTCATTCCATGCAAAGCCCAATTCACTACAGTATTGCTGCAATATGTCATTTCCTAGTGCATCTTCGCTTGGAGGCCAGCCAGTAATAATGGTCTTAGTTTGTAGAACTTTAGTTGCCAGCATTGCAAAACTAACCATCGATGCGTCTCTTGGAACCAATACTTCTGTATCTGCGAAATGTGGAACCCAAGGACGTAGAGTTTCATCAGAGAAATCTGCACCGCTCTCCGCGCATAAACGAAATGTCAAATCACTATGTTTTCGCGACACTGCTTGCCCTTTGAGATTCAATTTTTTACTATCGCTGAACCTTGAAGAGGATAACATCCATGCCGAATATGGCTGACTTGATTTTGATAAGTCCAGATCAACTTGCTGTGAACAATCAATCGGCCCACAGACAATTAACGGTAATGCTTCTTCACCATGCCCTTTTGAAACTGTTACTCCCGAACTTTCCAATGTTCCAATAAGAGTTGAAAAATTACGAAGCCGTAACGAACGGTCTCCATCTATGGCTACGCTTTGTCCGATATTAGCAGAAATAGCAGTTAAAATTCTAAATGCAGTTCCCGAATTACCGGCATGTAATACACTAGCTGGCTTAGAAAATCCATCACTGCCAACTCCATGAACTCGCCAATCTACTGAATCTGGGTGAAATGCAACTTCCGAAAGGCCTGGCTTAGACAAAACCTCGCCATTTGCCATGTCTTCAATCTTGACTCCAAGTTGTTGTAGACATCTTCTCATGCTGCGTGAATCTTCACCAGCGTTATTTACATTTTTTAAAGTAATTATTTGATTACTTTGGGCACTAAGAGCCAATAATCTTATGAGATGGGATTTTGAAGGAGGTAAATTCCACTGTAAATCACCGCCCTTTGACAATCCATTAACCGACAAATATTCGATATCATTGACCGGTGCAGTATCAACTGAGTCATTCCATTTGGAAACCCAGCGTTTGGCCATATTGTCAGCGACGCGGCTAGGTGTCATCAAATTTGGGAACGCATATTCAAAAAGCAGACACACTCAGCAATACCCATGAGGTTGAACGATTCTAGAGGTCGGCCTCTACGTGATCTGAGAATATCGGTCACAGATCGTTGTAACTTCAGGTGTACATATTGTATGCCAAGAGAGCATTTTGGAAACGATTATCAATTTCTAGCAAAGGAAAAAATCCTAACCTATGAAGAGATAACTACAATCGTCAGTTCGCTATTACCATTGGGAATTGAGAAAATTAGATTGACTGGTGGAGAACCATTGATGCGCAGGAATGTCATTGAATTAGTTCGCCAAATCAGGGCATTGGATAGTCGAATAGATATCGCGATAACAACAAATGGAATCTTACTTGAAAAGTACGCCCTCCAACTCAAAGAGGCTGGTTTAAGTAGAGTTACGGTGAGTCTTGATGCCTTAGAAAATGAGGTTTTCCAATCACTTTCTGATACTACAAACTCGGTTGATGAAATCTTACAAGGAATTGAATTCTGTAGGCAAATAGAACTACCAGTGAAGGTCAATTGCGTAATTCAAAAAGGCGTTAATGAAAGCCAAATAATCCCAATTATTAGCTATTTCAATCAAATCTCTATCACTCCACGCTTTATCGAATTCATGGATGTTGGAACTACCAATTCATGGAATTATGATTCCGTTGTAAGTGGTGAACAAATGAGAAAAATAATTGAACTAGAATTCGGTCAATTAGAAAGTGTTCAATCTAATTACCCAGGTGAGGTGGCAAACCTTTGGAAAATGAAAAATGGCTCCGAGGTTGGCTTTATCGAATCTGTTACCAATCCATTTTGCGGTGATTGCAGTAGAGCAAGACTATCCGCAGAAGGTTCCATTTACACTTGTTTATTTGCCAGCGAAGGACATAGTATTCGTTCAATTCTAAGAATGGATGCTAGCCAAGAGCAAATCGGTAACGCAATTAGCGAGATCTGGAAAGGTAGGAATGACAATTATAGTGAACAGAGAGGCACTGTTGAACAAACAAAAGACCGTGTTGAAATGTCATATATTGGTGGTTAATTCTCAATCGCTGGTAAAACGATATCGACCAAAACGACCCCTGCTGATTCATCGATTAATTTGAATCTCCAAGTTCCAAGGTTTGAACCAATCGCAGTTGAATCAATTACAAAATAATCCCCTTTTGTTACCGAATAACCTGCATCTCTATCGTGGAAAGAAACATTTGCACCTACAACCCCATAGACACCTGAATCAGCAACATGGCCTCTTACAGGGTCACCTTGTCCACCCTCTGGATAAATATCATACTTCAATTTCGCTGGGTCAATAGATTGATCTAAACTTGAGATTTTAACAACATGGAATCCATTTTCCAAACCACGAACGCTGACTTGAGCCAAAGGCGGGGATTTCTCTGTGGTGGTTAATGCACCTTGCATCATTACGAAAACCATACTCGAAAGCATGACCGTAATCGCCAGCAATAGAACTGTGGCAATAACAGGGCTTACCGCCTCATCATCTTGCTCTAGTGCTCTCGCCATAACCTTCCCTAGCCGACATGAGACTTGAACCATGCGCCTAATCAACGCTAATATAATCCAATCTGAATTATTATTACTGATCACCAAGTGACAATATGTTTTGCAATATCAAATCAACCAAAGAGGTTTATCGCATTCCATGGCTCGTTTTATTCCGCCTATCGGACCTAAGATTCTCAACAACACTTCAGTCATCAAATCACCATTCATGAATGCATATGACATCTTTTTTGAGCGCAGAGAATTATTTAGCGCTCGAGAGAACGAAGCCCTCAAACGAGTTTCATATTCGCTTAATTCAGTTCCATTTTCAAGATTATCAATAATTGCTTCAGCTGCAAAGCAACCAGAGATTATCGCTTGGCTGATTCCCCCACCATTACTGGGCATTACTAGACCCGCAGCATCACCAACCGCTAACGTATTTCCATTGACCATGCTTTCAACAGGCCCACCCATTGCAATCCATCCACCTCCCCAAGAAAGTATTTCCAAATTAAGATCGTCACAAAACTTCTGCAGATATTGTTTGAGATTGCCTTCTAATTTACCTGCTCTTACGCCCAAACCGACATTTGCTGAGTTTGGACCTTTGGGGATAATCCATGCATATCCTGAAGGCGCTACAGAACCGATGAAAACATCAAAGGAATCTGGTATTTTACCCTGAACTTGTGCATAGATTGTTGGGATTTGGTCTTTTGGTCTATAGAGGTTGTCTTGACCCTTTTTCAATCTTGCTACTTGGGCCAGTGAACCACTGGCATCAATCAAGTAATCACAAGAGTATCTTCCTTTATCTGTAACCAGTAAATCACGATTTAATTTACTCTGATGCTGTATTTTCTTCAGAGCCTCTCCACATCTGATCTCCGCACCTGCTTGAATTGCTTTCTCTCCAAGAAAGCCATCAAATTGTAAGCGATGACCTGAAAATGCATCTAATTCAAATTTATATGATTTTCCAGATGGCAAAAACACCCGCATATTGTCCAAGCGATGCAATCTCAATCTGTCTGGAAAATCAAAATATGCCTTTAGCCATTGATGGTCTTCCAAATTTGAAAAGGTTGCAACTACCTCTCCCCAATTTGGAATACATTCGCCACACTGCGCAGGATTACCAATGATATCTCTTCTTTCTATTACGAGGACATCAATACCTGATTCTGATAACTTCTGGGCGCAAGCACTTCCTGCCGGACCCGCTCCAATGACGATAACTTGTCTATGTTCGACCTCAATAGCCATACGATCACCTATTTCTTTCAATAACGTAATCTGTAATTTGAAGCATCAATTGTTTTGCATCACTATCTGAGAAATCATTTAGGTATGAAATTGCTCTTTCAATATGAGTGGAAACAAGTATCTCTGCATAATGCATACTCTCAGAACGATTCAATAATTGCATTAATTCGTCAAAATCATCATCGCAGAAGTTCTCAATAATCTGTGAAAGGCGTTTCCTTGCATTACCATGTGACAATGTCAATGCATGGATTAATGGTAATGTCATTTTTCCTTCTAATACATCTGCGCCTCGTGGTTTGCCCATTTGTGAATCGCCTCTCAAATCGAGTAGGTCATCTACCAGTTGGAAGGCAATTCCTAATTCCATTCCGAAATGTCCAAGTTTTTTGGCATCATCATCACTTAGTCCGGCGATTAGTCCTGCTGCTTCACAACCTGATGCAAATGGACCTGCAGTCTTACCCCTTACTATTTCCAAATAATCTTCTGGTGATGTTTTCAAATCTAGAATATGGTCTAATTGTTCAAATTCAGAAATTGCAATATCCGCACAGCATTTTGACATCAAGCGAACAATTTTTTCATCATATCTTCCACCAAGCCCGAAACCATGTACGAATAACCAATCTCCTGCAATAATTCCCTTAGCTAAACCCCCTTTTGAGTGGATAGTTTCAACGCCACGGCGTTGTGATGCTTGGTCGTTGATATCATCGTGTACAAGAGTTGCAGTGTGAATTAATTCGAATGCTAATGCTAGTGGCATGACCTCTTCGGAATCTAATCCTCCAGCGATTTCGTATGCCAATAGAATCAGTAGAGGTCGTAGCCGTTTACCACCTGCAAGAAGTACTTCTCCGCATAACCTGGCAACCTCTCCAGCCCCATTTTCAATCTCATCATCGATTAATGATTGAAGTTCGGCATCAACCATCAGCCGCATTAACTCTAGGCGATCATTTGCCTGCAAATGTTTACTCGCCACGAACCATCCTACAAGGGTGGCATTCTTAACCGGTTGTCTCCGCCCTTGGCATGCTAGGGTTTACTCTAGCCGAGGCGATTGGATGGAAAACAGCGAGAGATTAGAAGTTCTCACTACTCCTTCCCGAAGAGACGGGGTCCGATTGCAACTGGAGCAAACAATGCAACAGATGGGGAAAGAAATGGATTTGCGAATGCGTCAAGTCCCCCATGTTGAATCTGCTATTGAGACTTTGAAGGATGGAAGTTGTGACTTAATTGCATTGAGCGCCTTTGACTGGAGAGAGTTTGATACAACTGGTCTTTCCATCGTTGGAGTTTTACCTCGCCGGGAACCTACATGGGTCTTGGTTAGTGATGACAAACCAGAATATTTGATTGGACAACCTGTTATTGTCTGTGACCACCCATTGCTTCGTCGGCAATTTTTACGAGTCCGGTTTGATAGTGTTATTTTGACGAGTGAAGAATTCGCCGAGAGTATTGACAAGTTAGAGGAATATAATTTACTACTTGCTGATGAACGAATTCCATGGCTTGAAGAATTGAGAAAGGAAGGGAAATTAGACGGATACATCGTCAATCGAGGTGAACATCAAGCATTACCATTCAAGGCACGTCGCCACACTCTAGGGTTACAAAGAGATAATCCTGAGCGTTCAAGATTTGTTCCACCCCCTCTTCATGGATTCACCTTAATGGTCGCAAGAAATGATTTCCCTTCATTCAAAATACAAAATTGGTGCGATTCCGGAGCATTCATCGCCCATAGAATGGAAAGTGCAATTTGGGATTCTTTGCCTAAGAATATGTCTCAAATCGTTGGAATATTTGTTGAACAAAGAAAAATCTCAACTATTCTTAGAGAAGCAAAAAGAGCAAAGGATGAACATGTAGTTGATTCAGTTCTCGATTTGAACAAGAAAGTAAAAAATACAGTTCCACGACTTGAGATGAAAATTGAAGTCCTTGATCCAATGGGTATGGTTTCTGCATCAGCAGAGCGAGTATGTCCAGTTGCAGATAGCCATATGGGAATGGTTACATTGCTCAAAGAATTCAATTTACTGCTAGATGCTATGCTCAACGAACATGAAGAGTTGGCCAAGAACTATCACGGATTACCAGAAGATTTCTCAAAGGCAAAACCTGCGATGATGGATTTGGGAATTGATCACTCTGACTCTTCAGAAGATGAAGATTGAATTCCCAATTTTTCCTTAGCAATTCTAATTCCTTTGGCTGAACGGTCATCACCTGCGATTAAAACATCATATCCTTGTATTGTGATGTAATTCTGCAGGTCATCCATCTCCGATGGAGAACTATCATTTGATAAATCAAACAGATTGGCATCCAAATTACGTGCATCTGATTCCCATACCGCAGAATTCGTTTGCATGATCAGTGTAAACTTTTCAACTAAATCAACAGCCGAGTGAACCGGATTAATAACAATAGACAATGATTCTGCAACCTTTGCATTGGCTATTCTTAATCGTGACATATCTTTTGCAATTTCAAGCAAAACTTCCTTTAATTCGTTCGAGTTATTACTACGAGAAAACTTCCTTTGGGCTTTATCTAATTTTTTCCTCAGCATAACCACGCCTGCAATAATCGCATCTTTGGTTCGTGCAGCATCTATAACTGCGATTTCAGCATTTTCAACACGGGCCATCAAATTAGCTTCAAATATTTTAAATTCTCTTTTGAAATCACTTTTCATTGTACTACTGATAGCAGATGCTAACAGTTGTGCTTCCTTAAGAGAAGATTTAGCTGCACGTTCCTCATTGCCCATGTTCAACCAATTCCGCTGTATGCATTCATCATTTCAAACCCTCGCATGAATTCTTAAAAACCCCCCCAGTAATAGCGGTGGATTATCCTATTTCACCTACAAAAACGGCAATTCTTAGTTAGCGTTACAGCGAAGACACATATACTCTAAGTGACGGATTGGTAATTGAAGGTGATATCATGGTCGACAAAGGGGCTCTCTTGACTGAACTTTATCAGGCTAGGTTTGACGGTTTGAAGGAAATCGCAATCGCGTATCAACTACCTAAGTCTGGTTCGGTGGAATCGCTTCGTGCCCGCTTAATTCAACATTTGATTTTGGACCAATGGGATTTGTCCGAAAATGGGATTAATAATCTAATGAATGCAGAAATGGGTGAGATAATAGGAGTCTTTGGAATAAAGAAATCTGGCTCTATTAGAGCACGTAGACAGCGATTATATCTCCATTTATACCATGACCCAAAGGTTCTACTGGTTGAGAAACTGGACGACCGTACAAGAGATAAATTACATGCAATGTGTAAAGCGTTAGAATTACCTCTTTCTGGAAATAAGCAGGCATTGCTGGTTAGAATTGCCGGAGTTCTTGCAAGTCAGCAAGGTGGCTGGGGTAAAGTAAAGAAGAGTTTGAGAAGGCCGCGTGGCAATATTAATCTTCCAAATATCCCATACCCAAGTGAAGATTCGGCGCCACAAGAACAAACAGACAGTAGCACAGCAATTCAGAATACCGTTGGCGATTTTGTTTCCGAGCACCCAACAGGGTGGACTTTCGAGGAAGAAACTGAAATGAGAACTGAATTGGCAGAAGAAGGACTGAATCCATCTTTAGCATCAGTTTCTGCAGATATTGATGTTGCATTGAGAGGTCAACAAGAAATTGAAGAAGATTCAGTTCCGCCAATGATTCAATCTGCACAAATCATGGAGCCAGAATCCAAGCACAGTCTAGAAACTGAAGCCGCATTGATGGAAATAAATTCAAGAAATGCTGAAATTGAAGCGGCTGGCCGTGATTTCCTCATGATATCTTCAACCAGTGATAGTGAAGACTTGGAAGTGTTCATATCCAGCCTTGCTAATCATGGATTTGCATGTGATGTTACTGCCGTAAGAGATTCTATCCGCAATACCATAATGGAGTTAGATTTCAGAAGCCAAAATGAAAAGAATGCCCTGCACTCGACCCCTACTTCGTGGACTGAAAGAGAAGCATTAAGGGTATTTGAGAGTGCAAGAAATTCATTACGTGGGCAATTAGCTGATACCTTAGCCGCTCACCCTGGTGATTTAGTAAAGGCGAGAATGGCATTTGAAGAAGTCGGTCGCTCATTAGACCTTGACTTGAGAATTCCAAGTATCTCTGGAAGACTTCATGCTTTGTTTGATCTACATGTTGATATCGGTGAAGCACAGGCACTTCAAGACCCATCTGTAGCAAGAAGGAACCGTGTACTTCGTATTCTTCAGCATGGAACGGTTCATCTTCAAGCAGCCGAGTGCCGAACTCTAGATCGTATTGAGAGAAATATTGTAGCCTTTGAAGAACTTGTTGAGACCGTCTTAGAATCAAGTGAAGGAACTTTTTCTGAATCTCAGCAAGCACTTGTCATCAGATTCCTTGAATCTAGAGGCTATGAAGTAAATACTGCTACATTGAGACCTAGGATACTTGCCTGTGCAGGAATTATAGGTTCCGAATTAGGTTTTATCTCGCCTACTGAAATACCACGTATTGCACCTGGAATTATCATCTCAGATAACCAAGTTGATGCCATTGTTGTTGAATTACAAGCACTTGCTGATGCATTCAAACCAAAGCAAGAAACTGTTGCTTTAGAACCTGAACAAGAACTTGCAGAGTCTGTTGCAAATGCTGCAGACCACTTAACAGATGTAAGAGCAAAGATTGACCGAGTTGACAACATTTTAGAACGATTAAGAATTTAATTATTCAATCTGCTCTAGATGCATAGAAGTTTTGAATTACTGTTGATACTCTTTGTATATCATCGATTCCTCTATTGACCATATCGTTGAGTATAGCCTGTCTTTGTTCTACATGCTTTTCAAATACTGCAGGGGAAACTCCTGCTGCCTTACAAATAGTTTCTCTTAACTTACTAGGAATTCCTGTTTCTTCAATTTGTTCAGTAGCAGCATTATACTTCCAAATGATATTGAGACGTGGTTTATCCCCCTCCATTCCTGCAACTTCAGCAACTTCAGTTATCTTACGAGCTGTTTTTCCATTGACGTGAAGGCGCGCTTGGATTATGATTAAATCAAGTCCTGAAAGCATGATCGGTGGAACATTCATCGGAGGATTGATCATCCTTGTAACCGTTTCCTGTGCAGTATTGGCGTGCAGTGAACCGAACGAACCATCGTGTCCAGTGTTCATAGCAGTCAATAGAGTTGCACATTCCGGACCACGCACTTCACCCACGATTATTCTGTCAGGTCGCATACGTAGTGAGGATTTCAAACAATCATTCATATCTACTTCTGGAGTTCCATCAGGCCTCTCTCTCCTAGTCTCCATTCTCAACCAATGGTCGTGGTAAACTTGTAATTCAGCAGTATCTTCCACTGTTAGTAAGCGCCTTGACCACGGGATGAACATTCCCATGCAATTCAAAGTAGTAGTTTTACCAGAACCAGTACCGCCTGCAATTACGAAATTCGCAGGACGACTATCCAATCCCTCAATCCAAACCCACATCATTGCAGCAAGTCTTGAGTTTACAGTTCCAAAACGAACTAAGTCGACGATAGTAAGCGGGTCTTCCTTAAATTTTCTAATAGTCAATGTAGGTCCATCTGGAGTAACTGGAGGTATTGTTCCATTTACACGAGAACCGTCCGGCAATCTTCCATCAAAGATTGGAACTAATCCAGGTCCATCTCCAAGTGGTACGTTAGTGAATGCGGCAATATTTTTGGCGATTTGCAAACCAGATACATCATCTATTGTAATATTAGTTCTGCACATTCCGTGTTCTCTGTGGGCAACTTTCACACATTGAACACCTCCGTTATACATCACCTCTTCAAGTGCATCATCTTCCAATAGAATGGCTAAATCACCATATGGATTTGGTTCTACTGCTCCATCAACATGATAAATCGGGGATGGATGATTATCTTCCATGTAAATCGTTACTCTTCCGTATTGTTCTAATATTTTTTCAGACATTTTAACCGCCACCTATTACCTTAACCGCACCTAAATACAATCCCATTGAGATAGCCATCCACAATGGTATGAACCACAGATAACTCTTCAATCGACCTAGCATTCTTCCAGATACTCCAACACCCACTGCTGAAGCAGCAGCAAAGAATGTTCCAAATGTGGCATTGAAATCATCTAGTTTGAATCCAGCACTTGCTGGTGCGAAAAGACCTACGATAAATGCAATTAGTCCAGGAAGGCCGATAGAAACGAACATTATGATTAGAATTCCTCTACCCAATAATTCATTTTCTCTTCTGTTGATTAAATCGTTAAGCCTCTCGTAATCATGACTTAGACTCTCTAAAATTCCTTGTAACGGTGCATCTTGCTCCATTGCAGTCTCAAGTAACATCATCACTCTTTGTACCTGAGAAGATCTTGTTTTTGCAGAAAAAGAGGTTAGGGCTGAGTTAATATCGGATGAATGACTCTCTTCTAATGTTTCCTTTAACAATTCACTAAGCAAACCTGGTGCACTTTTTGATTGTTCCATCATAGCCTCTTGCAAACCATGTCCTGCTCCAACCGAACTCGCCAGAGATTCAAGCAGTCCAGGCAAAGAATTCTCTATCTTTCTTCTACGATTACGTTCGATGATAGGTGGGATTCCGCCACCTGCAATTGCAATTCCAATAACACCCAAATAAAGTAATAATGGTTCGCCATTGAAAGCTTCTAGGAATCGGAAAAACATATTATCACAATCCTGGGTCCTTGGTGTGGGCCTTCAAGCCAATTAAAATCATGCCAACCAAAGTCATAACCAATCCACCATTTACTACTCCATTAATCAGAGCAGGATCAGGTATTGACATAAATGCTGCAATATCTCCAGTTAATAATTGTGGAATTAGTCCTGCGATTGACAAAATAATTGGTCCAATCATTCCTATTGAAAGTAAAGTTTCAGGAACTCCTCCGAGTTCTTCGATGTATTTTTTGACTTCTTCTGCCCTTTCTTCTTCCATTCTTGAACCTTGCTTTCTCAACGTATCTACGACATCGGTATTTTGAGTTACATTGTTGTAAAGAGTATTCAACAATCTACGGTATCCATCGGATTCAGCAAGACTCATCATACTCTTTAGTTCGTATTCAAGACCGCGAGATTTGCCACCAGACAATCGCTTCATTATTTTAGCAAAATCTTCACTGATGATTCCATAACCACCTTGCCCGATAGTGTGTAAAGCGGCTTCAAGACCGACTCCGGAGGACATCAAAACATCAAGAGTTCGGATGACATAGAGACCTTCTCTCTTTTCATCCAAAATCCTCATTATTACACCTCAAACGATATCTTCAATTAATTCCAACAAGAATGATTCGCTATCACTATTGTATTCCATACTTGCGAAAACAACCTTCACGTCTCGTTCTTCAAAAGGATCGTGAATGAATGGTTGACCGGTTCTAAAGATTGAATTGAGTTTTTTATATTCCTCAATACTAATCTCTCCTTTAACTGTATAAACAGTAGATTCAGAGCCTTCGTCGTTTAGATTATCACCTTCTCCACCTCTTACAATTGTTCTGGTAATTCTACGAGTAAGTTTTACCCGAATATCGGTATTTGGTATTCGAATCCAATCTGCGCTTGTTGTCCCTGTTGCGGGACGAATGAAGAAATCTATTCCTGCCATACTACGACCTCTATATTGAGCACAACCCGAGCGGGTATTCAATGTGTTGGATTGCCAATCACTTATTCGACAATTTTGAACCAGCCAAATCGAGGCTCATGGACTACACCTTTTTCAGATAAATCATCCAACATCGCTTCGCAATCAGGTCGTGCAAACCCTCTAGCATTGGCATTACTGAGTAGTGCTTCAAAGTCAACTCCATCACCCTGATCAAGTTGACGGATTAGCGATAACACACATTCTTCTAAATCAGAACCTTCCTCTTCATCATCACCTTCTACGGTGGCTGTGACAGTAAGCACCGGCACTGGTTTTGTGGCACTGGACATCTTACCTTCTGCGATATCTAGGGCTTGCATTATGTTCAATTTATATTGCTCCAAATCAATTTCACCATAGTGGTTTCTAGAAGTTACCAAACCCTCTACCAGGTTAGCCGGTATACTTTCGCTTGCTGAATATGCTTGTTTGGTTGGTTCGAGTTCAAGAGATGCTGAGAATGCATCCATTCTCTCAATTGTACCTTGGCAGGCACGTGTTATCCAATTCGCATATGTCTTGCCATCGATAATACAAGCTTCTTCAGGCCTTAACGAGGTATAGATTGCACCTTCTTCTGTTTGGTACCATCGCGCTTTTGCAACCATCAACACCAATTCAGGCTCACCAACTTCAATTCTTGCAGTTAATGTCGTTGTTAATTCACGCATTGCTTCACTAGCATAATCTCCAACCGAGAAATAATGTTGCCCAGAAGGGTCCCTTAATTGACCTTGATACAAAGTCGAACCATTTGCTGTTTCACGAACTTCTAATCTCTCTAGTAAACCTGCGACTATTACACGGTTTACTTTCGCCCCAAGTTTGGTAATTACAAAGGATGGATCAAATTCTCCAGACCCTTTTTCATTAAGAGTTGCATCTCTAAATTCTGATGCGAGCATATGCCATGCAGGTTGGCGCTTTGCCCTAGGTCCTGCTTGCATCAATTCACCCCCCATTGTGCTCTGATTTCAGTTGCTTTCATCTCAGCATCCTCTTCGACTATTTCTGCACTATCTGCCAACATCATACCACCTTGTTCATCAACTATTGTTCGACCTGAAGCACGAATATTTCGCCCTAACATTTTCGACCTTAGAGTTTGTACGAAATCTAATTGTCCACTTGAATTAATCTCTGAACCAAGTTCTTCTTCTGTCATGGCAAGTAGACCTAAACTTCCTTCCTTGTTGATTAGTAAGGACATGCTTGCTATGCCATCATCGATAACCAAGCGCATTCTAACATCTGTTTCACCGTCATTAGCATCATGTGTTGCGCAGTGTCCATCTCTCAGAACTCTCCTGCATTCAGTACATCTTTGAATAAAGCCAGAATCTTCCCTAACACTAACTACGATCGCCTCGGTTGTAACACCGACCCTGCTCGCCCCAGTTGCCAATTCATTGAGAACTACTTCCACTGTATGTGTACTAAAATCAATATCCTCATCCCAAGGAGATTTATCCAAAATTTCAACTTGATCTGCTGTATCAACTGTGATATCTGGTATTCCTTGCCATGCTCTTACTCTAACACCTTTCAGATTTACAGTGAGGGGTAAACTATCTACATCTATAGGCAAATCTTCCCATGCACTCATTCGACATCTTCCAGTTGGGTCTGCGATTTGCCCAGACCAAAGATATTTTTCGACACCATCTTTGGTGAATGTTCTTTTTGACCATTCGATAATCTGCACAACTGCATCGACATCTCTTGCACCATCTCTTAACTCGGAAACTGTCAAAACCGTTTGCTTGGATAATGTTTCAGTGTCTGAAAAATTCTTATCGTGGAATAATTCAACTTTTGTAGTTCTTCCAAAATTCAACTCAGGTGTATCTCTAAAGGTACGGATTTGTGCACCATCAATTTTTATCAAGGCCCCAACTTCATGTTCAAACGGTTCCCAAGAGAGGAATCCAATTATTCCTGATTCGTCAGCCAATCTTCCTCTGACGATGTCTATTGAACCCGATCCGTCCTTTTTGTGTATTTGGTCTTCTCTTGACGAGAGCACTCTACCAACTACGCAGACATACCCATCAGCTGGAAGTGAAGCAATATCTTGAGCTTCACCTGGCGCCACCACTGGTCTAGTTCCTTCACGGATAACAACAACTCTAGATGATTGATTTACATTTAGAGACATTTTTCCTTGATATTCATTTACTGAAACCCCTTCAAGTCTTACGATTGAACCAGGTGCCAGATTTGGACTCGGTGCCCAATCTTTGTATTCCCAACGATTCTTGTCGCCGTTTTCTGCCCAAGGGTTATCTTCTAACAATCCGAAAGCGATTTGCTTTTGTTCACCGCGAATTGTTTGTTCACGCAAATTGTGTGAAATAATTTCAACTTCGATTTCAATTTCCTTATCATCAGCCTTCAATTCATTCAAACGTTCGACTTTCTTTGTCGCTCTTGGTTGGGATGAAGAAGATGAGCCGCCAGCCCTAGTGTTTGGCACTGACTTTGAACTGTTCAGACTTCTAATGATAGACCTCATCGAGTCTTGAGGAGGGATTTTGAAATCTTCTTGGTACTTCAAGAATGCAGCAGCAATCGTTTCGGAATCTGCATCTGGGCATTCCTTTTGTACTGCTTCAATATAGGAATCAAACTGTCCATCTGACATATTTGACACCTCTATTATTTTCATTCATTAGTGTCCTATTCAATGAATAGGATGCGGGCTTTCGTGCGATTTGGTTGAGACTTGACACTCCCTTGACCTCCATGGAACTAAACAAAATAGACTAGGGCTAATAAACAATTTCACGACCCAATTATGAAAAGTGAAAGTAAACTGGGTGATATCAGGTATATTGAAATGTAATATTTCAACTTCAAGCCGGATTTATTCTAAATCCATCCATCACCAATACATCAGGAATATGCATCCCCCCAGTAGAATATGAGTCCTGGATTACCGGTCTATCTCCCAAGATTACATCCTTTGATAGCGCCTTTGCAATATTTCCTGAGAGGCCTGCTTGCTTAATCGGTCCTGCGATTTGGCCATCAACTACTTTCAAGATCGTGCTTGTTGTAACAGAGAAGTCACCACTGGTTGGATTAGCGGTATGAGCCCCCATAACACTGTGGACAATATATCCATTCTCCATATGAGAAATTAAATCATCACGACTCTTTCCGCCTTTGCTTGATTTTAGAATCATATCGGAACAGCCAGTATATGGTGGCGATTGATGGCTACCCCTGGAGGCTGAGCCAGTTGATTGGGCATGCTCAATTCTTCCTTCCGCCATCATTTGTGCAGAATCTCTAGTCGACCACATAGAGCCTACTAGTCTTCCATTTTCCACCAAAGTTTGAGTCTGCCTAGGAACTCCTTCTCCGTCTAGGCTTGAACTACCCATCCCACCTTCCATCAATCCATCATCGATTAGTGTCAAGTCGTTAGCAAGGACCATTTGCCCTTCATTACCAGACCAAAAAGACTCTTTTCTTGCTAATTTCTCACCTTTGACTGCTGCTGGAATACAAACAGAAAACAATGGCGAGAAACCTTCACTAGTCATCATTACTGGACAATCAACTGCTTGTGAATCAACTTCTATCGGCCCTCTGGTACACTGAGCCCAATGAACTGAAGTTTCGATGCAATCTGGAATTGATTTTAGTAATTCACGACTAGAACTGCTTTCCCAAGCACTGGTTAATTCATCATTCTCATCTATACTAACTTGAACTCCCGCTCCATGCGAAGTTGTGATCCCACTGGATAGAATACCTTGGCTGGTTACTATGGCTCCCGCTGTAGCTGAAACGCCGACACCGCCGCCAGTTACGACCGCTCTTGAATCCAATGAAGCAACTTCGCTCAATATTGAATCCGCTTGTTCTAATAGGTCTTCTGGACTAACATCTAGAATCTTTTTATCACAACGACCTAATACATCGGTAGATTTTTGATTTTGTGGAAGACAAAAACCTTCCACTGAAGGTGAAACCTTTGCGATAGAAATTGCTTGAGAAACGGCATGCTCAGCCCCTGAAACATCTACTAAATGAGCATATCCAAAACGCCCACCATCCAATACACGTACACCATATCCGCCGTCTCCTCCTCCGGCTGCGAGTGTTATCTTACCCGCTTCAATATCTAATTCATGACCATATGATTGAAATGCGACAACTTCCCACTCACCAATTCCTTTGGATTGGCATATCTTGCCAATTGATTGCGCACCTTCAACGATACGCGCTACAGCGTCATCCGGTAGCATTTATCCCACCAAAGCCTCGCTAATACGCATTATTGGGCCACCATCTCCAACCGGAACGGTTTGTCCTTTACCACAGAAACCAGGGGCTGCTAACTTTGCATCCCTAGTTAATCCGTTTACATTTTGTAAAATTTCTAATGTTAATCCACTAACGCTAACATCTTTCAAAGGCGTTGTCAGTTCACCGTTTTCGATTAGCCACGCTTCCTGTGCTGCGAATTGGAATGAACCTTTTCCAGTATCAACCTGACCGCCACGAGAACCACAGGCATATATCCCATAATCAATATCTTCCATCAAATCATCGATGTTGTTATGATCACCGCCCATTATCATGGTATTTGACATTCTGACAAGTGGGTGATGCAGGCCATCTTGGGCACGAGCACCCCCATTTGGCTCTATACCGAAATGTGCCGCTGTTTCCCTATGGTTGAGATATTCGGTTAGAACACCATTGGTAATCAATCTCTTCGCCCTAGTATTTACTCCCTCATCATCTATTGGATAAGCACCATATCCACCTCTGATAGTTGGGTCATCTACAACTGTAACAATATCTGAACCAATCTTCTGACCCAATTTACCATCCAGACAGGAGTCTCCTGCTGCGACTAAATCTGCTTCGCATGGATGGCCAAGTGCCTCGTGAATGTATACGCCAGTAAGATCACGGTCTGCAATTAATGGCATTTTCCCTGAAGGTGCACGTTTTGCTTTCAACAATCTGAGTGCTGCAACCATTGCATCGTTACCGAGTTGACCTAAGTCACAAGATTCGATTAATTCTAGTCCACCTTCTCCTCCGTATCTCGTTCTATAGGAAACTACTTCATTATCATCTCTTGCTGTAACCATACCTCTTACCAATGAACGTTGGAAAGACCAAACTCTATCCATTCCCTCACTGGTCAATAGTTCGGTATGGATATGTTCATCGGACCACCCACAAGTGGTTGAAACTACTTTTTCGTGATCACTTGCACTATCAGCGATATTCTTCAACATATCTATTTTGGTTGAAAGGTCTGTATTTCTGATGTCCTTTTTCGGACGCCAGTGAATCTCATCTTGAAAAATTGGTATTTCGGCTAACTGTACTGGTTTGTCAGAACTTGACCTGCGCTTTGCAACCGCCTTTGCCAATCGAACAGTAGATTCAATTTGCTCAGGTAATGATGCTATATCAGTAGTTGAATGAACTCCCCATGCACCATCTGCAAGAATTCTAAGAGTAACGCCTACTTCTTGACCTGGAATCGCATTTTCCAAGATTCCATCTCTTAGATTTACACTTGAACCGGTCTCTGCAACCAATCTTACTTCTGCATAACTTGCACCGAAATCAACAGCCTGTTGTAGGGCATTACCAATCTTTCTTTGGTCTAAATAACGACCTGTTGTAATTTCAGAGTTTGATGGACTAGAACTCATCACCATAGATTTAGGTAAAGGCCCACAGTGCTTGAACTCTCTTATTGGAAGATTAGAACTTATTTGTTCTAAAATGACGATTATGCTGAAAAATCAGCGGATAAAATATGCCCCACTAATCCTTGCTGAAGGTTTTCTTGAGCAATCCCTTCAGTTACCAATCCTAATTTTTTGGCCGCTTCGGGAGAGAATGTTGGTATCTCATCGGCATATTGCAACCCGAGGTTTGAAAGTAATTTATGGCAATCGGATTCAAATTGACTAGAAATAATCTCATCACAACCTGAAGGCTGCAAGCCTGCAACCCCCTCTTGCTTCAATATCGGTTTTGGTAAATATAAAATCCACCCTGCTGTAACTCCATCTTGAATACCAGCCCTAGAAAATGCTTCACTAACGTGATGTGTTCCGGCAATATATCGCAAGAATTCGGCATCCCTCCCTCTAGCGAGTTGGTTGCCATTAGCAAAATTCCTTTCACAGCAATTCCAAGCTGTCCAAAGTTGCTGCTCAAATTGAACTGCATGTTGTGCTACCAACATCCATCTTTCATCAAATCTGTTTTCAAGGAACTTACCAATCAAGTGTTTTGAAGTAACGGGTTTGTCACTTCTCCATGCAATGCAAGGAAACTTAGGCATTGTCATCGTTACAAGGCAGGGGCGCTTCTATTTTCAATCAACCGCTTAATTCTCCCCATCCAGTGGAACATCATCATCTCTCAATTGTTCGGAATTGAGGTTCTTATCAGACTTTGGAAATTTTAAGTTGCCCTTATCAGCATTTTCACGTTTGATGTATTTGCCGACTTCAATAAGCAAATTATCAACGATTTTTGGCCCCCAGCCACGTTTACTGGATAGGGTTGAAATCTCTTTCTGATCCATAGCTGCCAAACTTTTGACGCTCCTATATCCCAACGCTGCGAGTTCTCTAGCTCTTCTTCTACCAATTGAACGAAGATTTACCAATTGCAGTAGATCCTTCTTACAACCGTGTCTAACCCTTTGTTTGATAATATCAATTTGAGTGGATAATTTTGAGATGTGCTCCATATGTTCTTCTGAAAATACATCGTCTGCCATTAGAATTGCTTGCGCACCTGACATTAGCCAACTGATGATATCAACTCGATAATTTACATCACCCGGAGTAACTTCTAATGTTGCTTCGATTTCTCTTAGCGTGTTCTCATCCATCCACATTTCCAGCATCCATGACGATTTTACATAACCGAGCAATCTCTCTTCATATGATGAGTCGTGCAATAATTCATCTTCAACAGAATTTGTTTTGACCCATAGCGGTGAACCTTGGGCCATATCCTTTGACTTAGCCCATAGTGAAGAAAAATCTGGAGTCGCAGTTGCAAGATGCAATAAACCAAAATCAGTAACGGGGGCATTATCTCTTACCAAACGACGTATTGCTCTCCTCAATCCATGCCTTAGAATAGATGCTGAGAGTGGGTCCAAATAGAATTGAGTGACCCGTTCCCCCATTATCGTCGCTTCGTATTTCATCGCTAAGTTATCAGTGGATTGGTCTGCTTCCCATCCACCCACACTTCTAAGATCAGCAGCATTGGAAAAGCCAAGAGTTGCACCAGTGTGTGCTGAACTCCTATTCACATACGATTGTTCAGAATAACTTTCTGTTTCAAATTTGAATTCAACGCCTCCTGTTGAATCGGCTATTTTTGCCCACGCCGGCATATCTGTTTCCAAATCAGAACCCTCATCGGATTGTTGCTTGATATCATGGCTCACCGAGAAATGTTCATCGATTCCATCCTTTCGTATAAATCGCTCATCTATAAGCCATTTTAACATCTTATCAAGACGTTCTTCAAGTACTCCTGATGAGATACAATGACCTAAGAAAGTAGCCTTGAAAAAATCAAATATTGATGAGCGATGCTGCATTCCACCCGATGTTATCATCGACAATAAATGCATTCTCATCGCCGGTTCACTGGCTAGTTTAGAAGTAATATCTTCAATTGGGCCAAAGAAGTATTTATCACTGACTTCATCTGCTAATTCCCAACCATCTGTCCCTTTACAGAGAATCCATGCTTCTCCAAAATCATCGTATCTTGGCCTTCCAGCACGTCCGAGCATTTGCCGCATTTCCATTACCGGAAGAGGCCTGCTCATCCCATCGTCCCAGCGTTTGATATCTCTAACAAGTACCCTTCTCGCAGGTAAATTCACTCCTGCTGCAAGGGTCGGTGTCGCTGTCAAAGCAACTAACAATCCTTGCTTGAATGCTGACTCAACTTCTTTTCTTTGAGTATGTGTTAATCCAGCATGATGAAACGCAACACCACCCGATATTGATTCGCATAGTGACTCGCCCATTGTAGATTGAGTATTCCTTGATAGTTTCGCGGCTAATTCTTGCAACTTCGCTAGGCGTTCTGGATCTTGTTTGGCCAGGACTTTTTTGACCCGCTTCGCAAGATTGCGAGCTTCGGATTGGGCGGAACGACGAGTTCCGACGAAAACGAGTAACTGTCCATCTTGAGCAAGTGAATCAATTATGATCGCTCCGGCTGGATGTGACTTGGGACCCTCGATATCTCTGGGCGGATTTAATTTTGCTATTTCTTCACCAATTTGCGATGATTGGACCATTCTAGGTTCGATATGTAAATCGTGAAAAGTGGAGTACTCGAGTGCTACTGGCCTCCAATCAGATTGTATTAATGTGGCATCTAACCATTCTGCCAACTCCTTGCAATTACCAACGGTTGCGGAGAGAGCGACCAATTGCGACTCCGGCCTTAGATACCTAAGCCTAGTCAAATTTATTTCTAAGGTTGGACCTCTAGATGAATCGTTCATAAGATGAAATTCATCGGCTATTACAATCGAAACATTTGCAACAACATCTGAATTTGAACGCATAATTGAATCCAGTTTTTCCGATGTGCAGACTAGAATATCACAGGTATCTGTGTTTGCTACTTCACGTACCGAATCACCAATTCCAAGACCTATTTTTAAACCGAGATGGTCACCCAGTTCCTTTAATTCTTCATATTTCTCACTGGCTAGTGCCTTCAATGGTACAATATATACTGCTTTTGAACCGATGTCGTCAACTAATAATTTCCGCAAAATAGCAATGTAAGCAACTAACGACTTACCGCTTGCAGTTGGTATTGCCAATAATGTATTAGATCCTGAAAGCACTGCAGGCATAGCATCGGATTGTGGCGGATATAATTTCTTAATCCCCCATATATCAGTAAAAAATCTCTTTGCATTATCGGGCAAATCTAAAGACATCACCTCACGATGTTGCGCCGACATAAAGTCACATACTCGCCAACAGTCCAAAAGGAGCGCGCCTATTCATTTTGCTAAAAATTAAATATTCGCCAGCAATAACCTTGGTGGTTTTGCTGAAAAATCTCCCTTGGCATCCGACATCCCTAATACCCACCGCTAACGGTGCCTATTGCATGAGCGATGATGTTGAGTCGATTGTGGAAGAGCGTCTTTCAGTATTTGATGACGAACCTGACTTGAACGATTGGTTCGAAGTAATGTGCGGTGCAGCGATGGCTGTGCTAGGTATTTTCCATTTGATTAGCCCTGGGAATCTAGTTGATCCTGACGTTATGCGCTGGTTTGCAGCGGCCGTCGTTGCCGCCGGTGCTGTTTGGGCTGGGCATGGTTTGAAAGATATGGCTGTTAAAGAAATACGCCGTTCAATCGCAATACTAGAAGCTGCTCCTATCAGTTCAGGCGTAAACCATGGACTAATTCGTGATGTTCTATTAAACCCAGATGCATACAAGGAATTCCTTGTTGAAGCATATAGTTCAGCATGGGAAGATGGAATCATTACCGAAGAAGAATTAGCAGAATTGAAATCATTCCAACAGGCTTTGGGTATCACTGATGCCGAAGCAGCAGAAATGAACGTTAAGGCTGCCATTAAAGCGGCTGCAAAAGATGGAAAAATTACTAAAAAAGAATCGAAGGCTATCAAGAAGGCAGCAGAAGAATCTAAACTAGAAGAATCTGATGTCGAGAAAGCGATTGATGAAGCTCTAGAAAAGAAGTGATTCATCAATTCCATTTGGATTGGGTAAACATTGTTTGCGCTAGTTCTATTGCACCCATATACCGAACATACTCAATTCGTGTTGCTACTAGGCATAAGACAAAACCAAGTACTGCAATTAATACCGAACTATCCATCAATTCACCTGCATTTCGTATCAATGTTGCATCCGGTATATCTGCAAGGTCAAATCCCTGTGATTCTGTGAATCTAACATCCAACAAATCCAATTCACAATCACATAATGTGACAGAAATTCTTTCTGGGAATAATGCAGACTGTAATTTGGACCATTCACCTTGTGAAATGAATGAGGGCCTAGTGCCCCAAGCAGGTACTGAAACCGCCCCAGTTGAACTAGTTGCAACCATGTCAACTTCAAGATGGAAGATGGAAGATGATGGCTCCTCATCAACCACCATCAATGCTTCCAAAATTAGAAGGTCCAATAATAACGAACGCCCAGCGAGTAGGATGAATTTCACAGTCTGTTGTTCTAGCATCCCATGATCGGTGGTTTGTGCACCACCTTCTGCGACTTGCGAAAATATGGCCTTATCTAATCTGAATGACTGTAATTCGGGAATCAATAATTGATATCTTCCATCGGGTAGAGGGTATGCTTTTTCCACATTTAATCTTAATTTGAACGTTTCACCATCTAACATACCCCATGTAGAACCAGTATGCTCAACCAAAGTTTGTTGTGGAACTCCAGGATATGATACATCCCACAATTGTTGTAATCTCATATCTATCATTTCATCAAATGAAATTTCATCTTCGAGTTGAACCTCATCTGCTAATGCCCAAATTGGACTGATTATACCGCCAAAAAGTAAGAGAATAACACCGGGTGTAAAGAGTCCGAAACGAACTGTTGCTGATGTTGTTAATCGTAGTGCTCCGAAGCCAAAACCGAGAAATGATACAATGCTTAACATCAATATCGGGCTACTAGTTCTTTGCAGATTTATTGCCGTTACAGAGTCATCGATTATTGCAGAACCTGCAGGGAAATATGACTCACTTTCAAAACCAGTAGGATCTATTGGCCCCATTCCTTCGAATCCTAATAATCCAGCCCAAGAATATGATTGAAATGCGCCAGCCTTACCACCGATGCATAGATTGTATTGGCCTACTGGTAATGCCCTCCAGCGATATGAAATTCTAGTTTCTTCCTCATCTTCTTCAAAGATTATTTCTGGTTGTCCAGATAGCCTTCCATTGGGTGTTATTAAATCTGGTAAACCATGAGATTGTTCAATTTCAATCGGCACTGGGTGCCAAATTATAATCACTTTCAGCAATTCATGTTCTTCGATTTCAAATTTCCAACAATCTCTATCATTTTCAACCAATGCACCATAATGCACAGTTTCGAATTCATCATCTATTGGATTCGAGTCACTTGATGGCTCATCACTATTTGCTTCCTCGATATTTTGTGACCATGGGATTGTCAATTCTAACAATGAATTACCCCAAAGATGTAGTTCCCAAGTACTTGGCCTATCGATTGTAAAGGTTAATCTTAAGCGTACATTTTGCCCTGCCCATAGCAACCTTTCATTTTGTAAATCAAGTACTTCATCATTCATTCTATAAGGATCATTAGCGGTTTGAGAAGGGATATTCTGGGCAGGGAAATTCCAATCCGTCACACTATTTCCGATGATCAAAGAGATATCCAATTCTGGCCGAGTAAAACCTGTTACATCTTCTCTCAAACGTAAATCAATTACCATTTCATCCAAAATATCTGGCAATAATGCCAATTCTATTTGTCGCGGCTCCATTTCAAATTCCAAAGTTATTTCCTTAGATTGACCCGGAGTTGTCACCACATCTTGAGAAATCATTTCTTCACCTGTTGCTGCAGTAGATGATAATGAACAATTCTCAATATCATCACAGGCTAGAAACAATTTCCCCCCATTTGTACTGTCGGTTAATCCTGCTGAAGAGATTGGAATCATGGATGAAAGCAGAACGCAGAGGAATAGGATTGTCAACGAAGTTGACCTAGACTTCGCTCTCATAGTGCTTGCTGGTAGGCTTCTGCTTTGAATTAGCCGATTACTTGTACAGAATATAAACTGCTCATTCAGGTTACAATTTCTTATCGATTAATAGTGTAGAACAATGTCTGCATTTGTATTTTCCATTGCCTCGTTTTTGCCTAGGATATGACTTTTCACAAGTTTTGCAAACCCAAAGCCATTTCGCATTTGCTAATCTTAGTGATTCAGTAAAATTTGGCCCATCTAACTCATTAATAGTACCTGGCCATGAACTTTCTAAGGCTCTGAAAATAGAATTATGCGCTCTCCAGCCAAGTGCGTGAATATATTCATGATGCAAGACAAATGCTGCATACGCTTTCCATTCATCCTTCAATAAAGATGGATGAAGATCTATCACATCCACATCAAAAACGGTCAGTTGATTGAGATTGGCACCTCTTTTCCATCTCGTAACCCCGTGTCTTTGAGTTGCATTTCTTCTCAACACACCGAGTGGTATTTCGGCCAACTTTTCGACATCTTCATTCTGCCATGCTGGCATGTCTTTCATTATGTGTATGACATCATCCCTCAACTGCAACAAAGCAGCATAAGCAATGCCATTCGCTTTGGCCAAGTCATCACCTCAATTCCAGCGATGATAAGCGGGGTGGCCTTCTTTTACTGCCACGAATAATCCACTACCTGTAGCACAGACCTTGCCATTCGCCTCCAACAATAATTCGATTTCAGCCCTATCATCTTTTAATTCCTTTACCTGACTTGTAATTACTAATTGACAATCTTTTGGAGTAGGGCGACGTAATTTTACAGAATATGAAGCTGTTACAGTACATGGTGGCTCTTCCAATCCTTGGGCTTCCATAATGGCGATTGCAGCAGTCCAATTGCCATGGCAATCTAACAGCGTGCCGATGATTCCACCATTTATCATACCTGGAAATGCCTGATGGTGTTCTTCTGGAGTGAAATTTAGCGTCAATCCGTTGTCAATTCGATAGCTATCAATCTTCAAACCCTTGTCATTTGCAGGCCCACAGCCAAAGCAAATTGACTTGGCAGCATATTGCCGTTGCACTCCAACTCCGCTCATGTTGGTTGCTTATGCTCAAAGCCTATGTTTGCTTTGGTGATTCATCCCGAAGAAGCGTAGTATTGATGGGCAATGAATGAAAGGCCTGTTTATGGGTGACAAGGGGAAGGTCAAGAAGACCAAAGTTCGCGTCGCCTTGGAAATACCAAAAAGCCGCAGAAAGGCCATTGAAGAAGCAATGTCCACCCATGAACCAGAAGCTCATCCAGAGTGGGATAGAGGGGCTGACTGGAAGGATGTACGATTCTACAGAAAGCGCGTAAAACCAGGCACATTAAGAACAATCAAATTACCCTTATTAGAAGTCCAATTAGGTGATTCTTGGCCAATTCCTGTAACAATATTACATGGCATCCGTCCGGGACCTACTGTTACTATTCTCGGAGCGATTCATGGTGATGAATTAACTGGCCCAAGCGCATGCACTCATCTATTGAGCAATGCTTTTACCGATATTGGTAAGGCACTAGATCCGAAACAATTGGCAGGAACTGTTCGAATCGTTCCAGTGGTTAACCTTCCTGGATATCGTGAAAAATCTAGATACTTTCCTGATGGAAGAGATTTGAACCGTCAATTCCCTGGCAATTTTAAAGGACCCACTACTAGAAGGGTTTCTGCTCAAATATTACGCCATTTAATTGAAGATTCTGATGCGATAATAGACCTACACAGCGCTGCAAAGGGCAGAGAGAATATGCCACAAATAAGAGCCGACCTAGCCCATGTAGGTTCAAACTTACTTGCTAAGTCTTTCGGCATTGAAATAATTTTAGACTCGAAACCACCAAAAGGTTCTCTACGCAAACTTGCAAACTCCATGGACATCCCTTCAATTACCTATGAAGCGGGTGGTGCAGATTTATTAGACCATGAATCTGTCAAAGTTGCAATACATGGAGTACTAAATTCTCTACGGATTATGAAAATGATTCCGGGCAAGCCAAATAGACCAAAATTCAGAGTTTTGGCTTCGGGTTCAAGTTGGATTCGTGCTGGTGAAGGTGGATTGCTTGATATGTTTGTTAGTGCAGGAACATTGATGAAAAACGGAGAAGTTATTGCCAGTATTACCGATCCTGCAACACCAGGATTGACCGTTGATGTCGTCGCACCTGAAGACGGTTTAGTAATTGGCGCAGCAACAAATCCTTTTACCTCAGCAGGAATGCCAGTAGGTCACTTTTTACCAATCTCTAAACATCTAAAATTATTAGAACAACAAATAGATGAAAATGGCCGATTCATCACTTGTGGATCTCAAGGAGAACCATCTTGGAGAGAAGAGGCCGATGTTGATGAATTTGCACTGGAAGGAGAATGGAGTGAGGAAGGTGTTGATTCAGAATGGACTTCCTCAAAAATAGATGATGATGTTGACACCGATGGAATCGGTGATGGTGAAGAAGAAAGTTGAATTTATCATCTTCAATTGCTATTGAATGAATCAACTGCTTGATGAATTTCTTCATCGCTCATATTCCTTCTTTGACCCTTAGCAATTTCAAACATATGAGCCACTAGTTCATCGTTTACTTCTATTCCATTTTGTTCAAGCCACCAAATGATGTTAGAACGGCCGGCCATATGACCGATACGAATGACTTGCTTTAATCCAAAATCAGCAGCAGGAACACCTGAATAGACCCTGTCAGCAAGCCATTGGTCGCCTTTTTTCATCGCTTTAATTACCGCTGAAGCATGAACACCTGTTCCAGTTTCAAAAGCATCTCTCCCGAATACTGGATAATTATGGGGTAATGGAACTTCAATATACTCATTTGCTTTCTTTACATATTCATTTAGTAAAGTCAAATCATTATCAATAGCACCCATTAACTTCAAATTGACCAATGTTTGGTCAAGTGGTGCATTACCTGCTCTTTCTCCAACTCCTAAAGCAGTACCATGGATTACATCTGCGCCTGCTTCAACAGCTGCAATGTTATTGGCCACTCCCAAACCTCTGTCTTGATGACCGTGCCAATTAACCTCAATTTCACTTCTCATGTATCCAGAATCTTTTATCACTTCTTCATCAATGAAATTTAGTAACTTTTTGACTCCATTAGGCGTTACATGGCCGCATGTATCACATACACATAGGCGCCTCACACCCAATTCCATCGCTCTTTGGTAAATCATTTTGACATCTTTCGGCTTTGACCGAGTTGTATCTTCGGTGACAAACATAACTGGGACGTCATTTTCAACTGCGAATGATACTGCTGTTTCCATTGTTGACAACAATTTTTCCATTGTCCATCCTTCTGTAAATTGACGTATTGGACTAGTTCCCAAAAATGCACTTGCTTGGATTTGAATTCCATGCTTTTGTTGTAAATCAACCAGTGGCTGAATATCATTCATCAATGTCCTAACAGCAGCACCTGGCCTTATCGAAAAATTATTCTCAGTGATATGATTTAGCATTGCATCAATATGCTCAAGGTGAAATGGACCTGCTCCAGGCAAACCGAGATCTACTTTTTGAATTCCCAACTTTTCCATATAGTTCAACAATTCAATTTTTTGTGGAATCGTTGGATTACGCGCACTTGGACTCTGCAATCCGTCTCTCAGAGTCTCATCATCAAACCAAATCCCGTGTGGGTGGTTATTTGAATCTCGAGAAATATCATATTCGATTGTATTCCAATCAAAAATCAGTGCACGCTCATCCATTTCAATTCACCTAATTGCCACGACAAGGCGCCGCCGCGTTCAAAGACAACAACTCACTATGTTTGAACTCGTCGCAACAGCGCATTTGCTGAAATCTCTAGGAAATCACTCTTCTTCGCCTGTTTCACCGGATTCAGAAGCTTCTGTAGTGCTGCTATCATCATCGACTAATTCAGCAGGCAATCTAGCTGTGAAAATCAAAGAATCTGTAAAGCCATCTTTCTTAGCATTACGCAATTCCATTATTCTAGTACCCTTTGATTTCTTAGATTTGGTCTCTTTGGTTTGACTCGCTTGTAATCTAATCATCATTCCTTTCTTGGTCAATAAGAATAACTGGTCACCCAAATCAGGAATATGCCTTGCACTGATGATCTCATCTTTTGCTTCAGTATCTAGATTCATTGTGTAAGCGCCTTTAGCACCTGGTCTTGTCTTGCGATAACCATCGGTCTCAAACATTAAATCACCATCTTTGTTAATTTTTTGAACCCCTTCGGCATCTAGATGGGGGATACGTTCTCCTGTTCCAAACCTGCTTCTCTTAGCCATTCCATTTCTTGAAATTGTTAAAATCTGAGTTGAGATATTACCAGTTGCTATCATACCTACAACATGTCCACCATCGGCATTCTTTCTGTTCCCAGTTTTTATTCCATACTTTCCAGCTGAAACTCTTCCGGTTGCATTGATGTTTTTACAACTGAAACGACTAGCTAATCCTGTACTTGAAATCATTACGATATCTACGTCTTCAGTTCCACTGCGCACATTGACAAGGCTATCACCTTCTAATTTGAAACGCAATGCATACTTACCGTTTTTATTGATTTTGACATATTCCTTAAGTTTTGTTTTCTTGATTAGACCTAGTTTTGTGGCAAATAATAGGAAATATCCTGCAGGCTCTTCCAATAATTCTCGAGATAACGGTAGGATCGTTACTATGTTTTCATCTTCTCTCAGGCTACTTAGCAAGTTTCTGATGTGCGAACCTCTAGAATGGCGGCTACCAAGTGGCGTCTCCCATGCTTTCAGGCCATATACTCGGCCTTGGTCAGTGAAAATCAACAATCTATCTTTGCTAAAACAGGTCAAGATCAATTGAGGTGTGTCTTCATTCTTGGTTGCAACACCTTTCAGACCCTTTCCTCCACGGTTTTGAACTCTAAACGCTTCAACTGGTGAGTGGCGGATATAATTATCATTTGAAAGAGTAATTACAATAGCGCGTTCCTCAATTAAATCCTCTCTGTCCATTGATAATGGCATCGGATCAATATGACTTCTGCGTTCATCCCCATGTCGTTCAACAACTTCAGATAATTCACTTAACAGTATGTTTAGTCGACGAGTTTGAGACTGAATAATATCTTGTAAATCTGCAATTTTTGTTTGCAACTCGTCATATTCATTCTGAACTTTTTCAACATCCATTCTGCTCAATTGGTATAATCTTCTTTCTGCAATTGCTTTGGCCTGTGGTTCTGTAAAAGAAAACGCTGCAATTCCAGACATTGTTTCATCTCCACGCAGTACCGATTCAAATTGTTCTCGGCTAGAACTTTCTTTTCCAACCTTGACTATTTCATCGATTCGATCTTGTGCCTTGACCAATCCTTCCAAGATGTGAGCTCTTGCTTCTGCCTTTTCACAATCAAATATTGCTCTTCTTTCAATTACATTTTCCCTATGAGTCACATAGGTGTGTATCATCCTTGGTAGAGTCATCAAAACAGGACGACCATCAAGAATTGCCATCATATTTGCTGAGTAAGACTCTTGTAAGCGACTAGATTTGAATAATTGATTTAGCACTGCATGAGGGTCAGCGTTATTCTTAACTTCAATAACAACTCTGATTCCTTCCTTACTAGATTCATCTCTAATGTCGCGAATTCCAATAACAGTACCCTTCGTAACTAATTCTGCGATGTGAACGAGCATATCGGCTTTCTTTACCTGATATGGAATCTCAGTGATAATGACTCGCTTGCCCTTATCATCATCTAATACCTCGCATTTTGAACGTACATGGAATCTACCTTTGCCAGTAGAATACATATCATATATTCCATCTATACCATGAATACCCGCTCCTGTTGGGAAATCAGGACCCTGTACATGTTCCATATATTCGTTGATTGATATATTTGGCATTGAGGAGAGGTCTCCATTTGTTTCCATGATTTTAGTAACGTGTAAATCAACCGCAGAAGCGACTTCGGTAAGATTATGCGGCGGTATTCTAGTTGCCATACCTACGGCAATACCATCACTACCATTCAATAGAAGATTTGGAATTCTAGAAGGCAATACTGTTGGTTCTTGTTCGGAATCGTCAAAATTAGATTGGAAATCGACTGTTTTCTTATCGATGTCTTCGAGCATGTGCTTAGCGATACGGTCAAGTCGACTCTCTGTGTATCGCATAGCAGCAGGCGGGTCTCCATCTATTGATCCAAAATTACCTTGTCCATCGACAAGTGGATAACGGAGAGAGAAATCTTGTGCCATTCTAACCATTGTATCATAGATAGATTGATCACCATGCGGGTGATATTTACCCATTACTTCTCCAACCGAACGTGCAGACTTACTGAACTTCTTTTCAGAGGTGTGACCGCCCTCAAACATACCGTACAGAACTCTTCTATGAACTGGTTTTAAACCGTCTCTAGCGTCTGGTAATGCCCTACCGATGATGACAGACATCGCATAATTGATGTACGATGTTTTCATCTCTTCGTTGAGTGGTTGATTTAAGATATTGCCCAACTGTTGTTGGATTTTTTCCTCTGATGTTTCTTGGTCGTCTTCAGGTATTTCAGATGTCAAGGTTTGTCACCTCCTTTGCGTGCTTTTCGATAAAGGCCCTTCTATCCGGGACGTCCTCTCCCATCAAGATTTCAAACATACGATCTGATGATTCTGCATTTTGAACCGTGACCCTTAGCATTGTTCTTGTTTCTGGATTCATTGTTGTATCCCATAGTTGATCCGGATTCATTTCACCAAGACCTTTGTATCTTTGTACTCCTATTTTGGTTGCGGGGTTATCACCCTTCATTTCAGCGATGATTGTATCTCTCTCTTCATCGGAAAATGCATATCTGCTAGTACGTCCTTTGGATAATTGATACAATGGAGGCTGTGCAATATAGACATGGCCACCTGTGATTGCTGGGCGCATGAATCTCCAAAGGAATGTCATCATCAGAGTCCTAATGTGGGCACCATCAATATCGGCGTCAGTCATTATGATTATTCTTGAATATCTCATCTTCTCAGTATCAAAAGCACCTTCATCCTCTGGATTATTTCCAACACCGGCACCGAATGCCCGAATCATAGTTTGAATCTCATTGTTTTGGAATACCTTGACTAGATTTCTCTTTTGCCTTTCGACATTGAGGATTTTACCACGTAGTGGCAATATCGCTTGTATTCTCCGATCACGCCCAGTCTTGGCTGAACCACCTGCAGAATCACCTTCAACTAGGTATATTTCACATTCAGCGGGATCTCTAGATTGGCAATCGGCCAATTTGCCCGGAAGTCCGCCGCCCTCTAATACACCTTTACGGCGTGTCAAGTCCCTTGCTTTTCTAGCAGCTTCTCTTGCCTTACTGGCCAACAAACCTTTCTCAACTATTTGCTTGGCAACTGAAGGATTTTCTTCGAAAAACTCACTTAACTTCTCATAGACGATAGAGTCGACGATACCAGCTACTTCACTACTAACCAATTTGTCCTTGGTTTGGGATGAAAATGATGGATCGGGGTGCTTTACGCTGACAATCGCGGTAAGCCCCTCTCTAACATCCTCTCCCGAAAGTGCAGTTCCTTTCAGTAAATTTCTGTCTTTGGCGTATTTATTTACGCTACGAGTCAAAGCACCTCTCAGCCCACTTAGATGAGTCCCCCCGTCCTTATTGCGGATGATATTGGTATAGCATTGAATCGATTCGCTAAACGCATCTGACCACTGTAAAGCGAGTTCTACTGAAACATCTCCAAGTTCTATCTCCCTGGAACCTTGGACATGTATAACTTCACTATGCATTGCTACACGGCGGATGTTCAGTTGATGTACGAATTCTTTGATCCCACCCTCATAGTGGTGCTCACTAACATGATCTTCATCTTCACGTTCATCAGTAATTATGATCCTTAGTCCTGCGTTGAGGAAGGATGTTTCTTTTAGGCGCGTGTCAACTGTGTCGAAATCAAACTCGATGATATTGTGAAAAATATCCCTGTCTGGCTTGAATGCTATTAAAGTACCAGTATCTTGGCATTCGCCAACAACTTTCAAATCGGCTACAGGAACTCCTTTTTCGTATCTTTGGAAATAGACTTTATTATCGCGATGGATGGTCATCTCCATCCATTCCGAAACAGCATTTACTGCTGAAACACCCACTCCGTGCAATCCACCAGATACCTTGTACGCATCGTTGTCGAATTTACCGCCGGCGTGTAGTTTGGTCATGATGACCTCTGCTGCCGATATTCCGAACTCTTTGTGGATACCGACGGGTATTCCACGCCCAAAGTCTCTAACCGCTAGAGAACCATCTTCTTTGAGATTTACTTCCACGGAATCATTTTGGCCCGCTAAATGTTCGTCCACCGCATTATCAACGACTTCCCAAATACAATGGTGCAATCCCGAGCCATCATTCGGATCTCCGATGTACATTCCCGGTCTTTTTCTGACCGCTTCTAGCCCTTCGAGGACCTGTATGCTGGATGCGTCATATTCTTCTGCCATTTTATTCACCTTGGATTGTTGTAATTGATTATTAATGTGCTTTTGTTTAGGGGTTGATCGAGATATTAATTACCGATAATAATTGTCGCTGTTAATTCGAATTATTTTATTAAAAAATCCGTATTATTCACGCCGCCTTAGCACATCAACTCCCTACACCATATCACCCCCCGCCTAAGGCTTGTAAAGGTAGTGCCTGATAGACGCCAAATGTGCTTGAAAGTGTCCTGTATTGGCACAAAACACCCCCCTGCATGCTAGGCGTCATTTTGACATTATGTTGCCAAATAAGGGCGCTTTTTGCAATATCGTGCATTGGGATTAATAATTACCGAATTAATAATTGATTATATGGGAATTGTTTTGCTCATTATGCAATTAGTAGTTACAATTAATTTATGATTTCTACCCTTTATTAATCTGCTAAAAAATACGCATTTGCCCTCCATATTTGAGTAGGATTAACAAATATTCTAATTGTTTTGAAGCGTGAGCGTTAAGAATGAACGGCAGGTCGCCCAAATCATGGCTGACCCAAACGTGTGTGTCTCTCTTGAAGCGACCACGGTGAAAGAAGTGATGGACGAAGCGGCACGAGCGAATCTTGCTGGTGCAGATATGGTCGAGATTCGTTTTGACAGATTATACCTAATCAAGCCTCAAGCCACTATATCTGAAAATGCAGAAGGCGAGAGAGTATCCTATACACCTCCTGCTGTTGAATGGGCTACACGTGATTTTGAATCAATTAATATTGAAACTTGCCTTGAATCTATCAAAGAAGGAATCCCATTACCTGTAATATTCTCATTGAGGCCAGTTCGTGAAGGCGGGTTTTTCATAGGTACTGAAGAGCAACGGCTTGAGATTCTAGCTCAAGCAATCGCTTCTGGCATATCATGGGTTGACCTTGAGACCAGCATTGAAGAAAAGGCTAGAGCGGGCCTCTTAGAGGCTGCTAAGGCTGCTAAGTGCCAAGTTGTTGCTTCTACGCACAATAATGAATCTATGCCATCCGCTGCCGAGATTTCTGAGATGGTACGCTCAAATAAGGACCTCGGCGACATTGTTAAGTTCTGTGGAAGAGTTTCAGATCATCAGGATGCACTACAAATTATTCACGCATCACAAGAACTTGCTGATGACGAAATTCAATTCAGTTTGATGGGCTTGGGCAATGGTGGGGATTGGGCACGTATTCACGCACAAATTCTCAATCAACATATTGTCTATGCAACAATGTTAAACGAATTTAGATTAAATGAGAAGGGTTTGGTCAATGTCAATGATCTAAGAGATGCCTGGACGCTTCTCGACTACTGATTAGTCTCTTTCTTAGGAAAGCGAGTCCTAATCTACCCTATTGGCTAGGTGGTGGAAGCAATTGTTCCGGCATAGACGGTATTGCTTTAGGTTGATTTTCATAAACGGTTGGAGGGGGAATCTCCAGTGAAGGCACCAGTTCTTCTTGCTTTGGCGCTAACCCAGCCCCCATATATTTGCGATTAACAATTATTGGCGCTATCATCATACACCCTACAATGCCCAAGAAAGCGATAGAAACTGTCCAAGGTGGCAAAATGAATGAACGCAGCGTTGTTACTATTGACACATCTGCATTTACAATCTTATTCGGCGCATCAGCATCCGAATCATGAGAGTTATCCCATGTATCAACCACTACATAGAAATCTTCCCAATTATCTCCTCCGAATAAACTATGATAAATTTCTGGAGCATCTAGACTAACCGACATTGCAACTTCATCCACATTTTCATATTCATGTGCATCCCTAAAAGTACGCCATCCAAGAACGTCAAAACTTCTCCATTCGGGGTCGATATTTTTGAGAGTGTCTTCAATATCCTCCCACCAATCATAATTGCTATGACTACGCGAATATGATTCCGTGTATGAGCCATATTGACTAGTGGTCATCAAGTATACATCGCCGAATGCGGGAACTATGTCATCATCGATCATGTGAGTCAATGTGACACAAATAGTAGTCCTGTGGTTGCTTGAAAGGTTAAGCCGCAATGCACCTACGCTATCATTTCCAATTTTCATGAAAGTGCTATAATCTTCTGTAAGCGGTGTCAGTGCATCCTTTTTCCAATTGTTTTCATACATGTAAGGCTGTTCCGGGCTTAACGGATAATTATCTTGATTATTGTTATCTGATGCAGGAGGTTCGTCATCATAATAATCGTCTTCATAATAATCGTCTTCATAATAATAATCATTGTAAGAATTTTGAAATGGCACTTCCGCAACCCTCTGTATGGTTTCATTCCAAACTACTGGCTGCCAGTCACCAGAACAGGCACTAGCGGCTTGGGCGTTAGAAATAATGCCCCCTCCAGTGAATCCACTAGAAGTGAGAGGGATCAGGACCAACATTGTTACTAAAATCGTCACTAAACGCACTATTGCCTACCCCCTACATACATTCCAAGACATAGGGGGTTGATGGAGATAACGCTCAACCTCTTCTTCTAAGTGGGCGGACATAACCAGAATCATCTGAGCGGCGTTCTTCCTTTGAAAGTATAGATGGGGCCGGCGGAGGTGCGTGTTGATCCATGCCCAACAATCCTCCTTGCGACTCTACATGCTCTACATCATAGGTTTCAGCTGCCTTCTTTGCTTCCTCTTCGACTTCCGTAGGTTCTCTCATTACAAACCAACCTAAAACCAATGCAGCTGTGATAAGGACGATGAATGTTAACAGGTCTGAACCTGCATCTGCTAGCCAATTCTTCCAATCTTGGACACTGAAATCGGACAAAGATGGTGGTGCTTCCCCTTCGGGAATTACTTGGACGTCATAGTCCATCTCATCGCACATGTCAAGTCCATTGCAGACCTGTAGACGAATTTGCACTAATCCTGCTTCTTGCCAACTTGCAGAGACTCTAGTTCTTGAACCTGTGAGAGGAGATACCCAGTCATCAGCAAAATCACCGTTTTCATTAGCATCCACTGCCAAGTCCAAATCCCATTGAATCAATAGTCCAGATTCAATTCTCTCATCACGGTCACTAATCGAACCATCTAATACATTCAAATCTCTATAAATAATCAATTCTTCACTGTCTTCACCAGTAACATTTGCATTCAACGAATTTACATCTCCAACAAATACATCTTCAGGAATATAAATTTCCTCAATAACTGGAGGTGTGTCGATAATCACTGTATATGACTGCCTTGAAACGTCTCCTGTGCCAAATGAATCTCTAACTGTAAGCGTAACAATATATTCGCCCGGAATTGAATATGAATGCCAAGGAGATGGTTCGTGATTCAATGGTGTAGCATCGCCGAAATCCCATGTATAACTAACGATGCCGTTCCATTCTGGGGATAATGATTCAAGTGGAATATACATCCCTTCATATCGACGATCTCCATCTCTTGTCCCCTCCGAATCGAAGTACAGTAAAGTCCCAGGTGCCGCAATTGAATTACCATCTTCGTCAAAAGTCCTAGACCATGATTCTACCACAGTTCCTTCGGGCAAGGATGTTTCATCGGTAATAATTTCCCCTCCTAACCATGCATCTAGTATTTTCACACTAATGATTGGAACTGGATTAGAGATTCTAATAACCATAGTCTTTGCAATACTCTCTTGTCCACTTTCATCGGTAACAATCAATATTACACTGTTAACCCCAGGTTCAGTAAAAGAATGAGTGACTTGTGGCCTGTCACCGAATGTACCATCAGAGAAACTCCAATTGAATGTTAGATCACTTGAATCTCCAACTGTTCCATCGGGGTCAAAACTATTTCTTCCATCAAAGGTGTATGGGGAATCAACTTGTCCATCTGTTGCGCGGAAATCTATTAATTCCGAACCGGTTGATGCGGTTGTACGCACAAGGAAATCTGATACTGGCATTTGATTAAGAACTGTAACATAAAATTGTGCAGTAGATGAACTTCCATCGTCATCAGTTGCTGTAAGTTGGACTGTCATTAGTCCGGCGCTATCCCATCCGACTATAGGATTGGATTGGGCACTGCTAGTAGTTGTGAAATCATCAGTTCTATCAAGCGAACCGCCATTGAGGTTAACCCCATCTGGGAAACTCCAAGCGTATGTCACTATTTGTCCATCATAATCTTTGAAGACATCTGGCATTACCATTGGCGTATAGGTGTATGTAGTCATATTCTCTGACCAAATCTGAACCGGAACACGATTGTTTACGTGGACTAGAATTGATTTCATTCCGATATTAATACCATCAGAAACACTCAATGTTAGATTGTATGTTTCATTGGTAGAATTCAATGCCCCCCATTCGTGGTGAGTAGAATACATTCCGACTCCACCTTGGCTAGAACCATCGCCCCAATCCCAGTCGAAAAGGAGGTTATCTGTCGGCACATTATCTGCTGTTCTTCCTGCCGAGAAGAGGATTTTTTGGTTCGTCAAAATTGAAATTTCCGTTTCAATAACAACATTGTTTACCGTGATAATAGGAATAGGTTGCGTAGTATCATTGACTACTATTTCATGAATATCCGTTTCCGACCAAGTCCCACCTACATCTTGAATTCTTAAAGTGGCATTGAATGATCCGACCGAGGTATAAGATCGTACAGGAGATTTCAAGCTTGAACTAATATTATCTCCAAAATCCCAAGCATAGGCTGTTGGTGAGTCATAATATGGTAACGAATTATTGTCCAAAGAAAGACCCCATGCGTCAAAACCATCTCCATTGAATTGGACATTTTCCCATGTTTGTGTTTGATTTGGTGCAACACTACCATTCGCTGTTGGACGCATATTTGCTAGAGTTTGTGGTGATGTGGTTTTGGTGTCGATCAATGTTCCAAGCATATCTCGCATCTCTAAATCAAATGTATATTGGTCCGTCATTGCTGCAGTAAAGTAAACATCTCCTCCAACATCTACGCCGCCTCCAGCAGAAATTCTGTTTGTTAGTGAATCTACCTCATTGCCAAATCCATCTTTGACCTTGACAGTGATATCTAAATCTTCAAAGAAAGCGTTTGATAACACATTATAATTGATGTGAGCAGTGTCTGGTGAACCATCTCCATCTCTATCGGATAGAGTCGTTGTGTTCAGTCCAATAGTAGCAGGAGAGGTTATTCTTGCTGCTTCAACATCGATGGTCCCTTGTGGATAGGAAGACCCACAAGATGTGTAATCACAATCTGCAACTGTACTTGCATACCATGTTATTGCCCAGACTTCATCTGTCAAATTGCCAAATCCAGGGACAAGGCCAGTAGCAACGTTATTTTGGAAATTCAAATCGGTAACACTCCACAATCCATCAGCAGTAGATTTTGAAACTAACACTCCATCAAATTGGCTGACATCTGCTGTAAACCTCATTGTCAAAGGAGCGGGAGAGGATGACCCAGGGGTGAATTTGAAAGAACGTATTCCCCATCCCTCAACGCTATGCCCTGTTGAAGACCATGGCCCGACCCAATCCGAGTTAGTATCAGCAGGTTGAGCCCTACAAAATGAACCGGAAGCACACGCTTGTGTCAATTGAAGATTCGGATATCCCCATATTCCTTGATCGCTATCTAGCGTAGCAGCAATTGAGAAATTGGCGAATATTTCAGACATTGTCGTACCAACTTTACCCGATTGGCCGGATTGAGGTGAAAGTGCTAGGTTGACAACTCCTTGACCACCTGTTGCACTATCCTGTACTAATTGCCTAACAGCCGGACCTCCACCTAAGTGTTCAGCCAAATACATTGTGAACATATATCCTGCACCATAATCTGCAATTCTTTGATTCCACCATCGGACACTTAGTTCTGGACTTGAAGTCCAAGCATTAACGTGCCCTGTAAGAGTTGAATCAGCACCAAAACAAAGATAGATTGCTACATCTGCATTTCCTTCATCTATCCACAGATTCTCATACGGGTCTTGCGCATTATGCAATAGATGTTCTAACTCGTGAGCAAGAATTGATTTGCCCCAAGTTAATGTTACATCTGCATAATCAACAAAGACGGCTTCTCTGGAAACTGCAAATGAAGGTGAGAAATAGCCGCCGATATTGTATGCCCCATCAATATCGTAAATTACGATTTGAACTTGACAATTATTATCTTTATCAGGCGGTGCTAAACCTCTACCGTCCTGGTAGTCCTTTCCATAGTAAGTAGTCATTGTTGGATAGATTGTTTGATCCCATGTTTGTGCAAGATTGTTTAGAACGGTGGATGAAAGTGTTCTTCCCGATTGTACTAGGAATGCTACTGAAACAGTTGTTTTTGCTACATAAGTGTCAACTGAACCACCAGATGTTGGAACGGTCAGTGTATCTCCGACCACGTGTGGCGAACAAGCCCTTGCTGAAGAACGACCACTCGTAGATGGATGCATTAACATTTCATCTACGCCCGGCATACCGGCTTCAACCCACTTTAATTTCATGAATGATGAGGCCGAGACAACAATCTCGTCCTCTTCAATAAACAAATATTCTCTTCCATCATGTGCGTCAAATTCAGAAATGTCGCCAATAATTACTCCCCCGGCATCATATGGTACTGCTTCGTACCCATCTGATTCGCTAGACTGCGCTGCTGCTGCCATCAATAATGGCGACATGCTAGCAACGAGCAATACTGTTACGAATATGAAGGCTGGACTGGTGCGTAGTTCCGACATTTAATTGACCTCAGGGAAACGCATCACTGGTTCCCAAAATCACCACTTGAAATGAAGTATTTAATACTCGGTCAATGAGGATTCAATAATGCTCTCGCCACTTGGCACTCAAAGCGGCGGTCAAAAACGCCTCATAGGAGTCGTTTTTGTCTGTTTGTTGTTATCAAATATTACATCGGCAAGTGGTAATGACGATAATTGGGCTAATTCGGTTGACATTTGCCAAAAAACAAGTGAATTACAATTTAATGGAACATTAGCAAACCAGAGCGTTACATGGCAAACTGAACTTGGACCAAGATTGCCTGGTTCAAACGCTTCACTGGCACTTAGAGACTCATTAACTGAAAATCTTACAACTTATGGCTGGGATGTCGAATTAAGTAGCCACATTTCTCATGAGATTGAGTTAACTAATGTAATAGCAACTTGGAAACCTCAAAACCTTAGTCAAAATGAAACCGACGATTTAGGTCGAATCGTATTGTCTGCACATTATGACACTAGAAATATAGCCAACAAGGATTCCAATGTATCTCTGCAAAACACCCCTATTCTAGGGGCCAACGATGGTGCGAGCGGTGTTGCTGCTCTTGTCGAGTTAGGTCGAATCATCCCTAGTATGGATTTGAATAATGAGATCATGCTGCTATTTTCTGATGCTGAAGATCAAGGAGATAACTACACGCTCGGTGCTGAGGCATGGGCTGATAATCTATCTCAAGAAGAAATTAATCGAACTGAATCTTTCATTTTATTAGACATGATAGGGGATGCGGATTTACAGTTGACTAAAATTATCCCTTCAACACCAATATTAACTGAAAATATGATGATATTGGGTCAAAAGCTCGGACTTTCTAATCAAACAGATGGTTGTAATGGTCAACGATCTGATGTTATGCAGTCCAATCAGTCATTGACTGTACTAGATGACCATGTGCATCCATTCTCTCTTGGGATTCCTTCTCTAGATATTATCGACTTAGCATACGGTGTAAACGCGACCCCTTTCGGAGGTTATTGGCATACAACACAAGATACCGCAGATAAAGTAAGTGCTGAATCGCTAGAAAGTGTTGGAAGGATTGTAGAATTGGGACTACTAACAGGGGCATGGACGACAATTGATACGCCATTAGAACAATCAGAACAATCAGAACTGTCAAACAATTCTGAGCCCGAACAACAGCAACCAATTGAAGAAGCCACCAACAAAGGTGCTGATTCTTCTAAATTATTGGCAGTTTTGTCTTTCAGCGTTCTTGCCATAAGTTTAGTTTCTTTGTTTTTCCTTAAGCGCTTTGTAGAATAAATGAGCGGTTTGTTGCGCGGACTTGCTATGAAAGGGGTAATATCCGCGCACCAGCACCTATGGTTTGAGCGGAGGAGGTGAGGGCGTGTCTGACAAGAGTATAGAAGAAAGAAAGGCTGCACTGAAAGAACGCGTCCAGAGCCAACTGCAAGCCTCGCAAGATGCAACTGAACAAAGAGCGCTTGTTTCAAGTGAAGAACTGGTTGTCAGTGTTGAAGATGTAGATGCTGCTGTGGAATTAGCGGCTGAAAAAACAAAACAACGATGGTTACGATTGGAGGAAGATGAGAGAGGCCGATGGAGGACTATCGCTGCATCTTTGATATTATTGGGTTCATTATTGGGCATGATGAGTGGTGCTTTGATTCTACAAGGAAACCCTAGTGACATTATTTCTTCTTCATTCTTCATATCTACTGATTCTGTAGATGTCATAGGTACTGCAATTCAAGCAGAAGAAGGTACTGAAGTTGAAAATGTAACTGTTGAATTAATTGAAATCGACACCAATACAGTCCTACGTACAGTGAAAACAGATGCAAATGGCCTCTTTGTCATTGATAATGTCATATCAAAATTACATATATTGAAGCTGTCCAAAGAAGGCTATAATACCATGGAATTGAAAATAATTCCGGAAAAAGCAGGAGTCGGACCGATTACCATGTCTTATGGCGATGATACAATTACGCGAGACCACCACACAGTGGCCAATGGATGGGATTTAGAGAATGCCGTAGGGCTTTCGACAACAATTGGTATTCTTACAGTAATTACCGGAATAGTGGGGGTTCAAGCTGCGGTTGAAGTTAGAAGAGGTAAATACTACAGGAGAACACAGTATTTGGCAGGAATCTCATTATTCAGTAGAGGATTAATAATATTTGGACCGGCATTAATCCTTGCTGGGATGATCACGATGGTGTTCATTAAGGAACAATTTGATGATTACCAGGAGGAATGAGCGTGTACCTCATCACTGTCGAAGGAGGTGACGGTTCCGGAAAAGGTGAAGCGGCAAGGATTCTTCACGAGTTAGTTGCTGATTTTCCATTCCCTGGATATCACTCAACGCATGAACCAAGAAGGCATAGTGAATTGGGTAAACTGGCTTTGTCATCTGTCAAATTGGGTGATAAAACTCCTTTAGAAGAAGCTGGATTATTTGCTGCCGATAGGCTAGACCATTCTCATACATGGATTCGGCCATTGCTTGCAAAGGGCCATGTTGTAATTTCAGACAGAAATATTCACTCATCATTAATTTATCAAGGAGTCGTTGGTGAATTGGGACTTGAACAGGTTGCCAAAATGAATGCTGCATCGATGATTCCCGACCTTGTATTTTGGATTGACTGCGATCCTGATAAAGCCATTAAAAGAATAAAGAGTGGTACTTTGCGAATGAGCAGTGGTAAAACTGAATATTTTGAAACCCCTGAAATACAGAAAACGATTAGAAAGGGATTCAATGACCTTTTATCGGGAAAAATAACTGTTCCGGCTCCATTTGACAAGTGTTGTGTAATAGGGCCAATTCTCAATGAAGGGGGATTGGATGAACTTCGCAGAAAATTGCGAACAGAATTACGCGCTTTTTTCAATAGAAGGCCCGCTCCATTAAACGTTGATGCCGATGAAGTCGATCGATATCTATTGAATACACTAGTTAGCGATGTAAAAAAACAAACAAGACTACCCGGCGCCCCTCAAGAGAAAACTTCGATGAATATCGGTTGGCTTTCGGGTGAATCACCAGCAAATTGGATGCATTTTGCAGAAGATAATTGGCCGAAAAAATCTGCGAAATCATTTGATGTCCCAGCAAGTCCACATGCCCAATCGTGTTGGGCGGTTTTAGGAACTCTCTCACTAATTGTAGGTTCGAGTGAAATTCCAAGATTGCATAAATCACTTGGCCCTCACCGAATGGTTACACAAAGGCATACTCAACGGTTGGTTAGGTGGCTGGAGAAGGAATGGTGGATCCATAAGCAACAATCTCACGTACCTTTCGCTGAAGCACAGATGTTCAAATTGAGAGATGACAAACTGGGATATTGTCGTTTAGCATTAGCAATGTGGCCATTGCGTTCCTCGCTGGCATCATGGAGAAGGTCTAATCCAAAAGGCGAATGGAAGAATGCTTTAGCGGAAATATTACTTTTGGGGCAAGAAAAGTCACCTCCTCCGGCGACTAGGAAGGCTGTTAGCAATGTTATTAGCAGATTGGAGATGCTTACCAGTGGCCATGAAAATTGCCCGGTTCCGCAGGATATTGAACAATTGATTGTATGGTGGAGTATGGATCCACCACAATGAATTCATTCTTCTTCTGATTCTTTGATTAACTCAAATTTCGCCCCACCCGGCAAAGCTACCTGACTTGCATTCTCGAACTTAACAGGTCTTGCAGAATACATTGAAGAAATCAAAATTGCAAGGCCAATGCCAAATGGCGCTCCTGTCAATGGCCTTGTCAGGTTATTGGATTCATAATTAGTCAACAATTGTGTGAAACCATCAATGATTAAAGGTATGCAGAATAACATTCCAAAACCTATCCAAGATAAGGTTCTATAATTGCCTCTATAGATTTTCTCTAACAATGTATCTGGAATCAATGACAAGCACGTATCCTTGATTGTCCAACGATTATATCCTCTTCTGGAAAACACTAAACCACCAATTGCCAAACCAAAGAAAATTCCTAGATCCCTAGTACAAACTGGCATTTGATTGTCATTAATCTCCAATGAGCGTTCATGCTTATTGTGACAATTCAAATCTCCAAATGCATAAATGAATCCAGTATATGGGTCTAACTC
>JAPKFC010000053.1 GCA_028821785.1 Candidatus Poseidoniaceae archaeon | reverse complement strand
CAATGCTGTAACATTGGTTAGCGTAACTACCGATTCGACTCAAAGCACTCCTTGGTACCGCACATACTTCTGAGAGTAATCACTTGATTTGTTGAGCACCTTCAATGGGTGTGTTCATAGATGTGTTCCTAATCGGGTGTAATATGGCTATGATTGATACCTTCAATGCCCGACGAACTCTTTCGGTTGGTGGAGAATATTACTCGCTATCTGGACTTGACGAAAATGGTATTGATACAAGCGCATTACCATACTCTATTCGTATTCTATTAGAAGGGGCATTGCGTGGCAATGATGGCTTCTTGATCAGCGAAGATGATATTAGAAATATTGCTGCTTGGACTGCAAATGGAGAACGTGGAGAAATACCGTTTAGACCATCAAGAGTTATTCTTCAAGACTTTACTGGAGTTCCGGCAGTGGTTGATTTGGCTGCACTAAGAGATGCAATGGTTGAGATGGGTGGAGATCCTGAAAAAGTCAATCCACAAGTTCCAGTTGACCTTGTTATCGATCATTCGGTTCAAGTTGATGTTTCAGGTGCCCATAGTAATGCATTGGAGATGAATCTAGATATTGAATATCATAGAAATATGGAAAGATACACATTCCTAAAATGGGGTCAACAATCCTTGGCAGATTTCCAAGCAGTACCGCCATCAAGAGGAATTGTTCACCAAGTAAATTTGGAGTATTTGGCAAGCGTTGCTAGACAAGAAAATGGATTTTGGTTGGCGGATACACTAGTAGGTACTGATTCTCATACAACAATGATCAATGGATTAGGAGTTCTTGGCTGGGGTGTTGGAGGAATTGAGGCTGAAGCTGTAATGCTTGGTCAACCAATTTACATGCTAGCACCAGACGTTGTCGGAGTTCGTTTAACCGGTAAACTAAATCCAGGTGTTACCGCTACTGATATGACTCTTAGAATCGTAGAGATTCTTAGAAAGAAAGGCGTTGTTGGAAAGTTCGTTGAATTCTTCGGCCAAGGAATGGCCGCATTATCTCTTGCAGATAGAGCCACAATCGCTAACATGGCTCCAGAATATGGTGCAACCTGCGGTTTCTTCCCAGTCGATGAAAGAACATTGGAATATTTGCGCTTGACAGGAAGAGAAGAGAGTGCAATAGAAGGTGTTGAAGCGTATTCTAAAGCGCAGGGACTTTGGTATTCATCTACAGATCCTGAGAAATCATATACTTCAACAGTGGAATTGGACTTGACGACTATTCAGCCAGCACTTGCAGGTCCAAAAAGACCCCAAGATAGAGTTGATTTGAGCGCTATGAAGCAACACTTTGAGCATTCATTAACCAACGAATTAGGCCACCATGGTCACGGTTTAGAAACCGAGGAGTTGTCAAATGGAGCCATCATTGATTTGGATGGGGAAATATTTGATTTGAATCATGGCGACGTTGTAATCGCAGCCATTACCTCCTGTACCAACACATCAAATCCTGGTGTGATGTTGGCTGCGGGTTTACTTGCTAAGAAGGCCCGACAAAAAGGCCTTACAGTTAAGCCATGGGTCAAGACTTCCCTCGCTCCTGGTTCAAGAGTTGTTACAGAATATTATCAAGCCGCAGGTTTGCAAGAAGATCTCAATGCCATGGGATTCAATGTCGTTGGATATGGCTGTACCACTTGTATCGGAAACTCCGGTCCACTCGATACACCTATTGAAAGTGCAATAGATGAGGAAGGGCTAATCGTTGGTTCAGTAATTTCAGGAAATAGAAATTTTGAAGGCAGAGTTCATGGCAAAGTAAAGGCTTCATATTTGGCAAGCCCTCCACTTGTTGTCGCCTATGCAATCGCTGGTACTCTCGAAATCGATATGTCTACAGAGCCACTTGGATATTCTAGTGATGGGGAGCCAGTGATGCTTTCTGATATTTGGCCAAGCGATGAAGAAATAGCAGAATCTCTCTCTGTGATCACTCCTGAAATGTTCCGTCAACGATATGCTGATGCAATGAATGAGCCAAGATGGGATGGCATACCTTCCGAAGCAAGCCCACTTTATCCTTGGCAAGCAGATTCAACATATATCCGACTTCCAACATTCTTCAGTGGATTGGACGACCAACCATCTCCTATACAATCGATTGAAAATGCCCGTGTATTGCTGAAACTTGGCGATTCTATCACAACAGATCACATCTCTCCGGCGGGCTCATTCCCAGCCGATGGTGCGGCTGGAAAATGGTTGATGGAACGCGGTATTGAGGCAGGAGATTTCAACTCATTTGGTTCAAGGCGAGGTAATCATGAAGTAATGATGCGAGGAACATTCGCCAATGTTAGAATTAGAAATCAAATGGCTCCTGGTACAGAAGGTGGATACGCTCTCAACCATGAAACTGGTGAGATAACTTCAGTCTATGAAGCAGCACAAACAGAAGGCCCAAAGGTCGTATTAGCAGGTTCGGAATATGGTACTGGTTCAAGTAGAGATTGGGCTGCTAAAGGAACATATTTGTTAGGAATTAAAGCGGTGATTGCGACCTCTTTTGAGAGGATTCACCGTTCCAACTTAGTAGGGATGGGTGTTTTGCCGATGACCTTCATGGAAGGAGAATCTCATAACTCATTAGGCCTTGATGGTTCTGAATTATTCAATATCCCAGTTACAGATTCTGTTAAACCTTTAGAGGTAATGAAAATCACTGCGATAAAACTGGATGGTTCTCAAATTGAATTCAATGCACAAGTTAGATTGGATACCCCTGTAGAAGTTGAATATTATCGGAACGGTGGCATCTTACACACAGTATTGAGACAACTTGCTAAGCAATGAGTCCATAACAAATTGTAATGATTTGCAAAACACTACCTTCAAGGATGTTGGCGGTTCACCCTTGGTTGATGGCAGAGCTAAGCGGTCAAGTAAGGTACCGATTTAGGTCGGATGACCATGAGATTAAGGTCTCTCTAGAAGGCGAAGCAGAATGGGTTGCTGAAAGAGTAGGTGAACTTGGATTAGAGGGTGTAGGATGGACTATGCCGGTCGGTGAAGCGGTGAAAGCAACCAATCTCTCTGAAGTATCTAAATCGAATTCAAAAAAGTCAAAAGGACGTCAAAAAGTTGTTATTGACGACACGCCTTTAGGCGATAAACCACTGGACATGGGTCCAACTCCAGACCCTAGTCGTATTCCAATTGTTCGCAGACCAATCGGCGAATTAAATCTTCAAAAAGAGATAGATAAAATCGGAGTAGATGGTGCAAGAAAGCCAGATCCGATTGAATTGATGGAGATGCTTGATGATACCGATGAGCCTATGCCGGCACAAGGAAAAATGAGTGTTGATCCAATGGCAGAAGCTTGGTTAAGGGAATTAATGGAAATAGTTGTCAGGGAAAATGGTGCAACTGCTCTAAGGACCGATGTCATCGAAGAGGTTGCAAGTTCAAAACTCGGTAACCGCCAAGGAGTCGAACTTGAAGTCTGGTTGGAGTCTCTTTTCTCAGCAGGAAAGTTGGTCAAAATCCATGGCGGTGACGCGGTGGGTTGGGGTCCTTCTCCAAGATGGTTAAATGGTCGTATTTGAGAATATTTTAGTAGTATTTACTACTTTCATCGGGTGCGAAAAAATCTATTTGTCGGCCAAGAATAATATTATATTCGCTTGATTATTTTAATAAAAGTGCGGTGCTAATTACTTCGGTACAATGGATATTATAAATTATCCAAAATTGCCACTGCGGGCTTATTATGGGCATTAATAACTAATCTTAGAGGCAACAGCATTAAAGTGGAAGCGGCGCTCGCGGTAAGCAGTGATGATGATGTCAATCAAAACAGAGCAATTGAAGGCCCAAGTTCGCAGTACTTTCCTAGTGCTGATAATGCTACTTTCAACCACCGCAGCCTTAGCCATGACTTCGAGTGCTTCAATGAGTCGAAGTTATACAACTGGACGTGACCCACAAGATGTCGCAATTGGAGATTTCAATTGTGATGGAGCAAATGATATTGCCATGGCTACTGACGGAGCCCACACCATCACCATCCTGTGGAATGACGGAAACGGTGACTTTTCAGAGCGCCAAGATATTTGGGTCTCAAAGAATGTATCACGAGATGCTGAGTGGGATGAATTTGCTAATGTGCAATTCATAGAAGTTGGTGAATTTACAGGCGACAACGCCATCGACATCGTAATTTTCCAAAGAAATAACCCGTTCAAAACTGATGACAATGGAGCACCTGCTGGTGACCCAGGTAACGTCACAATAATTGAAAACCTAGGCTGTGCCACTAATGACTGGGCTATCGGTGCGAGATTTACTCACTTCTGGGCATGGGACTTAGCAGTTGGTGATGCAAACCAAGATGGTAACGATGACGTCTATATCCTTGATTTGATGACCGATATTGATACACAAAGAGTCGTTACATATGCAGGACCAATAACCTCCTCAACTCCCGCAATTACTACTTCACTTGGATCGGCTAAAGCTAATTCATACCGCTCTATGGAGATTGGAGATTGGGGTGAATCACAGTCCAGTGTAACTGGCACATGTACTGATGACGATATATTCTTGTTGAGGTCTGAAGGTGTTGATTACAGCACTGGACAAACAACCAACCCTGGTAACGACGACAACGTGTCTATCATAGAATTCAACTGTTTAGCGCCAGGAAGCACTCCTGGTTATCCGACTGCTTACACCTATGGGTCAAATCAAGTTAATACAAATACAATTAACATGGCAACTACATTTTCCAGTGGTTTTGACATCGGTGATATGGACAGTGACGGTGTAACCGATACTATGGTTTTGAATGATGGTAATCTAGAAAATGTGACCTATGTGACATCATCTACAGTAGGAACATGGTCCGCACCATCTCTTGCATACTTTGGCCCATACATCTCTTATGATGTTTCAGTTGCTGATTTGAATGGTGACAATGAACCAGATTTCATTAATCCAACAGTTGCATATCAACAAAACACTACCGACTCTGCTGGAGGTTCAACCTCTCAATTCTGGCTTAACTTCCCAACAACTGTACAAGTTACACTGTCAGATGGTGCTGGAGGCCACGTAAGTCCTCTATCATACGAGGCAGGCCGTAGACCAAGTATGGCTGCGGTAGGCCAACTTGCAGGTGCAGTAGGTTCAGCCCCAGATATCGTTGTTGGACATACATCTTACGACTTTGGAAATTGGATTGACAACTTAGGATGGGAGGGCCAATATGATACAATCTCAGTTATTGAAATGGATAATAGAGATTTATCCATCACTGGCTTGGACATATCACCTGTCGACAGATTCTTTGGAATTGTGGGTGAAGGAACACGCGACCTCAATGTTACTGTAACCAATACTGGAATGGATACACTGAATGGTCAATCCGCTACCTTAGATGTTGAATTAAAGATCGTTGATGAAGCCAATTCGACCAATATCACCGTATACGCAATGGATTGGGACACAGCAGAGAATAAAGCAGGCTGTGGAGCAGGATGTACTTGGTCATATGAAGAGTACATTGACCAAGCAACTCGCTGGCACGAAGAAACAAATCACTCAGAGTTTGAGAGTGGTAGCGAAAACTTCTCAGCCAACCAAAACAATCCTACTGATTTCATGTGGGCTGGTATCTATGACACAAATGCAAGTGGCGACACTTGGACTGGATACGGGCGTAACTGGGATGACGCTATGACACTAAACGCAGTAGACCTAACAGGTTCTGACCGCGCATTCATGGGAATTGAAGTCTTCCAGTCCTTGTCCTTCGGCGCTCTTGGAAGCGCTGATGCAAATGGTTGGATTATTGGCGATGTCTGGGATGACTTAGCCATTATTGAGATCGGAAGCGTCGAAACCGGTTGGTCAACTATTAATTGTCCAACAGAGGCTATGATCAACGCAGCCTGTTCTTCTGGTTCATCATTATGGGGTGGTTATGACAATGACCGCCTAACCAAGCAGGGATTCGGAGGAGTTGCTGAGGGTGTCTATCATTATGGAATATACAGCGGCGGAACTCACTACGGTTGGAACAATTTCACAGAAGAGGGAGTTGGTGCATTTGACCTAAGTAGTTGGGCTGGAGAAACAGTTGACATTAGATTTAGGTTTAGAACTGGATTCGATGGAAGTATTGCTGATAGCAATGAAAGCAGATGGTCTGGACTTGACGGATATGCAATTGACAACATTTCAATTTGGAAGCAAACTACAGCATTCTTAGCAAACCCACAAACACAACAAAGTCAAATCTCATTAACAAACCTTGGACCTGGTGAAGAATATACAACTTCTTTGTCAGTGAATGTTCTCAACGACACTACATACAGAGTTAGTGCATCATTGACAAATAATGCTTGGGATGAACAATCGCTCAATGATGAAATCATTGGATATTTGACTCCATTCAATCTTTACGACCCAGCAGTTGAAGGAATTGATTACTTCAAACCTGGTGGTTTGTATGCAGAAGGAATCTTTGACATCGGAGTAACAACAAATAATTGGGGTAATACCTTGGTTGATTTTGATGTTGAAGCAAAGGTCTTCACTGCAACTCCTTCAGATATCTACTGTGGCGTTCCTACAGAGATTTGTAAAGAATCCTTTGAAGGTGGTTCAGAAGGATATAGGTATGTTGAAAGTAATAATCCTCGAGGGGCAGTATACAACGAAGCAGGCTGTAACGACAAGATATTCAACAATAACGCATATTGGTTCGGACATCCGTGTGACACTGCCACTAAAGGGTACGGAGATGCATGGGCAAATGAAACAATGTCATTGCCAGAAGTAGATCTTACCAGTATGTCTGGTGATTTCGTTTCACTTAACTTTGAATATTATGCTGATACATTCTATGGGATTGATTCAGATGGAACAAGTATTGTTGATGTCAATGACTATGCAGCAATCACATTAGATTATGTCAATAATGCTGGAAACTTCAGTGCTGTATTAATGGGTCAATGGAACGATTATAACGAAGATGGAACATGTAGAGTCGACGATAACAACGATGGTATTGTCAATTCTTCAGAATCTTTTGATAATGTTGAGATTTCATTTGTTGGAGATTCTAGTTCTACAGATGGGTCCGGTGGCAATTACAATGTCTTCTTCAATACAGATGATTTAGTTAAGACGGCTAATATTGACTTGACTCACATCTATGTTCTCAATACATCTGATTCAAACAATCAGAATTGGAATTATGAATGTGCTTCTTTAGCGGGTTCTACTGCACAAATTAATTTCGAATTCCAATCCGATGATGATGGACGAAATGGTATTAATGATGGATTCAAGGGTGTTGCATTCAACAATATATCCCTCCAAGAGTATACCTTCTTGGAAGAAGCATCATACACAATGTCTCGTACAAATGTAGACGCTGAAGATGTATCAACCGATATTATTGCTTCTCACGATTTCACATCAGGAGTATACATGGTGCAAGTTGAAACAATATTTGACAATACTACTGTAGGTCAGAATTGGTTTAATGACGATGAAATATCAGTCGCTAATAACAAGAAGAGAGTTATTTTCAACGTTGAATCAGTTGATGTGACGATTGGGAAACCTGCAACTCTTTCTTGTATTTCAGACCAAGCGCTCGAATGTGTAATGCCAATTGATGGTGCTTTAACTCATTCATGGGATATTGTAGTCACAAATGGTGTTCTTGGTGGAGATTATGTCTTTAATATGAACATTGAAGATATTACATCAGGTTCTACTGCACATACGACTACTGCAGGTCCACAACAAAGTTTGTCCGCACACCAGCGAATCACTGTTGAGTTCACTCCATGGAATGGATGGCAAGATGGCCACCAATACAATATCAGTTTCTCTGCAGAATTAGCTAATGGCAACCCGTCAGGTAACGTCCGTTATTTCATTGCAACCTTTGAAAGCAACATCGATGTGGCGATATTGGGCGATACATCTGCTCGTACTACTGCGATAAAGCAAGACTTGAATCTGTTGGGTATGTCATATACTCAATACAGTATCAATGACTGGGAAACATATTTCGATGCAGGTTGGTTTACTCATTATGATAAGATCATTCTGCCATGGCAAGATAATCTTGCAGCCAAGGATATTGAAAATGGTGGACGCGGATACTTCCAAAAGATTGGAAGTACTTCTAATCGCCAAATCCTAGAAGGATTCATGTCTGCGGGTGGAACTGTTCAAGCTCACCTTGGACCTCAAGGAAGCCAAATCTATGGAACTGACCAGGGATTATCTGGACGTCTACCATTTGGTTTGGATATCCAAAGCAGAAACACTCCTGAAAGTAAGATTACATACACGGACATGGATCTAGCAGACCCATATCACCCGTTGATGGAAAATATTAATTCTAATGCATTCCAAGGATTTGATGCAGAATCCACTGTTGCTGAAGCAGTGCTCAATACCAAGTCGGTTAGTGCAAATGAAGTGCCAGTTACATGTAATGGATACATGGAGAGTGGAGGATACTTCCAAAGAGTCATCCGTTCTTCTGCTGATATCCAAGATACTGTTCTTGGTGTCTGTTCTTACTATGATGGTGGACTAATCGTCACTACAATGGATATTGCAACTGTCTCTGACCGTGCAGATAGTATGACATTCCCTCTATTGGGTAACATGCTGTCATACCAAGTAAGTCCATACCCTGAAGGGTTTGGAACACTCGGCAACGGTTTGGAATTGACTATCAATGGAGATACGCCAAATATTGACCCTTCAACTGGAAAGTATGCTGTAAAGTACATGAAGAGCGATGCAACGATTACATTTGGATATACAACTAGCACTACATCCACTTTGTCAACAGATTGGATTGTTGATGGGCCAACCTCTTGGGATGGTTCAACAATGGCAAGTGGAGTTGGACACACTACGGAGATGAGTCCAGTAATGCAATTCTGTAAGAATGATTTGTCAAGTGCAACCGGATGTGCACAAGGTGAACAATGGAATGTCAAGTTGATGCTACACGATGACGCAGGTCACTCACGTATCATCGATGTTACCGTTGAAACAAATGATGTCTATGCAGACGAATACAGACCAACAGCAAACGCTGAAATCGATATGCGTCCTGAGTATACAGACCAAGTTGAATTTACTGGAACCAAAACGGTTTCAAGTACTGAATGGGATATTTACAGAATCACTCTTGATGATGATGGTGAAACAACAATCCATTTCGATGCCAGTAATTCAAGCGATCAAGATGCTTTAGAAGGAAACGGAATTGAGACCTATCAATGGAAGGTTTTGTTTGATGCACCATATGGTGTTGACGACTTTGCATTAGAGGGTCATACATTTACTCAAACTGATGCAAGCGATGGCGAGTGGGCATATAATTTCAAGAATGTAACAGTTGATCCAACTGGTGTAAATGAAAATACTATCCGTATGGAATTAGTGACTTATGATAAGGCAGGTAAGATTTCAGAGAAATTCCGTATGTTCTTTGTGATAGTTCCAGCTGGATTCGGCGATGAAGAACCGGTCGTACAACTCGACTCTCCAAATGCTAATTCCCGCATTGATACAGACACAATTACAATTTCTGGTTCTGTTCTAAGTGGTAGTGAGCAAGGTGAAGTATACATCGAAACAGCATTTGTTCTCGCAGACTTCAATGAATCATTCGTACAACAATACAACAAGAAGATTCTAGGAACTTGGAACAAGACCACTTCTGGACTTGGTGATGGTGAAGCATTTGACTTGACATTATCAATGGATGGAATGTATACGAACAAATCCCAAGTAATCCTCATTTACATCAAGATCTATGAAGGAATTGGAGATGACCAACGTTGGATTTCTTACAAGCAAATAGAAATCAACTTACCAGCCTGTCAAGGACTTGAAGCTGATGTTGCTGCAGAAGCAGCAGGTGGAGAGTGGATTCTAGATGGTGATGGTGAGTGTCAATGGGACGGCGCTTGGACATTCGAGAATGGTGAATGGAAGGCTCCTTCTACTGGCGACGGTAGTTCTGGAACAAGTTCTTCACTGGATATGACTACAATCGGAATCATTGCGATTTTGATTATCGCTATCCTGGTTGTAACAATGGTAATAATGCGCAAGAGCAGTTCGAAATCACTGGATGACACTTCCGAGGATTTCCACGCTGCTGCTGGCGGATTTGCCGCAGCACAACTAGACCCTGTTGAACAATATGTACAACAATTGGTTGCACAAGGATATCCAGAGGAAACTGCGCGTCAGTATGCTCAACAATATGCTGCTCAGGCCGGAATCGGCGCAGCTGCTACAGCAGCAGCGCCAGTAGCGGCTGCCCCAGTTGCCGCAACTCCTGAAATAGATCCAGCAGTTTATCAGCAATATCTACAGCAATTCATGGGCCAAGGATATGATGAGGCTACTGCATCGCAATACGCACAGCAGTATGCTTTACAGTATGCACAGCAACAAGGTTGAGTTTTGTCTTAGGCAAAAACCTGCTACCCATATTGAGCGTAAGCAAGGAATAATCAGGTGCTTATATTCAATTAGTATGTGCTACGGGAACAGCACATGGACAAGACTGAGCAGTACACCGTTGCAGATATCTCCTTAGCACAAAAAGGTGCATTGAGAGTCGATTGGGCAAGGGCAAGAATGCCAGTATTGGAAGCACTACGTGAAGAGGCTTTGAAGACAAAACCCCTAGCAGGAATGCGTGTAACAGGATGTCTTCACGTTACCAAAGAAACTGCAATACTAATCGAAACGATTGCTGCTGCAGGTGCTGAGATTTCCTGGTCCGGATGTAATCCACTATCAACTCAAGATGATGTAGCCGCATGGCTTGCAACTGAAGGATATTCAGTTCACGCTTGGCATGGACAATCAGTGGAAGATTTCTATTGGTGTATCGACAAGACCCTTGAATTCAGACCAACCTTGACTTTAGATGATGGAGCAGATCTAATCGTTCGTGTTCACGGTGAGAAGAAAGAGTATGCAGAAGGTGTAATCGGTGGTACTGAAGAGACAACCACTGGTGTTCATCGACTAAGGGCAATGGGAGAAGCAGGAGACTTGCTTTACCCTGTATTAGCAGTAAACGATGCAATCACAAAGTGGGACTTTGACAATGTCTATGGAACAGGTCAATCGACATTGGATGGAATTATTAGAGCAACATCTGTATTGATTGCTGGAAAGACATTCGTTGTCGCAGGTTATGGCCACTGTGGAAGTGGTTTGGCAATGCGTGCAAAGGGAATGGGTGCAAATGTAGTCGTTACAGAAATTGACCCATTAGCAGCACTTAGAGCAGTAATGGATGGTTTCAGAGTAATGAAGATGGATGACGCAGCAGCGATTGGTGATATCTTCTGTACTGCTACTGGAATGAAGGACATTATAGTTGAGAGACACTTTGCTTCAATGAAGGATGGTGCAATTATTTCAAACACAGGCCACTATGATTGTGAAATAAATATTGAAGATTTGAAAAGCCTTTCACAAAGTGTTAGAACTATTAGAAGCGAGAATCAAGAGTACATCTTATCGGATGGACGTAAGATATACTTGCTTGCAGAAGGACGTTTAGTGAATCTAGCAGCTGCTGAAGGACACCCGTCAGAAGTAATGGACATGTCATTCGCTAACCAATATCTAGCATTATGCCGTTTAGCGGCTGAAGGAAAGGATATGGATCCAATTGTTTATGATATCACAAAGCAGCAAGACATAGATGTTGCATCAACCAAACTTGCAACCCTTGGATTCACTATTGATGAATTAACTCAAGAGCAAATTGTTTATGCAACAGATTACACTGCTGGAACATGATTTAACATTCATCTAACCTTTTTAGTTAGGTATTGGTTAATCTTTACTTATAGAATTTAATTGTTTTTTGCATGACCTGGACAAACACATCTTGCTCCAACTTGTCTACAAGTTGCACATTTATACCTAGAAGATGAGCAACGTAAACACTTTTGTGGAGGCTCAAGGATATGTTTTGCTTCCCTTACCTCATTGACTCCACAGTTACATTCTACCCAACAAGGTAATCTTGTTTTTCTGCTAGAAAATTCCCACCCACAACTAGTGCATTCATATGTTTCAGTCCTAGATGTCGCATTTGTTAGAACACATCCTGAGTTGTCGCAAATATGTTTTGGGATATTTTCATTCAAAAAAACGGGGCATACAATCCCTTCAAGAAGAACTATTACTGATTCGCGCGGTTTACAAATACTGCAACTTTGCTTAAGATTTCCATGTTCCTCACAAAACTCAGGCATTGACATATTCAAATCGTACCCATTTGAGTGTAAAAGTATTACTGCAACTTAATGTGTTTACAACGGAACCCCTTGTGT
>JAPKFC010000006.1 GCA_028821785.1 Candidatus Poseidoniaceae archaeon | reverse complement strand
AAGTCGAGGAAGTTCCTGAACCTGTAGTTGAAGAAACTGTAGAAGAAGAACCGGAACCTGTGGTTGAAGAAGAAGTCGAGGAAGTTCCTGAACCTGTAGTTGAAGAAACTGTAGAAGAAGAACCGGAGCCTGTGGTTGAAGAAGAAGTTGAGGAAGTTCCTGAACCTGTAGTTGAAGAAACTGTAGAAGAAGAACCGGAACCGGTGGTTGAAGAAGAAGTCGAGGAAGTTCCCGAGCCTGTGGTTGAAGAAGCGCCTACGGAGCCTACTCTTTCAGCAGAAGCAGAGCAAGAAATGGACCGATTAAATGCTGAAATTGCTCGCCTTCGTCGTTCGATGGCAGGTGCTGCTGAAGTTATCGAAGACTTGGAAAATCCACCTATGCCTCCTGCCGTCTTGGAAGATATTATTGTCCCTGCATTCCTTGTTGGTGATTTTGCTCGCTTAGCACGTCAATTGGATAGAGAATTATTGATTAGAGCTAATATGGGTACTATCGCAATGTTACATCCTGACAAGCCAGGAGTGATGATCTCTACCAAACACATGACTTTGTTACCACGCCTAGATGAAAGAGGGTTATGTGCGGCAGAACTTGGTTCCGGAGCACCACGCGGCGCTCCTGAAGAATGGCGTATTTTGGAAGTATTACTCGCTTCAGTGAGTTTGCTTACAGGCGGCCCAGCCGCTGTTATACATTGCTTTGGAGCATATACCACCGCCTCATCTTGTGAGAAGGATTTGATCGTAGTTCAACCAATTGATGAAATAGGCAAAAAACAGATTGGCAAGATTATCATTGTTGATCCCGATGATGACAACCCTGAAAACTTCCTAAGACAAGTTGCTGAAGCTTTGACTCAGGGTGGTATGCGTTGTGTTGTTATCCGTGGCAATGGTGCTTATGCAGTTGGTGCAGACTTAGACCAAGCATGGGCAAATGCTGCTATGCTCGAGCACAGTATGCGAATTGTAATGTTGGCTAGGCAAGCAAACCTCAAGATTTGATTCAGTTTGAATCCTTGGCCGCCCTACATACTGCTACAAAGTTATCAAACATCTCTTTGCCGAATTCAGAGTCGTTAACCTCTGGATGAAATTGTAATCCGAAGCGATCGCCCTTTTCGTTTTCCATACCTTGGATTTGACACGATGAACTACTGGCAGTAATGAAGAATCCTTTTGGTAATTGGTGAACTTCGTCATTGTGAGACTCCCATACTGTTTGGGACTCATTTGTTCCTGCGAATATTTTTCCACCACCATTTTGCAGTTCTATTTGCATTGCTCCGAATTCTGGTTCCGGAGATTCGCGGGCATCGCCTCCATAGAATCGGGCCATGAATTGATGGCCTGCGCAGATTCCAAGTATTGGGATATCTAATTCAAGATAGGCTGCACAGTTTCCAAGTTCTCCTGTCAACCCAACTCTAGCAGCCCCGCCGGAAAGAATAATTCCGTCTAATTTACGCATCTTTTCGAGTGGGGTTGTGTTTTCTATGATTTGCGTATCTACCTTCAAGTAGCGCAACATTCGCCATTCACGGTGTGTCCATTGCCCACCGTTATCAATTACATCAATGACAAGTGGGGCTTCGCTCATATTGTGTCGGTGTAGAAAGACGGCCATCAATATGCCGCCTAATCAATGATGAAAAAAAGAGGCGATTTCAAAAGGGACTGCCGTTAGGACAAACTATGCGAAAGGTGCTTGCGCTTTCATTTGTTGCGCTATTACTGGTGGCTTCATTGCCTACAGTAGCGGCGTGTGAAACAGAAGCTGCGCGTATTGCTAATGGCCAATTGCCTTCACCAACCGGTATTTCTCCGAATAAAGATGATTCAATACGCGAAACCGTGCGTATTTCGGAAATTGGACAAACTGTTGCTAGAACTCAATTGTGGATGGTATTGATGGGAGCGAATTTGAGCGAACGTCAAATCGCAGATGAAATTGACCGAGCCATGATCGAAAATGGTTCTAATCCAGATTGGCCTTCGTTTGAAACAATCGTTGCTTCGGGCGCAAATGGTGCTATTCCTCATGGTGATGCTGAACACGCCGGAGCTGGTCCTAAACAGGTCATGGTAGGCGATATTGTCGTTGTTGATTTGGGTGCGAGAGTGAATGATTGGGTTAGCGATATTACTAGGACTTATGCGGTTGGAGGGACTGAAAACGAAACCATAATCAAAGCATATAATGCAGTTTATGATGCACAGAATTTGACATTCCCGTTAATTGAAGCGGGTACACCCGCTTGGTCGTTAGATGATATTGCTCGCACACATATTGAAAACGAAGGTTTTGGAGAATACTTCATTCATTCACTCGGACATGGTTTTGGAGTCTGCGTTCATGAACCTCCTTTACTCTCTGGTGGAACGGATGACCCATTATTCGGATTATCATACAACCAGCAACCTCTGGCAGTTTACGATGCAATAACTATCGAACCGGGAATTTATATCGACGGTTGGTTCGGTATCAGAATTGAAGATGATTTCTTAGTAAATCAAGAAGACCATGAGTATTTGAGTGCGATTATTCCTAGAGATTTAGATTGGTTTATGATCTATGAAGATGCATACAATGCTTCTGAATACCCTGGTGTTGAAGATAACACTGCGAACTTACCAGATGATTCGTCTCTTCTGCCCGCCCCCGTTGGCATCATCGAAATAATTTGCTTGTTTGCACTTGCAGCATGGAGAAAATTAATGGGCGAAGATGCTATTGAAATCGTATGATTTCATCTTTTAGAAGTAGTTTTCAATTGTGGTGGTGCACCATGGATGTTCCGCAAACGCGGCACCAAACCTTTGTTCCATCTTTTCTTGGAATTGTTCCTGTGATGTCGATTGTGACTCCACACTTGCATTGAATCGTGTTCCCCATATTACAGCCCAAGCATAACTGCTTGATGAATTAAACGCTCAGATAGGCCTTGACAACCACACTTCAAAACAAGCAAAACATTTGCTGGATGAAAATCCCTTAATCTCCTCTATAGTAACTGATTCAATTATTGCTGATGTGTTCTCAATCGCCTCTATTATCGATTGTTTTTGCGATTCTAATTCGTCTTTATCGATGATAGCCCAGCCACGTAATACCGTTGTGTCTCCCTTTTTCAATAATGGAATTAGTTTTGGTAAATGACTTATGCTATCGTGAGGCAGATTGACTAATAATAAATCGCAACTTTCTACCAACTCATCATTCATCGCCCATTTGGTGGCATCGGCGCAACGAATTGTTGCTGGAGAAAAATGACTGTTCGATGATTTTGTAACCAAATGTTCAATGTTCATTTGCAGTAGTTCGACTGCCTGCGGATTTAGATCTCCTACGTGATAGCCAGAAACTAATCCATCCTCAGCCAATAATGCACCCATGCTAGGTCCGGCTCCTGCATATGGGTCGCAAACTACTATTCCTCGGCCGAGTTTGTGTGATAGTTTAGTTGCACAAATCGCTGTGTTAGTTCTCTGAGTTGATAGACGAATTGAAAAATATACTTTGGTGGGATCGACCCATAATGAATAACCATTTTCTTTAATTCTAGTCAGGGTTGATTCGTTGCCATCTCTACTTTGAAGAACTCTTAGTTTTCTGATTCTAAAGTCGCCCTGAACCCCTTCATCAGCACAAATCATACGAATATTAGGTGACTGCTGTAGCATTGCTGCCGCTATGTTTGATTCAAATTGTTGTAATTCTGGTTCAATTTTTACAATTTGTAAATCACCTTGAACTTCGAATGCTGCCGGCCACTGGCCTTCCATTTTGTTGAAAATCTCTTCATCCAGTCTTTGTGTCCAGTGAGATGGCCCTTTTACTCTGCCAGCAACCATTACTTCCGGCATTCCCTGCCATACTGAATCTCCTGCAATGGGCGCACTATCCAAAAGTGGAATGCCCTTTCTACCCCCATCTAATGGGTAAACTCCTGCCTCGCTAAACAACCATCCATTAGACTTGCAAAAGTCTAACCAAGTCTGGGTTTGCGCGCTCGGCACACTCAAATGACGCATGATGCTCGCTACATCCAAGCGACGGGAGGGTTTGAGGATGACGGCAGAAAATAGCAATTCTCTCAACTTACCAGATTGTGGTCTTGTGTTAATTGGCATGGGGCCTGGGAAATTTTCATCGATGACCATTGAAGCAAAACAAGCCGCACAAGCATGTGATTCGCTCCGCTATGAAGCCTATACTGCCTTATGGCCACAAGATCAATTAGATTTATTGGAAGCGGAATGTGGTCAAATCACTAAGGTAATGCGTCCTGAAATTGAATCACCTGAACTCTTATTGGAGTTGGCCAAGAGTTCGTTGGTTGGATTACTGGTTGTTGGCGACCCACTACAGGCAACAACGCATGTGGATTTACAGTTACAAGCAGCTGAAGCGGGGATTGAATGTATTACATTCCACGGAATTTCTATCACAACCATAGTAACCGGTGCGATTGGTTTATCCAATTATAAATTTGGCAGACAGACTACTCTAACCTATCCATATGGCGGTTGGGTTGCCACTTCTCCACTAGAGGTATTAGCGCAAAATAATCATTTGAATTTGCATACTCTGGCTCTACTAGATTTAGATCCAACTGGTGCAGGAACCGGTGACCAGCGCCCTATGCAGCCTGGTGATGCTATTTCTGCTCTAATGATGATGTTTACAAAATTACAACAATCTGTTGGTGAGATGCAAGGTGATAGTGCCTTAGAAAGAATGAGAATTGAGGCCTGTAAACAATACTTGCAAACTCCGATAGAACAGCGAATTGTTGTCTTGTGTAGTGACATGGGTTGTTCAAATGAACAGATTATTACTACTACAGTTGGTCAATTATCTCAACTCAAAGGTGGGAGACTGAATTGTCTAGTATTTCCCTCATCTCTGAGTGATGTTGAAGAAGAGGCGTTGCTTCGTTGGAAAAAGGAGTGATGGTTTTCATGTCAAATGAAATTATTCTTCTCGGTTCTTTTCTACTATTTATGTTGTTTTTTGCAGGCGTTGGGCTTGCATCGATGAGAGTCAAAGAAGATACTACAGATGACTATCTTGTTGCCGGAAGAGGGATGCACCCGGCTTTAGCTGCATTGTCTGCCGTCAGTACTTGGAACTCTGGATACATGTTCATTGGTTTTATTGGATTCATTTTCGTTCAAGGCTATTCAGCGGTATGGATTGCGCTTGTTTCTACAGTGGGACAACTCGTTGCATGGGTTTGGTTGTACAAGTATATCCAGAAGGAAGGCCATGAACGTGGCATTCGCTCACTAACCTCGCTTGTTTCCAATAAAACTGGCTCTCCAGAGGCAAAACTAGCAGCAGTGTTGTCAGTTATATTGCTTTCAATATATGCTGCAGCGCAGTTAACCGCTGGAGGATTAGCACTGAATTCGATGTTGGGTTGGTCTCAAATTATCGGAATACTGATTGGTTTTGTTTTAGTTGTAGCATATTGCTACGCTGGCGGTATTCGTGCTTCAATTTGGACCGATGCTGCACAATCATGTGTAATGATTGTCGGTTCAACGATTTTGTGTTATGTTGCAGTGTCGGAAGTTGGTGGGTTTTCTGGCCTTCATTCAACTTTGAAGAGTTTTGATCCAAACATGGTTAACATCTATCCTAGCAGTTTGAAATTCGGCGCCACTCTTTGGATTGCTGCTTTCTTCCTAGGTGGGCTAGGTGTGGCTGGTCAGCCACAAGTGGTTTCTCGAGTAATGACTTTGAAAGATGACAAAGCAAGAAAGCAGGCGGCTGTTTGGTTCTTCGTATGGCAAACACCATTCATCATACTGATGTTCATAATTGGACTTGCCTGTAGAGCTGTTTTCCTAGACATGGATGCTTCGGATGCTGAAACTGGGCTACCAGTATTGGCAATGGAAGTACTCAATCCATTCCTAGCAGGAGTGATTCTAGCATCCATATTTGCTGCAACTATGTCGACTGCAGATAGTCAAGTATTGGCTTGCACTGCAGCCATTACAGATGATATTAAGCCGGAGTGGAGTCAGAACCATTCGGCTACAAAAAAGGTCACTTTGGCTGTCGCCGTATTCGCTACCGTTCTTTCATTGATTGGACAACAATTTCCAGGCTTCGGAGATTCTGTTTTCGCCTTGGTTGTATTAGCAGTTTACGGATTAGGCGGAATATTTGTTCCATTGTTATTGATAAGAATGATGGGTTATGAGCCAGATACAAATCACTCCATAGCGATGATGATTGCGGCGATGAGTAGTGTAATTATTTGGACTGTTCTTGGTTATGGTACCGATGTGTTTCCATCGGTTCCTGGAATGGGTGCTGCTTTCGCTGCGCACTTCATAATGTGTAATTTCCGTGAACAATCATCAAAAAATCCATTTGGACGCTACTCGATTCCTGCTCAGAAAACATTGACTGTTGGAGCTGTTGTAGTTTTTGTCCTAACCGCTTCAGTAGAGGCTTCATACTACGCCTTTGCACCAGATAATTCTGAATCACAAGGAGTGATTGGAACCTACAATGTAACTGCAAATTTCGAAACTATTGTGCTTGATAGTGGTGGAGAATACATTGACGACGGGGCTACATTCGCACTTAATTTGTCAACAGATTCTCTCAGTGGCGCTGATGCGATGAACATCGTTGGAGCAAAGATTGTCATGACCTATTCAGAAGATGAAAGTAGTGCAGGAATCGGATGTTTGGCGCCCGGGGCAACAAATACAGAATCAGATACCATCACCGGTGTTTTATCTCATTCCACATTCAATGGAACTGGAAGTGGTCAAAATCAAGACGGCGCTCCTGCCTCTCATGAAACATTGGTTGAATGGTATGATGCTTCGATGATTGGCAATGTGTCCAATGTTACAAAAACCGAGATCATGGCTGGGCTCGATTCAAATGGTGCTGGCCTTGGCGATTATTCAATCGAGATTTCGGTTGATGTAAGCATGGGTGGTGGTGCTGGTTGCCAACATACTGATAATGGTGAAAACGTTGACTATTCCATTGAACTGATAGTATTAGACTACACCATCGCTGAAGTTAAAGAGTGAAAGTTTGGCCTTGCACTCCTACTTTCCATCCATTGCTGATAACTTCTTCATAGGCTGGGCTTGATTCATCATACAATGGATTTGTATGATTCAAATGAATAAAAATAATCTCCGGGTCGTCAATTTTTCTTTCTCCTAATAATTGCAATGTTTGCTTAACTGGAGGGTGAGGGACATCTTGCTGCGAGCGCCCTCCTAACTCATCTTCAGACCAAAAAGTGCCATCTAGTAATGCGATGTCAACTTGTAAATGTCTAAGCCAACTACGAATATCTGGCTGGCGATGACAATCTAGAGTTTGTTGCCATGAGTCGTGGTCTGGCAAAAACAGTAATCTCTTATTAGCGCCGCAAATCAAAAATGCATGCATGTCAGAAAGTTCATCGCGATGAGGTATTACTATCGGTATAATGGAAAGATGTTCGTTCTTGGTTATTCGTTCACCATTTTGGAATACCTTGTCCTGAAAGACACCTTGCTTCAGCATTAGAGCCCACTGAGGTGTTTCTTCCATCAGATGAAACATCTCATCTGAAACATGCAAGTCGAGATCTCTGCTAGCCATGGTCTCTTTGCCAAATAACCCCAAACCATCAACATGGCCAAAGTGTGCATGGGTTAACCAAACTGAATCGAGTGATGAGGCGCCCCAAATACGAAATTGTTCACCCAGATAACGAGTTGCCTCAATCAAATGGCCAGCACCAGAATCATCAATAATTCCTAAAGAAACAGGGAACATGGTGTCTTCTGCTGTCAAACCTGCACAGCATGGTTGAATACAACCTGCTTGAGGGCGAGCACCGTCTTGTGCAACACCGAGTAAGGTTACTTCGACCATCAACAATCTCCTCTTAATTAGGGCAAGAAGCGACCGCTTCTTGATTGCTCCCTTTCGAAACCCGCCGCGAAGGGCTCAAACGAGAGAGGGTTTTGGCCAAGGTTGAGGGGAATGTATGGCTGGACCTTCTAAAGTTGAATTCCCTGGCCAAAAAAAGCAAAGCATTCGCATGCGTGGTACAAAACAAGCCAACAAAGAAACCTCTGAAAAGATATCTCGGCAACTAAAAAATTTGCTTGAGGCCCCTTATGCCCATTTGCCGCAATTGACTTGGGCTGGAAAGGACTCCTGGTTTGCTTTTGACTCTGTGACGAAAACTATGAAAGCGCTTGATAGAATTATCTCTAAGAAGAACGACGTTGCTTGGTTATCAAAACGCATGATGTCAAGAAGTGGTGACCCTGTTGCAAAAGCATTTGCTGGTTCTCTGCACGCTGCTCACGATGATGAAATAAAAATGGTTGGAAAGTTCGGTTCAGCTTCTTTCGGTTCAGCCTCATTCATTCGCCGGGGAGATGGCAAACAAGGCTACCTTGCCGGGATCCAAAATTTTAATCATCTAACTCTGCGGATGTTACCATGGGAAAATCACGCAAAAAAAGGAATGTATTTCTTTACATGGAAGGGTGGCTTTGTATGTACTGGTAAGAATCCAAATCCTCCACCTGAATGGCTGGCTGATGTTCTTTCTCGCTCACGATTTGATTTCATTGAAAATGAAATAGATGGAAAGGTTGTTTGGGTTACTGCAGACTTGGATCCTGCAACAGTAGTGGAAGGCGGAAACACACCAGAGGGTTATGTTCGTATGACTTTTCACCATGGGCCGGTACTAGCGATTAGTCTAACCGCTCTTGAAAATCCAAGCAAGAAGGATTCTTCTTTTATTCACCACCTTGCTCTTTCAATGTTACCACCTTTCCTACCATCTATTCTAACAATTGATGCTAAATGGACTCCGAAAGGGTGGCCTCTAGACAAGGTTTTACCTGCTGCTGCTGATGAAGGCATAGACAAAATCATCGATGCTTGGCAGGGCCTTTCTATGAATGAAGGTCTGATTGCAATGGCGATTCGAAGAGCTGTTTTGGATAGTGTCGATACTGGGTTGGTCGTCGGTGAGAATTGGGTTGCAGGAGATTCATTACAATCGATCGAAGAATCTCTTTCAGATGTTGCTGGTTCCGAGGATGAAAGAAACCTAACCGCCCACGTACTATTTGCTTCGGTTAGCGATGGGCCTGATGGGGATGAAGGTTTACGAATTGATTCACGCGGCGGTATTTCTCCTCGAAACGCAGCTGCACTTGAGATAATAAACGGTGCATCATGTGGTGATATTCTCAAAAACATGTGGGAAAGGTGGGGTCTTGAAGGATTGGCTAGCCTTGGCATTGAAGGAGAAGAGGCTGAAGAGATTTGGCAAACTCAAGTCAATAAACCGAAACCGTTTGGCACATTCCTCAAAGGTTTAGATTCTGCAAGAAAGGCGGCCCAGGATGTTGCCAAATTCCCAACAAGACGCGGTTCTATTGAAGGGCCTGTTGGAATGATTCACGATCTGTTGCTAACCGGATTATTAGACGGTCCTGGTAAGGCTGAAAGAGAAGCTACTGGGCGTCATGCCGATATTGATTCAGCCGCTGCTGCATGGACTTGGTTACTAACTGTTGATCGTTCACGTGGACAAGAATGGCATTTCGAACCAAATGCCCGTGATAAGGCGGGTGCATGGCTTAGTGCTAGCAAAGATATGCACAAGTGTGGAGTTGAATTACTAAAGTGTGATGAGAGTCAATTAGAATCTCAAAGAGAGCAGTGGCAACAAGCATTACAACAATTAAAGAAAGTAACCGGTAGTGCTTAAAATAAACAAAGTCAGGTTTTGTTGACTTTGTAAAAGAAAAAAAGAAACCATCTTGTTACCAAAATGGCGCACGGGGACATGTCCGCAGACATGCCCCCGTACTTCATCGGGAAGTAGTGTTTAAACTACTAAGCGAGCGTTATTACTGATTTCACTCAGCGCTGCTGTCGTCGCCGCCTGGTATATTTTCATCGATTTTTACACCGAGTAATGCACCAAGGCCGAAGACTAGACCGTTCAAGAGCCAGTCCACTGCAACATCTGCTACTTGTGTTCCGCCATCTGCTAGCATTGAACCCATCCAGTTTGCTCCATCTAGGTGTATTCCAACTCCGGCAATAGCCATTAATCCTAATGCGCTTACCCATTCTGAGTTGCAACGTGTGTGGATTTGCCACCATACTGCACCTGCTGCCATCATTGTGATGACAGGCCACATCATGTTACCCATGTCTGCAACCCACATCTCAGGTGCAACGAAGGTAGGAGTCTCAAGAGATCCTGCTTCTGTCATCAATAGAACTGCCACTAATGCTCCGAGTGCTTGGAATACCAAACGCATACCGTTTGCCATCCAATTCCCTTCAGTGTCAGCCAAGTCGCCAGTCATCATGTGGCACCATGTAACTACAGGTAGTAGGTGTGCGCCACTAAACGCCATCCAAGCGACTGCTAGAGTTGCCGCACCAATAAGTGTGCCAACTCCGCTTCCGCCCATTCCAAGTACAACCCAAGAGAGCATAAATGCGCCTCCGAGTTCAGCCATATTTCCTTTCCAATCCATTTCCATATTATTATCCCCCTCTGTTGAGAGCATTTGCAAGTTCAATCGAACCACTTATAATACCACTGTAGGAAAAATGCCCTATAATGGCGTTTATTGTAGGTTGATGGAGTGGGCGGTGTAGTAAAAAACACCTAATGTAGAATGGTTTTACTGTGTTTTTAGGCCTTTTATCGCGTTTTAAGTACAAAACACGAGGGTTTTGTGTTTGTGAATACTAAAAATAAATTACTTGATTGTGGAAAATCTGTAAATGTTATTTTCTCATACATTACTAAAGCCGCGTTCGATGTCAGCCCATAGATCGTCAATGCTTTCTATTCCAATGCTCATTCTAACAAAGCCAGGAACAAGCCCTGCTGCATGTCTTACATCTTCTGGAATCATCATATGACTTGAGTTGAAGGGGCATTCTATCAAAGATTCAACGCCACCAAGGCTTGTTGCTTCGTAAATCATTGTCAAGCCGCGCATGAATTTCAATGCTGCATCATCTCCACCCTTTACTACAAAGGCAACCATTCCACTACCTTTCGGCATTACTCTTTGAGCAATCTCATAATCTGGATGTGATGCTAATGATGTATGATAAACAAGTTCTATCATCGGATGAGCTTCTAAGCGCGAAGCAATTGTTGCTGCGTTTTCACAAATACGCGGCATTCGAACATCCAAAGTTCGCATACCTCTCTCAAGCAGATAGCAGTTATGAGGGTCTGGACATGCCCCGAAGTGGACCTTTCGCTGGAATATTTGAGTAATTAATTCTTTAGAACCAACGACTGCCCCTCCAATAATATCAGAATGGCCTCCAAGATATTTCGTGGTTGAATGGATTACCAAGTCCGCACCCATTGCAAGGGGATTGCATGCCCAAGGGGAAGCAAAGGTATTATCGACAATGCACAATAAGTTATGTCGCTTTGCCACTTCAACCATTGCTGGGATATCACAAACTTTCAGAACTGGATTTGTTAGTGTTTCAATATAGAGGATTTTTGTATTTTCTTGGATTGCTGCCTCATAGGATGCTGGGTCTCGCATATCTGCCATCGTAGTAGAAATGCCAAATCTTGGAAGTTCCTCGGTCAATAAGCCATATGTGCCACCATATACATCGGTGCTTGCAACGATGTGATCGCCATTACTCAATAATGAAACAAGTGTTGTTGAGATTGCGCCCATTCCAGAAGAAAAGGTTTCTGCATCTTCTCCTCCTTCCATTGCACATAGCTTCTGTGCAACTGCATCTGAATTGACTGAAGATAATCTTGCATAGAGAAGAGTGTGTTGCGCGCCTGCAGCCCAACCAGCGTATCTATCATCAGTTAATTTGTAGGTTGAAGATTGAAAAATTGGAGTGTTTACCGCATCTCCAACGTGGTTCGTTCCGCTGTGCACAGCCTTGCTGCCAAATCCAGTAAGATTAGTTTCGTCGGTCATTTTACTCCCAATTACCTTGAAGCGCTCATAGGACATCAACGATACGGTGATAATTTGTTATATTCGTCGGCTTTTATAGAAAATAGTAGCCAATATACCGTCAAAGTGTCGGAAGTGTTGAAATGCTCCGACGCATCGGCGATTTAATGGTAATCGAATTAGATGACAAAGATGAGGCGATTTTGCATAGCCTAGAATCTGACTCTCGTAAAGGTACACAGGCGATTGCCGATTCCTTGTCGATGCCAAGGGTTACCGTTCACGATAGGATTCGTCGGCTAAAAGAAAAGGGTGTAATCAAGAGATTTACTATCCAACGTGAACCGCGTGCAGTTGGCTTAGACTTGCGTGCTTTTCTCTTCGTAAGATGTGAAAGAGGACAGGTTGATAGAAGAGATGTTGCTGAACAACTAGTTACTCTGCCATTTTGTATTCGCGTTAGCATCATCACCGGTGATTGGGATTTATTAGTTGAAGTGGTCGCTTCATCGATGGATACCTTAGGGGATGCTATTCTTGACCAGGTCAGCAAGGTTGCTGGAGTTTCTGGAACTCAAACAATGATATCGTTTTATGAATTTGAAGGCGTAGCTTCTTCTTTCAGATGAGAATTGTTCGTCGTTTCAATCACAGAGCTAGGCACTGAAAAGACCCCTGTAAATGGAAATCTGCAGTTATTCATGCGAAGAAACAAAAGCTAATCTGTGAATTATTATAGCACTTATCCGTTGATTACGCCGTCATCAGTGTCGTCATTTGGATCACTCATATTGGTGATTTCATCTCCATCATTGACTCCACCACCATCTGTATCTGCATTATTCGGATCTGTACCGTAACCATATTCTTCTAGATTTGTTAAACCATCGCCGTCAGCATCTATACCAGCATCAGTGTCGTCATTTGGATCTAGGCCATTACTAGATTCCCATACGTCTGGCATACCGTCGCCGTCAGTATCAGTATCATCAAAAGTGTCTAGATAATCTGGGATACCATCGCCGTCGCTATCAACGACCCCTTCTACAGAATCTGGAATACCATCTCCGTCACTATCTAAGTCTAGGTAATCTGGAATCCCGTCTCCGTCGGTATCAACATTTCCTTCAACAGAATCTGGAATACCATCGCCGTCAGTATCAGTATCATCAAAAGTGTCTAGATAATCTGGGATACCATCGCCGTCGCTATCAACGACCCCTTCTACAGAATCTGGAATACCATCTCCGTCACTATCTAAGTCTAGGTAATCTGGAATCCCGTCTCCGTCGGTATCAACATTTCCTTCAACAGAATCTGGAATGCCATCACCGTCACTATCTAAGTCTAGGTAATCTGGAATACCGTCTCCGTCGGTATCTACATTTCCTTCAACAGAATCTGGAATCCCGTCTCCGTCACTATCTAAGTCTAGGAAATCTGGAATACCGTCTCCGTCACTATCTACATTTCCTTCAACAGAATCTGGAATACCGTCTCCATCACTATCATCATCTAGATGATTTGGAATTTGGTCTCCGTCCGGATCTGCATCTCCTTCATCTGCATTTGAAATTCCATCATTATCGTTGTCTAAATCTTGAGTGTCATCATTTTGGCCATCGTTATCAGTATCAAAGTCTCCTGCACAATATTTTAGTGCAACATAATCCACACTGGTATCATCTTGAATTAAGAAATCCAAGAAACCTTGATCGTTCATTTCTTGAATGATACTGTTAGTTCCCCAATTCAACGATGTTTGGGAGTTAAACACATGCCCAGATGTGTATAAATGACTTAGGTGCAGAGATATTGTCAAGCCACCTCCCGAGTTCATCTGAGTAGTAATTCCAGTATATGGATAACTGAGTATTTGGCTCTGTGTATTAAATGTTGAATCCAGAACAGTTGGTGCAGTCTCATCCCAGTAATCGCCCTGTGTAATAGTATCGAGGTTGTGATAAGGGTATGTTCCGGGTGTTGCCATTTCTTGAGTAAATCCTAGATGAATACTATCTGTTTCTAGATTAGCTCCTCCAAGGAAAGCAACTCCAAAATCAATACGGGCATCGACGATATTGTTTGGCAATCCGGTAAAACTAGTCATCAGCATATTATTGGCGGATAATTCATCGAAAGTCGATAATGTCGCTTGACCGCTGTTTGCACCCCAACTAGACCAAACTGGAGAGTTCGGACCGACTCTTGCATACGAGTTCGTTTGCCAGTCGATAATACCAACTAACGAATCGCGCGGCTGGGGGGCAGGATCTGTTGTAGCGAGAGAAAATCCATCCTGGCTCCCATGGATTATTTCAATAACATCGCCTGCTAAATATGATGGTGAAAGTGGATCTTCCCAATCTTCACACGGCATTGGTAGTGTGGGTGTCGACCAAGTCTTATCGACACATACCTCTAATTCAACATAGTCAACCTCCTGGTCATTTTGTACAATAATGTCTAGATAACCTAGTGTGTTTAGTATCGAAATTATATCTGTACTACCTGCAGCCAATAAAGACAAATCACCCATTCCACTTGTGGGTAATTCATCTAGATGTAATGTTTCAGTCAGTGTTGATGGAGGATCTGCTGCTTGTCCGATTGGAATCTCCCAAGGAGGATATGCCGTCATGTCATCACTAAATAATAAAATTAGATTGGCAATATTTGGAGCCTCGGTTGGAATTGTTCGTGTTTGGATTGTCAATTGTGCATCGACAATTGTAAATGCCGCTATACTACCGAACTGATGGGCAACTGATGCTTCATTCGAATCATCGTCTGTACCCTTCGCATATGTTGCAATTTGCAAAAGGTTTGAGGTGAGTATAGGCAGTGGAGATTCTGCAATGGTCGGGTCCCAATTATCATTTGTCCCTAAAAAGAAACTGAAACTTGAGTACGGTGCAGGGCAATCAAAGGAACCTCCTGAAGGAGGGGGTGGGGATTGAACACATATCTCAAGTTCAACATAATCGACTTGCTGGCCATGAGAAACAACTATGTCGATGTATCCAAGACTATTGAGTGTTGGAATTAAGTCGGTGGTGCCGGCTACCAATGTAGATAGATCGCCCATCCCACTAGTGGGCAACTCATCGAGGTGCAGGACCTCTGTCATACCAAATGGAGAGTCCGCAGTTAGTCCAACTGGAATATTCCAAGTGGGGTATTGGGTCATGTCATCGTGGAACATCAACTCTAGAATATCTGAATTAGGAGCCATTCCTGTAACGGCACGAGTCTGAATTGTCATCTGGGCGTCTATGATTGTCAATCCACCTATATTACTGAAATGGTGGGCAACAACCGCTTCATTAAAATTATCATCGGTTTCCTTGGTATATAATACAATTTGCATGAGATTGGCGGGAACATTCGGAAGTGGGGCCTCTGCAATATTAGGATCCCAATTATCATTAGTTCCCAATTGGAAAGTGGTACTTGTATATGGTTGCTCGCAGTCGAAGGTTCCACCCACTTTAGAACCATCAATTTGGCCAGAAACTCCATTCACTGGGCTGTCGATACACCCCGCGAAAGTGGAAATTATAAACATTAAACTAAGCAATAGGGCGCGATTCATGTTATATCCCTCACCCCCGGGGCCCTATCTTTGTTTCCCCTCCCATTCCTTTGTTTCTACTGCTTGCCCTTTTAGGAAGCCGCGTGGGCCTTTTCATTACCTGCCCATGGCAAGAAGGGTTCGTCTCTGAAATATCAGCGTATCCAATAGATAAAAAGAAAAAGAAATTGAGTTAGGGACACTATATGGCTTACACAGAAGTATCACTTGATGACGCTTCAGCGATTGTTGAAGCCACGGGTCTGTCAGAATTACTTAGTATTGAAAAATTAGCAGGGGGCTGGGCTAATTCCAACTACATTTTGACTCTAAAAGATAATACTAAACTAGTATTGAAGATATGGAATGAACAATCGCTAGAAGAAGTTGAATATTTACTAACGATGACATCTTATTTGGCTAATAATGGCGTCCCGACAGCCACTCCTATCAAGTTTAAGAATGGTGAATTGATGATGATTAAAGATGGCTTGGCATGGACACTTCTGCCCTTTGTAGAAGGACAGTGGCTAGAATCCAATCATTCGTCACTATACTCACTTGGTATGATCCAAGCCAATTTACATCTACTAAAACCTCCTAAGGGCCTGAAGAGTAATTTCTCAATGGGCAATACTCTTTTTGAGAAATTATTTTCAATTGCCAATGAAACTCATGGCTGGACTGATTTTCTAAATATGCTACAAACTGAGAATACCCTACTAGCTGAAAGCATAGGCCAAGATTTGCCAAAGGGAATAATACACGGGGATTTATTTCCCGACAATGTCATCGGAACTAAAGAGAAAGTCAAATCCTTACTTGATTTTGAAGAAATATGCCATGATGTCTTGGCTTTCGATTTGGTGATGACTTTTGTTGGATTTGGCTGGGAAAATGGTCAGCCAGTAGCTGAACGGTGGGATTCTTTACTAGCCGGATATCAGTCGATAAGGAAGTTGAATGATGCTGAAATTAATGCTTTACCAGCCTTACATCGTTTGGCAACTCTTTCAATTGCCGCATGGCGTTATTGGCAGTTTGTGATCAATTTACCAAATACTGAACATACTGATAGATATCTTGAAATGACCGAGAGACTCGATAAAGAATTACCATTTTGAATTGAGAAGTGGTCTTGATGAAGCCTGTCTATGGCATCAAAATGAAGGTTGGATTATCTCTCTCCACCATAGTTGGCAACAAATAGCCTCAAGGAGTGAATGTGTTCTGTGATTGATATGTCCGATGGGAAGGTGTCGGCTCCACGCGTGTGGGAGCAACCAATTGACAGCGGTCCTTCACCTGAAAATAATGCTACTTTTGACGCAATTGTAGTTGGTGGAGGTCCGGGTGGGGCTTCTGCAGCGGGATATCTTGCTAAGGGCGGGAAGAAAATTCTATTCATCGAAAAGAGTGTTTGGCCACGCGATAAAATATGTGGCGATGCAGTTGGCGGAAAATCGCTTGGCCATGTTCGTGAATTAGGGGTAAAAGAAATTCTTGAGGCCACCCCCCATTTCCGAGTAACCGGAATAAAATTCTCTAGTCCGAAAGGACATATCGTTAGAGTTCCTCTTCCGGAGGAAGAAGTTGAAAAAATGGAGGCTGGTTATTCACTGCCACGTTCCCAATTTGATCATTTGTTATTCGATGCTTGTCAAAAACTAGTTCGTGATGCTGGTGGAATGGTCTTGCAAGGTGGCGAGGTTAGAGAAGTTCTCTACGATGATGATTGTGGTGGTGATGACCCTGGCTCTGGCTCAAAGGAGTCGCGGCATGCCAGTGGAGTTGTGGTGAGAGTTGGCGGCCGTGGTGGAGAAGAATTGACGTTCCATTCTCGTCAACTGGTTGGTGCTGCTGGATATCGCTGCCCTGTCGCTGTAAGTTTAGTCGAAGATACATATTCAGAAAAAATGGTTGACCGCACACACTACTGTGCTGGATATAGAGAGTATTGGACTGGAGTGAAAGATATTGGAGATTCTGCAGGCGATATTGAAATTCATTTTGTCGATACTGTGATCCCTGGTTACTTTTGGCTATTCCCTGTTTCTGAAGGGGTTGTCAATGTCGGAATCGGCATGGTAATGTCTCTAATGGATAAACAAAAGAACAAATTAAAGGCATTGCAGACTGATGTTATCGCAAATCACCCTCTCTTCAAAGAGCGTTTTGCTGATGCAACTCTTGTTGCTGGAACTTCAAAGGGCTGGCAGTTACCTTTCGGCTCACCGCGTAAATCAGAAGAAAATCAACCGCGTAGAGCGAGCGCTAACGGTATCCGTTTAGTCGGAGATGCTGCAACACTGGTTGACCCGTTTAGCGGAGAGGGTGTTGGTAATGCATTGGTTAGTGGTGAAATGGCTGCCCGGCATATCATTGAGGGCAAAGAGCACTCAGAATATCAGAAAGAGTTGTGGGCAGTATTGGGCCCTGAACTAATCAATTCGTTTAGAATGCAAAAGTTGAGTCGCAAGGCATGGTTGTTGAATTGGTTCGTAAAGAAGGCCAGTAAAAAGCCAATGCTTCAAGAGATGATGACGGAGATGATCGCTAGTAAAGAAGCTCAACAGGACCTTCATTCTCCCTGGTTTATGTTTAAAACTTTGATGTTCTAAGGTGATATTATGGATGCTCGGCTAGAGGAAATTGATGCGATTTTCTTAGACTTGGATGGTACAATATATCTTGGTAACGACCTTATTGAAGGTGCTTTGGAATTCTTGCAGCGATGCGAGGCTAGGGGAGTACGTCGCTTCTTTTTATCAAATAACTCATCTCGTTCCGTTAGCCAATATCAGGAGAAATTAGTTAAATTTAATATTCCTGCTGAACAACAAGATATTCTTCTTTCGACCCACGATTTACTTTCGTGGTTACAGGCCAACGAGGTCACTGAAACTTGGCTCGTTGGTACTGATGGCATGGCCCAAATGTTGCAGGATTGTGGTATTGCAACAAAGTCTGAAAAACCTCAATATGTTGTACTGGGCTATGATACTGAATTAACTTATGACAAAATAATGACCGCTAGCATACACATGCACGCTGGCATTCCTTTGGTTGCAAGTCATCCCGATATGGTCTGCCCTAGTCCAGACGGAGGGTTACCAGATGTTGGTGCGTATCTTGCAATGTTCAAGGCTACAACTGGGGTTGACCCTGTTCACATCACAGGAAAACCAAATGCTGGGATGATTCTTCATAAAATAGAAGAACTCGGATTAGATCCTGCCCGTTGCGCAATGGTTGGTGACCGGTTATACACTGATATTGCGATGGCAAATCGCGCCGGCTGCGTCGGAGTTCTGGTTCTTTCGGGCGAAGCACAAAAGACTGATGTTGACTCATTAGAGTCGGGTGCAGAGCAAATGCCAGATCTCATTGTCAACTCTGTAGATGAATTATTTAGATGAATTTGTGAGGGATTATTTTGGCTTTTCTACAGCAATTTCATTGGTGGAGAACGCGCTGTAAAAAACACCCTCCAGACGAGATTCATCGCGCTGGTGAATTGTCTGAATTACGTTTAGAAAAACTATCTCGCGCTGCTGGAAAGGCAAACGGGTGGCATGTTTTTGCATCTGTGCGTATTCCAGACCCTGCAGATGGAGGGCGAAGAGAAATTGACTTGGTTATCGTTGGAGGCAATACCCTTCTGGTAGTAGAACAGAAACATTGGGCTGGAAGATTTGAAATTAATGGTGATGAAGAGTTTGTTCAATATCGTAATAATGGTAGCGAACACAACCATAGTACGGTTGCCGAGAGAATCGCTAGAAAGGCGAGAATGTTAAACGAAATCCACCATCGAAGAATCAAACAAAAACAAGCTGATGGCGTAGAGGTTAGGGTCATTGTTGCGATGACTCATCAAAGGTTAGAATGGCCGAAAATCCCTAAGAATTTTAAGCAGGAAATGGTTAATGAAGCGGATTTTATAAAAATATTAGAGTCAACAGTTCCCGGTGAATTAAATGAAGATCTCCTACAAACAGTTGAAGGGTTTTCAACTTGGGATGAAATCGAATTGCATGGTGGATTAACTTTGAAAGGAGACCTAATTCAACTGGGATTAGGTTCGGACGTAGATGATTGGTTCGAACTACGAGAAGAAGATTTGAATGTGCAAACAACTCATCGGCGTAGTATCTTTTCTATCTTCAGTAAAAGGCCAAGTCAAGTCAAATTATCTCACGGAACAAAGAATATTGAAGCGACTTTAGCAAAGGATTTACGCTTGAAAATGCATGTTGTGGGAGAAAAGGAAAGAAGATTGGTAGATTGGGCCACTGTAAACAAAGTATTTGCTGCCAGACCACCCGCAAAATGGGGCGAGAAACCAAGTTCTAAGTAAGACAAGGTTTGATTTGGGTTGGGCTATTGGCACCTCCCATGGCTACTATGATGATTGAGGCACTTGGCTTGTTAGCCGGCGTAATAGGCATTGTTGCCTGGATTCCACAAATTATCCAGGTCTGGGTTCACAAGCGACATGATGGTTTGTCGCTAACAACATTTGGCGTAGTGGCAATAGCACTTTCTCTTTGGCTCGTATACGGAATTCTTGTAGATTCTTTTGCCATGGTTGCTGCAAATATCATGACCTTGTCGGTAATTGGTGCAGTTTTCATCGGCGTAATACGCGTGCGTAGAAGCGAAGATAAATCTGAAATTAGAGATCAGTTGTAAGAGGCTTTGGTAGTCTCAATGATTACTGCTCCAATCTTGTAAGGGTCGCCGTTAGAGGCTGGGCGACGGTCTTCAAGACGACCAACCCACCCATCCTCGGGTACGGTAATTGGGATGCGAATCGACGCCCCACGGTCTGAAATTCCATAGGAGAATTGGTCAATGGATTGTGTTTCGTGCAGTCCAGTCAATCTTTGGTCGTTAAACTCACCATAGACATCCATGTGCTTCTTAACATTCTTGCCGAATTCTTCGCATATTTTCGTGAACAGGTCTTCTCCTCCTTCATCACGCATTTTTCCATCTGAAAAGTTAGCATGCATTCCAGAACCGTTCCAATCGCCCTTAACCGGCTTTGGATGATATTCAATATAACAGCCATAACTTTCTGTTAATCTGTCAAGAAGATACCGAGCAACCCAAAGTTCATCTCCAGCTTTCTTAGCACTCTTTGCAAATATTTGGAATTCCCACTGACCACAGGCAACTTCTTGGTTGATTCCCTCAAAGTTGATTCCTGCATCAAGGCATAGGTCTGCGTGCTCTTCTACCAAAGATCTGCCGTGCGTATTTTTGCCACCAACTGAACAGTAGTACATTCCTTGTGGCCCTGGATAACCGCCCATTGGAAAGCCGAGAGGTAGTTGCGTTTCTGCATCCATAAGGAAGTATTCTTGCTCAAATCCAAACCAAAAATCTTCATCATCATCTTCGATTGTTGCTCTACCATTACTTGCATGCGGAGTCCCGTCAGCATTCATAACTTCACACATTACAAGAAAACCGCTGAATCGTTGTGGGTCTGGATAAATTGCTACCGGCTTTAGTAGGCAGTCGGATGAGTTGCCTTCTGCTTGTCTTGTTGAGGAGCCATCAAAATTCCACATAGGGCATTCTTCAAGGGTTCCTTCGAAATCAGAACGTACCAAAGTTTTGCTGCGCATGTTTTGTGTCGGGCTGTATCCGTCGAGCCAAATATATTCCAGTTTTGCTTTATCTATCATAGGTATCAAACGGTTGGTTGGCTAGACGGTATATCAAACATACGCTCATTTTTGTTCAAATATGTTGATGTAAATGCATACCATTTTCACTTAAAATAATTCGTTTGCCCATAATATGGGTTATTTTATGTTTAGATACTTATGCAAATGATAAGAAAATTGACCATGATTTTTCAATTGATTAATTTTGAAAGTTGTGATTATTTACAGTGCAATTTCTCGCCGAAATTGCGGTGAACTAATTTGCTTCGACTATTTGCCATCACTCATGGAGATTCCTACCGGCAAGCATCTGAAGCGTTGTCGGAAATCATTAGGGTTGACCCAAACTGAATTGTCGCAATTATCTGGTATTGCTCAATCTGTCATCGCCAAGGTGGAGAATGAAAGTGTAGATCCTCGCGCTTCGACTTTGAAAAAAATAGTGGGCGCTTTGAATCGGTTGCAATTTCCTGACCAACCACATGTTGTTAACGACATCATGGTTGAAGATTTGATTACCTTATTCGCTGATGACACCATTCAAAGTGCTATTGACAAAATGATTGGTGGTAATGTTTCCCAGTTACCAGTAATATCGAGTAGTGGCTCCCCTATCGGACTGGTTTCTGAAGCCAGTTTGTTGACTCATGGAGCGCAAACTATGGGATCGGTTCAAAGTGTGATGCAGGCAAATGCAGTTGTAGTCAATTATGATGTTTCTATTTCTGAAGCGCGCGAATTGTTAACTGTTGAAGAAGCATTATTGGTAACTAAAAATGGTAGGTTGGTCGGTTTGGTTTCAAGAATTGACATGGTTAGAGCTTTACGTGATATTTCACAATAATCACAACTCTTCTTCGACCTCAGAACATTTCCTCATTCCCCTATTCTATTTCGTAGAATAAGTCCGTGACGATTAAATTATTGATTATTCGCTGCTTCTTCGCTTTGTGGTGTGATGAGAGCATTACTATCATCACGTGATAAATGTGGAATTGAAAAAGCACCTCCATTAACGGTGATTGGACAGGAAACTCCACAGGCGGGAGCGAGATAATCTTCTCCGGTTTCAGTCATTACCAATCTTATTCCATGTCCTGCTGGCAATATTGCGTCTATCGCTTGGAATTCCATTAGCATCGTTAAAGACTGCATTGGCAAGACTGTTGTTGGCTCACTTCCACCTTGATAATAGCGAATATCCATAGTGGCGTGGCCAATTCGCAATCCGCTTTCAGCATCCTGCATTTCGACAAAAATTTGCCCCCCATCCATTGCTGCTGTCACATCTAAGTGCAAGGTTAGTAATCCTGAAATTAGTGTATCTAACTGCTCATCTAGTGCTCCACATTCAATGGTTACAGTAGATAGTCCTCCTCCAATAACTGAGGTACCGCCCACTCTTGTTCCAGTTTGGCTACATTCAGATAGATCTAGTGTTGTCCATTGTGCATCTAATGGCGGCCAGGTTTCTTCAATGCGCCATTGGCCATCGTTTCGCTGTATTTGGGCTATTAAGTCGGGTTTCGGCCCTATTCCTTTGAGATAGTATTCAAACCATTCAAACAAATCTTGGGCCCAATCCCAACGAGTCATATTGTCAATCGCTTCACCACCATAACCTGAATCTTGAGCGTTATGTTTGCTCCATTGGTCTGGATAATTATGCCCCCATTGCCCAAGCATTCCTCTGACTTCAAACCCTTGATCTCTAAATTGCTGATACCAAGGAAATACTTGGTGGGGGTCTACATTCCAATCTTGCATCCCCTGTACCCAATAAACGCTACCTTGGTAGTTGTTTAGCGCCTTTGAAATATGTTCCCTTTCCTCATAATAATTTGACATATATGGGTCTAGTTCTCCCATCCCGTATGTCACTGGACCTGCAAAAAAACCCTCGACAATATCAGGACAGATGTTGTCTAAATCCTCGGCATTATAGTCAACGGTGCTTGAAAAATAGTTCATGTGCATTACTTGACTTCGTGCTTCTGCGCTACCATTTTTGTAAAGCAATGGATGTAATCCGGTTGTTCCTGAAATTGGCACTATTGTCGCAAGGTAATCGCTACCATGTACTGCAGCTTCCCATTGGGTTGCACCCTCGTATGATTTCCCATATAGGCCAACTTTCCCATTAGACCAATTTTGAGTTCCTAACCATTCCACCGCTTGATGAATTCCCCATCCTTCACCTTCTCCGCGATAGTCAAAACAACCGCTTGATTCCTCGGTTCCAAACACGGAAACTTGAGCAAATGCATATCCATGTGGAATGAAATTATCGTAAATAAATTCGCCCCGCCCCGAACCTACGACATTGGTTGCTCCGGACTCTGAACCTTGTTGGCCGAATGAAAAATACGGACTTATTACTGCTATTACAGGAACTTGGTCGCCGCTTTCCGTGTTAGATGGTAACCAATATGAAAGATGTATATTTGAGGTTGAAGGTCCTGTTTCCCAAACCTGAGAAGTATCCACTTCAAAGGTTGCCTCTTGAACTTCTAAGGCATGATGGGGCCCTGGTTGAAGGGTGTAAGAATAACTATCAGTCCAATTCCAATCGAGGTCGTGGCGTTGCCAAATCGATGGATACATTCCTTCTTTATCATCGTCAATGGCATTGGATAAGTCTCCACCAAAGCACCCTGCCATCGGCCCCAATAGGACTAGCGAGACTAGCAGGTAGGCTATGCGCATCACTTTGCCCTGTAATGCGGCTTTCATCAATGTGATGCTAATGATTTCAACCTGTAAATTATTGAACTATTGCTGTAAAGGCGCTGCATGCCCGTATTGGTAACAGGGGCTGCCGGTTTCATCGGCAGCCACGTAGTAGCGCAATTATTGCAGTCCGGAGCGCAAGTTCGCGCTACTGTCCGCAATCCAAAAAATGCCATATTTCTCAATTCACTTCCACTTGTAAACGGTGCATCGCTTCAAATCGTTGCAATGGATCTACTCGATTTTGCTAGTGTTCGCAGTGCAGTTTCTGATTGTAAAGATGTGATTCATTGTGCTGCTTCACTCCCAGTTGGAGCAAATGACGCTCAGAAAGATATTGTAGACCCCAGTATTGAAGGAACTAGCAATTTGGTGAAAGCATTACAGCAAGCGGGTGTTGTTGAAAGAATTATTCACACTTCTTCGGTTGCTGCCATTAGAAATACATCACATGAAAACGGAACAATCTTTTCTGCTGCAGATTGGTGTGATGATGCTACTGTCAAATCTAATCCCTATGGACTTGCTAAGGCGGGCGCTGAAAAGGTAATGCGGCAATGGGTTGAAGGGCAAGATAAAGATTCAAAACCACGCCTAATAACCATCCACCCCTCTATTGTTTTCGGCCCAATATTGTCTGCAAGACATAAGAATGGTTCAATGTCTTATATGGAACATTTTAATTCTGGACGACCGTTTGTTTTGAAAATTAATATCAATTTTGTTGATGTTAGAGATGTTGCCAAAGCCCATGTTAGCGCATTGACTAATGGTCAAGATGGTGAACGTTATCTCCTTCATAAACGTGGCATGTGGATGCATGAGATCGGTGCAGAGTTGTGTAAATTAAAACCGGAGAGGAAATGGGCTACCAGAAAAGTACCTTCGGTTATTGCTTACTTGATGGCTATTTTCCACTCTAAACTTTCCATTAAACAATTACGAGGAAACCTGGGTGTGCGAATCGGATATGATGTTGGAAATGTTGAGCAGGAGCTTGATTTTGTTTTTACCGATTACCAACAAACCCTTGTAGATTCAATAGATTCTATTAGTCAATAATATAGGTCATTTGGCCGCAAGGATTGAGGACAAAGAGCCGCTGGCCTGTATTATGGAAGCGCCACAGGTGTGGGGAAAGCGATGGCAGGAGAACACTTTGCCAATGGCTAGACGCTACATGGAAGTGGCTTGCCGCAAGCAAAGTTTGGTTTGTTTGGCTGCCGATAGATCAACCATGGCTGGTCTCAATCAATTGATTGATGAAGTCGGCCAGCATATTGCAGCATTGAAAACTCATGTTGACTTGGTGGATGATTGGACTGCTGATTCTTGGGCAGCATTCTGTGCAAAAGCAGAAGCGGCCGACTTGATAATTTTTGAAGATAGGAAGTTCGCTGATATTGGAAAAATATCTCGAAATCAAATGGCTGGAGTTTATGATATTCGTTCTTGGTCTGATTTGGTCACTGCCCATCTAATCTCTGGGCCTGATATCGTTGATGGACTTCAAGCCGGATGGGCTGATGTCAATAGGCAAGGAGGAGTCTTGTTATTGGCGCAAATGTCTTCTCGTGGCAATTTGCTAAATCCTCAATATACCGCTCAAGTGGTTGAGAAAGGAAAGGCACATGATGGAGTATTCGGTTTCATTGGCAATGGCTCTAGACCAGATGAGTTACGGGAGTTACGCAAGGCTGTTGGCGAAGCAAAGATGATCTGGACTCCGGGTGTTAACCTTGCTGTTGGTGATGGTGAAATGGGTCAGCGTTATGGCGATCCTGCACAAGCGGTCAATGCTGGCTCAGACTGTATTATCGTCGGTTCAGGCATTCACATGGCAGATAACCCGTCGCAACAAGCGGCGAAATATGCTGAGGTTTCTTGGCACGCATTACTAAACCGTTGAATTGCAAACGTTGAATTGTTAGCATATGCTGCAATTACCTGAGCCCATATGAATCTTACAGATTTACTTCTAATTACGCTCTCATTGGCGGTGCCATTAGCCGTTATTTGGTGGGCGGTTAGGTCACACCGCTCAATAAATAAAAAAATTCAACGGGGAGATGTTTCAATTCTCAGCGATTCAGGAGTTAAAATTAAACGTATTACTCAGGGACCACCTGGTACACAAATTTACGATGATGTAACCTTGGTTTATCCTCAACAAAGAAAGTATTGATGTCATTTCAACCTTCATATTGAATACAAATGCTTGCTTGGTTGGTTCATGGAGGAGCGGATTGAGAGTTGGAAACCTCATCTGCTCGGATTCATATTACCAATTGTAACAATCGCTGGATTATTACAAGGTGGGTGGTGGTCTGCGAGTGGAATAATTTGGGGCTTGGGTATTGGCCCTATCTTGGACTTGTTATCTCCTGAAGGTATACCGAGTCGAAATAGTGAACTATCCCCCACGCCGTGGAATCTCTTACTTTTCGGCCATAGTATTGCTGCGATATTGGCGTTATCTGCTCTGATGTACCGCGCTCAATTGGACGGTTTAATAATTACAACAATTGTAGGTGCAATATCGGTTGGGCTGGTCAGTGGTATTTCAGCTATTGTCAATGCACATGAGCAGGGACATCGAAAAAAGGGGTCACTAATTTGGCGAATGGGGCGACTCAATTTGCTATGGGTGATGTATATGCATTATACAACCGAACATAACCATGGACATCACCGCCATTATGCGACAGAATTAGATCCTGCTTCTTCACCAAAGGGCAGAGGTTTGTGGATTCAAATTATCAGAACAATACCCCTCCAGTTTATTTCGGCATGGAAAACTCATTCGGATAAGGGGCGTAAAGGAATAAAAAATCCAATATTACATAGTTTAATGATTCAGATTGCCTTTGTCGCAGGGCTTTACTATGGGCTTAGCCTTAATGCTGCATTGGCATTCTTGCTTTCTGCTACTGTTGCAATTATTTTACTAGAGTTTGTCAATTATTTACAGCACTATGGACTTCGCGTTGAAGATGGAGAAAAACAAACGAGTGCCCATTCTTGGGAAAGCAGAAAATTGTGGTCTCGTTGGACTTTGTTGGAGTTGCCCCTTCATCCCGCTCATCATCTAAAAGCCAGTGATCCAATGTGGAATTTGCGCGCTCAAGAAGGAGCTCCACAACTGCCATATGGATACTATGTGTGTTTTTGGTTAGCCCTTATTCCACCGTTATGGAAAACTATAATGGACAAAAGAGTTCCTTGACTGTGGTCAAAAGAGCGGAGAATTCATCATAATTGTTTGATAATACCAATAACCACCAGCACCTGCTAATAGCGCTATCAACAATAGCATTTTCTTCAGACCCTTTATCTTGCGTTTTGGCTTGTTGTCAGCCTCTTCAACCACCAATAATGGCATTTCCAATGGAGGTAGCGTCAAAGCGGGTAATGTTCCATCTGCGTTTGGCATTGGCAGAGGTGGCAATCCTGGCAAAGGCATTGGCCCAGAATCTTCTTCGGGTTTAATGCGATCTTCTGGATATAAACTATCCAAATCTGCTAACCCTGGTGCTTCAGGAATTGGTCCGAGAACGGTTTCCCAAATCTTATCCAAATCTGCTGTGATGACTGGTTTTTGAAGCCATGCTACCGCCCCTGCTGAATATGCTGCGTCTGCTGCTAATTGCGCTTGGTGCTTTGGTGCAACAAATATAATCCTCCCCTCTCCACCGTGCTCTCTAATTTCCAAAGCGGCTAAATGGCCATCCAATGATGGTATGTCTAAAGATAAAACCACTAATTCAGGGTCTAACCTAATGTATTCGTCAACCGCTTTATCGCCATCTTCGCAAATTTCAATTTTGAATTCTTTGACCTTGAAAATATTGCTCAATCTGGTTATTGACATTGGGTTATTATCGACGATAAGGACGGTCGGAGTAGATTCTCCCTCTGCCTCGGTCACATACGCCATATTACTCACGCCACCATTCTTGCACATCAAACATGCGATGAAAATTGTTCATTCCTCTTCTTCTTGCGACCCACTCAAATCTTCCACTGGGCCTTGTTGTGGATTTGCAAACGTATCTCTCATCGCTTCCGATTGATTTTTTTCTTCTTGCATTTTCCTGTGCAGTGCTGGTGCTTTCATAAATTGTAATTGTAGTTCCGAAACTATCCCATTCAACAATGATGTTTCGACGGGTTGTAAATTTCCTTTGGTCTTCTTCTGTAACATTGTTAGTAAGTCAATGGCCTCTTTGGCTTCAGACATATTGTAATGTACATTACCTTCAGTATCTGGTAATTGACCCATTTGTAATAATGCTGAGCGTTGGAATAGGTGTACTAATTGAAAAAATCGAGCCGTTTCGTCGTCGTGAAATATCTCCGCCATGATTACTCCTTTGCATAGGAGGTTTTTGTCCTCATCGCTTTTGCTGATTCAATTATTCATTCAAATAACTGGTCGAGGAGCCAATTTGGTTCAAATTGCAATAGGTCATCATAACCTTGTCCAGTGCCCGCGAAAACGATTGGTCGTCCTGTTGCGAAAGCGATAGAAAGTCCTGCTCCACCTTTGGCATCAGTATCCATTTTTGTCAATACTGCGCCATCGAACTTCATTATTTCTTGAAACATCTTAGCTTGATCGACTGCATCATTACCTGCCAAAGCATCACCGACGAATAGAGTAAGGTGAGGATTGGCAATTCTCCTAACTTTGTTCAATTCTTTCATTAGATTTGTTTTATTGTGCATTCTTCCTGCTGTATCAACCAATACGACGTCAATGTTTTTTGCCTTTGCAGAATCTATGGCGTCTCTGATTACCGCTGCAGCATCGCCGCCGCGTTGGCTGGAGATGCAACGAATTCCCAGGGTTTCGCAATGTGATTCTAATTGTTGGATTGCGCCTGCCCTAAATGTATCACCTGCTGCTGCAATAACAGATAGTCCTCGAGACTGTAATCTGTGAGCAATCTTTGCTGCTGTAGTTGTTTTCCCGGTTCCATTTACCCCAACCATCATTATGACGACTGGTAAATCTCCCTTATCCACATAAGATTGTACTGTAGCATCGAAATCCCAATAGCCAGCTGAAAGTAAGTTATTTAATGCGCGTTTAAGAGATGCTTCGAGAACCTTGGAAAGGTCTGCTCCTTTGCGCAATCTTGCCCCGACCAATGTATTGCGCAAAGCATCTATTATCGCTGTAACCGCATCCGATGAAATATCAGATTCTAGTAATACCCACTCTAATTCCTCTAGTAGAGTATCGAGGCCATCTCCTGATTTGATCACTCTTCCACCTTGCTCAACTACACCGCCACCGAGTTCAACTTCGACCTTACCGCCGAATTCTGTTTCAATAGTTGCTGATTTGGAAGAGCCTTTTGGTGCCGATTCGACACTGACCAGTTTTCTTCCAGTCGTAGTTCTCATCATAGACAAATCGACACGTGAACCCTGTGGACGTGCGAGTTCAACTCCGCCGCGCTTCTTGATTTGCTTTTGTCGGGCTTTTTCGGCTTTTTCTCCAGCCTTTTTTTCTCGCTCAAGTAATTTCCTTTGAACCTTGGTCAATTCAACTGGTAGAGCAATCTCTTCTTCTTCATCGAAATCATCCCAATCATCTTCCTCACCTGTTGTTTCACTAACAACTTCTTCATCGAGGTCGTCCCAGTCATCATCTTGTTGGTTTGATATTTCCTCAACCGGCTCAGGTTGTGGTGTTTGAGTTTGTTGTTGTGCATTTTGTAGTGCTTGCTGGGCTTCATCTGATTCTTCTGCAGCGGACAATGCCTCTGTATCTGTAACCTCGGCTACTTTTCTGAATCTATCAAATAATCCCATGCAAATACCTCAGTCATCTAGTGTCAATTCGTTGCCAAACATTCCACCACGGCGCTTTCCACTACGGCGGGTTGCTTGTTCGGATTGTTGTTCCTCTACATCCTGTTCTGTTGGTGGCACCAAAGCGTTAGAGGCTTTGGCTGGTAATTTGTTTTCACTCGGTTGTGATTTAATGGCCATCGCCACCTGATTAAATTGCTCTGCAGCCTCTCCGATTTTCACTTCTAGGGCTTGGGCTTGAATCTGTAAATCGTTGCGTAATTGAATGATGTCGTCTTTGCGTTGTTGAGTAATTTCAATTGCTTGGCTCCACGGTTTTTCTCCGAAGATGCCACTGCCCAAATCAATCATCGCCAAGCCTTCTTGCTGGCCTTCGTGTTTGTATGGAAGTGTTACTCCTGAGCCAATTGAAAGATGGGCGCTAGCACTTCCCTTGGTTCCAACTTGAACTAATTCATTGAGTGTTGCTAGGGTGATAGTATGTTCTTTGATGACTTCTTCGACTTTGCCGATCTGCTTTTCTACTTCGTCAAAACTAGCCTTAGTTACCTCGACGATGCGGGCTAAATTTTGCAGTTCTTCCCTCGTTGCCATCTTCGCTCATCCCCTCGTAGACCGTCGGGGTTGAAAAACCGGCGCGGCCGGACAACCTCACTCTTCTTCGGATGCGATTCGTCCACCGGCTGCTGCAATTTGCTCGCGGAAGTGGTCTAGAATGCGTGATTCCTTGGAGGTTCTTGGATCAATTTCTGCGATTGATTCAATAGTAATTGAACGGCGATTTGCTTTGTGGCGTGAACCCATAATTGAATACGCGCGATGTTCAGCATCAGCTTCATCGTTTGCTGCTATATCAATTGAGAATCCTTGGCGCATGCGTCCGAAAGGGGCGATTCCTGAAATTCGATAGGCCTTCATCAAATGGGGCGACTCGCAATCCCGTCTTAAGCGCTATGGCGCGACTAAACGATTGGAAATGGGGGTGAGATTGACATGGTTTGAGGTTTTGACAAGGTTTATGCGGCCAGCGATTATACTATTGCTAGTATTGCTGATGCCGCTTGCCACTGCCTTTCTAACCGACAATACAGACTATCCAGTCACTATTGGTGAAGGGGGAGAAATTGAGATCGTTCTAAAAGATGGATATTGGACTCAGGACAATTGGAATGTGGTGAAAAATAACGGGCTCACCCCTTTGAGAATTATTTCCCCCTCAACACTATTGGCCTGGGGTAGTGCCGGGGATATTAATTTGGATTTGAATATTGAAATAAATGAAGCAAAGCAAGCACAATACAAGGCTGGCTTAGATGGCTTGCAGCCTTCCCCCGACACCATACTTCGCTTGGTCTTTGAACCGAGATTGCCCGATACGGCTGCACGGCAGTTATCTCAACAATTGGCAATGTTTTCAATTGAAATGAGTGGTGAAGAATTATTCTTATCAAGCCCAATTCCTCAAGTCATGATTGTAAAATGGACGTACGATGATCCGCAATTATTTTCTCAATTACTAGCGGTTGATGGTTTGCTTTGGGTTGAGCCGGTATTGGAAACATTTGCCCGTAACACACAATCTGCATCTATTCACCAAAATGGGGGCCTCTCTGAAAACCCTGCTTGGGATTTAGGTTTGAATGCAAGTGGCGTCGTTGTTGGGATGGCTGATTCTGGTCTTGATGCCGATCATTCTTGTTTTAGAAATGCGACTGCAGCTTCACTGTTCGGCTCCGAGGGTGAAAATGGAAGTGATGCTGAGGCTCCTGCTGGCCTCTATCATCGCAAACTTCTATTGCTCAATGAAACAATAGATTCAGGAGATACTCAGGGGCATAGTGATTATCGACACGGAACTCATGTCGCTGGCACTTTGTCTTGCTTTGATGTTTACGATTATAGAAACGGGACTCTTCCAACTACGGGCTCTTCACTTGCCCATGGTAGTTCTCTGGTCTTCCAAGATATTGTATCAAGCGAGGGGTGGGTAGTTCCAGATGTGGATTTGCTATTGTATGAAGCGGCCATTAATGGCGCGGTAATCCATTCCGATTCATGGGGGGATAATTCTGCCGAATATACTGCTCGTTCGGCTGATTTTGATGCGTGGGGCAGGGAATTTCCTTGGTCGCTTGCATTTGTTGCTCCAGGCAATAATGGTGGTGAAATCTTAGAGCCTGCAAACGCCAGAAATGTTGCTGCCATTGGGGCTTCAATAAAAAATGACCAATCGCAACGTTGGGCATCGAATACTCATGGCCCATTACAAGTGGAGACAACTGGTATTTTCGCACTCGCTACCGGAACATCAATTCTATCGGCGAAGGCTGACGGTATTGATGATTCTTACAATGATGACTTGCGCTCATCAAGCGGTACTAGTATGGCCACCCCAATGGCAGCAAGCACTGCTGCTATAATTCAGCAAATGGTTGAGCAGGGGTGGATTCGTGGCTCACAGGAAAACACCCATGATGTTTCTATCAACCAATTGCGGCCTCAGTGGGCTGATAATTCTCTTGACAACCAATCTAATTTGACATTGGGTGATGGTTTCACTCCTTCTGGGCCAATGTTACGGGCTTTGATGGCGATTGCAAGTACTCCTTTGTCGTTGGATGAAAGAAACGCTGGAAATGGAGGAGAGGATTTGAGAAACCCATATGATGGGTTTGGTCGACTAAATTTATCTCAACTAATTGATTTTGCACAATTAGAAAATATGATCTCTGAGGGTAATGTTTCTCCAGCTAGTGATGTTTGGATTCACGACTCCTATCGTTTAGAACAGTTGCAACCTATGCAGTTATTATCGCAACGAGATGGAAACCTTAGCCCATTGGAAAATTTAGCTAATAATCCCTGGAATGGGGACGGAGCCGTAGGTCCGTTCCTCTCGAGTGGAGAAATTTGGACAACGCGGCTTTCAATTGAGCAGGGTCAACCATTGGATGTTACAATGGCATTCCCTTCATCACCCGAACCTTATCTGGTCGATGACATGTTGCTGGTCGTACGTCTCTCAAATGGTCAAGTCGCTATCTCGGGCAAAACAAATTCTGATGGCTCCAATACCTTGTTTTACGAAAGCGTTGTTAATTACTCAAATAACAACTCATTTCCGTCAAGCAATGAAACCACTGTGAAGGTTCATTTGGATGCTGTTGACTTAAGTGAAATTGAATGGATTGAAATTGAAGTTCGGGCCCGCTATATCTCACCTGGAAACTCACCTGGAACCGTCGGCATTGATGGTGATAGAAATGGATTTTCTATTGCTGCTAAAGGGGTGCAGCGGGATTACGATGGGTGGATGGATGGTGATGGAGATGGTATTGAAAATGTATTAGACCTCTGCCCAATTGAAAATGCAAGCGGTTTTGATTTAGATTTCAATGGCTGTCTTGATGATTCGGATGGAGACACAATAACCGATGATATTGACTTATGCGGGGGCGAGGATGCAAGTGGTTTCGATTTGGATTCAGATGGTTGCGTTGATGATTCGGATGCGGATTCCGTCAAGGATGATGTTGATCTATGCTATACAGAAATAATCAACAGTAGTTGGCCTATAATGGAAAATGGCTGTAGGCCAATAGATAATACTCCACAAATTACTATCATCTCAGAATTAGAAAATGGCAGTGTTTGGGAAGATGTGATGCTGGTTCGATGGCTAGCAGAAGACGGCGATGGCGACCAATTGACAACTGGCGTCAAAATAATGATTACACATAATGATTCAAATGAGAGTTCTTCGGAATTAGTTCGTTGTGTTCCGGGGATGATGGGGAATCATTCAAATGAATTCTTTTGTATCTGGGTAATTCCAGCCGATCTCCCTTCATACGACATTAATGGGCAACAATTACATCTGGAGTTCTTTGTACAAAGTTCAAACCAATCTCCAGAAGCGAATAATGAATTAATAATAAAAAGCAGTCAAAATGTATTCACTTCATCGTGGGATAACTCCTCAATAGGTGATGACAGTTCTTTGATTTTAAATAAAGAAGAAATTGCCAAACAAAAGAGATTTCTAGCGTTAGCAATTGTAGGATTGATTGGTGGTTTGGTTGGCGCGTTACTGGTCGCTAAGAAATTTCTTCGCGATGATTTCAATGAAGGCTTTTCCGACATATCTGAGAAAGAATTGGTTCCTGTTGAAAGTGATGGGGTTTAGTTTTTCTTTTCGCCATACTGCGGGGCTTTTTTTGCTTACGCATGCAGATATCATCCCTTTTTAGTGAAGGTGAACCTTGAAGGGTAGTGGCATCCTCGGCGGTCTGTCCGCAACGCGGAAGGTGAATAAAATGGGAGAAAGACTCTACGTAGGAATCGATTTGGGAACATACCAATCAACAATCGCGTCAAGTGCTGGTGCAAGCCACACAATTGAAACTGTTGTTGGACGACCGAAAGACCCTATTGCTCGTAACTTCCTCGGGCGAGATGTTCTTTTCGGAAATGATGCTTTGAAGAACAAGTTGGCATGTAATATATACCGCCCAATGGCTGCTGGAGTTGCTCAAGATGATGATGCAAACCTTGCTGCTGCAAAGGCGTTTGTTTCTCACCTATTGGAAACAGTAGACCCTGAAGAATTCGATGAGGTATTCGGAGTAATTTGCTCACCATCTCACGTTTCATTCACTGACAAGTCCAACCTAGTTGCAACACTTCGTGGACAAGTAAATGCCATAATGGTAGTTACTGAACCATTCGCTACAGCATTCGGAATTGAAGAAATCGCTAGTTCTATCGTAGTAGATATTGGCGCTGGAACAACTGATATTGCACGTATTTACGGAACATTCCCAACCGAAGAAGACCAAATTACTCTTCAAGAAGCTGGAGATTGGTTGGATGAGGCACTAATGGACCTGATCCGAAAGAAGTACACTGGCGCTCAAGTAACCAAGGACATGGTTCGCCGTTGGAAAGAAGAAGTTTCCTACGTTGGCGGAGATGCTCGTGAAGCAATTGTTGAACTTTCAGTTGAAGGTAAGAAACAAGTGGTAGACATCGGAGACCTAGTTCAAGAAGCATGTGAATCAATTATTCCAAAGATCGGAAACGGTATCAAGCAAATCGTTGCTGGCGCAGACCCTGAATATCAACCAGTTCTTCGTAACAATGTCATCATCTCTGGTGGCGGCTCTCTAATCGAAGGATTAGCGGCTCGTATTGCTGACGAAATCTCCGATATCGGTGATGTAAATGTCTGGTGTGTTGAAGACCCAATTGACAAGGTTGCTACTGGTGCTTTAGCACTGGCTCAGCAAATGCCTGATGAAATGTTCACATCAATCAACTGAATTTGATAGGTTGAATAGTTTCCAAGGGGTATCAAACTCCCCTCCTAATGCCTACTTCTATTGGCAAAGTTCAAGAGTGGTTGAGCGGCGATTGCCCATTGTATGACGCTAGGAACTTCAACAGCGGGTGGCATCGGACGAATTAGTGATGCCTCTGGAGATGAACGCGCAGTGCTCGAAGGGATGCTTCGCGGCTATCCTCAAGACCAACTGGTGGAGGAGGTTCTCATCGCTTGGCAAGAACTGGCTGGGCGCAATGATGAGTTGGTTTCTGTAAAGCAAAGAATCCGTGTTTTAGAACTTGATTTAGCGGAAAGAGAAGATTTGGTTGCACCGGAAGTTGCGCGACTAAATGATGCGGAGTCATCTCTTCAGGAATTTGAAGCAAAGAATGTTCACCTATCACGAGTACTCGCCGATACCCAAGCGGAATTAGCAAGTCAGCAATCATCACTTTCACAGAAGGAAAGAGAATCTATGGAAACGGAAGTTGGCCAATTACGAAACTTGTCGAATGAGCAAGACGAAGTGATTGGTGAAATGGAAGGGCGTATTTCTCAAATGGTTGAAGCTTTGGAAAGAGCCGCTGAGGCTGGATTGACTTCAGTGACTGCGGACGAAGTTCGTTCATTGAAATCACAACTTGATGATATGGCTGGAAAATACGGAGTGGAGACTGCTGCAAACACGGCTCTTGAAGAAGAACGTCAACGGCTACGAGACATCGCAGATCGCTTGCGCGGATTGCTTGATGCTAGAGATTCAAGATTGGCTGAATTGGAAGAACAACTTGAGAGAGTAATGCAAGGGCCTCGTTCGGTTTCTGCTGAACATGATTATTTGGTTGAGCAAATTGAGGAATTGAAGAGAAGATTATTGGAAAGGAATCGGGAATATGAATCTCTGAGAAGAAGAGAGCGTCGCCTGCATAGTGATGTCTTTGATAGAGATGAAAGAATCCAACAAATGACTTTGACGATTGCAGACTTTGAGGCTGCACTTGGCGACCGTACTGCAGAATTCAGAGAATTAGAAACGCAAAACGAGGCTATGATGGCTGAACTTGATTCTGCCAAGCGGGGCGAACGCACTAGAGAAGTCGTTGGGCGCGTTTTCGCAGACTCCCTCTCACTTGTTCGTGAACAAGATGCACGTGATGCTAAGAGAGAAGCGTATGCTAATTCACCGAACGTTGAAAGAACACTATCAACTCCTGAAACCGATGATATGGCGCATCTTGCAAAAGGTGGACGCGTTGAACTTGGTGTTGATGAAACTGTAATCGAAGAGGGAATCGATGTTGATGGCCCTCGCCCTCCTAGCCCTGGTGGTTCAGGAGACCCTGTTCTCTACGAGGACGAGGATTGAGATGGACTTTTTGTCTTTGATCTCTGCGGTTAGTGTTGGAATTGGTTTGTCTGCTGCCTGTGGATTCCGTATTTTTTTACCACCAGCGATGATGAGTCTTGCTGCTAATCTCGATTGGATGGAATTAGATGGTCAATTTGTAATGTTAGACAGTTGGGGTGCTTTTGCCATTTTATCTGCAGCGGTTGCATTTGAAATCGGTGGTTACTTTATTCCATGGATTGATAATTTACTAGATGTTGTCGCTACTCCTACAGCAGCACTTGCTGGTGTATTTGTATCCGCATCTATGCTCGGTGATTTTGACCCGATGTTACAATGGTCTGTTGCTTTGATCGCCGGAGGTGGTGCTGCGGGAACTGTGCAAATAGGAACTGTTGCCACCAGAGCTGCATCTACTGGAACTACTGGTGGTTTAGCCAATCCACTGATATCTGTAGTTGAGGCAGTCGCCGCTGTTGTGTTGACAATACTCGCATTATTATCTCCGATAATTGTCCTAGTTGCTCTTGTTGCTATGTTCTATTTTGGATTCAGAGCGATTGCTAAATTGAAACTTCGCAAGTTAAAACCAACAACTGGTTAATTGGTGGGAATTATGGTGGACAACGATTATCTCTTATTGGATGCGCATTGTGGAATGTGTTCTCGTGCTGGATGGTTTATCTCGCGTAGATTACGCGATGATAAATTAATAATTACCGAACTTGATTCTGAGCAGGGTCAAAAAATAGTTGCTGGATTTTCACAACAAATGAAGGATGCTGATTCTCTTTATTTAATTAGAAATGGAAAGCCATACATGCTTTCCAGTGCAGCGATTCGCACATTGTTATATCTGCCAATTTGGTGGCGAATACTATATCCTGTTGCTTGGATTATTCCTCTACCAATTCGTAATTATGCTTACAGAGTATTGGCCCGTAATAGGCATCGTCTATTTCCCTTGAAGTGATTATAGCGCGTCTATTACTTCACTCAAACGTGAACGTAATTCTGCTAAATCAGCTGCATCTTCGGTTAGAGTTCCTGTTACTATCCAATCGGCTCCTGCTTGTGCAGCGATCTTGGCTTGTGCTCCAGTTCTAATCCCACCACCAACTAATAGTGTCAAACCTTCAACTTGCTTTGCACTCTCTATCAAAGCAGGAGAAACTTGGCTATCCGCACCACTACCTGCCTCGAGATAAAGCAGTTTGAATCCAAACATTTGCCCACATCTTGCATAGGCGTTTATCAGTTCAACATCATCTGCTTGAATTAATTCTGCTTGACCAACTTCGCCGACTTTTCCACCCGGTGCGCAAACGACATATCCGGTGGGAAGTGCTTCAACTGCAAAATTATGCAGATGGGGGGCGCCTCTAACTTGTTCTCCAACGAGAAATTTTCTGCTGGTTGAATTCATTAGCATCATGAATGTGATCGCATCGGCTGCTGGAGATAATGCATGGGCTCCGCCTGGGAATAAGACGACTGGTATCTTGCTATCTTCTTCATCGCATTCGGGGTTTTGGCTTGCAGCAAAAACACGCAACTCTAGAACTTCTTGGATGGCCTCGCATGTCGCGTGCACAATTGCATCAGGAGTGTCGGTTGAGCCACCGACGAATATCATCGATGTTCCACAATCAAGTGCTACCATTACTCGCTGTGCAGCAACATCTGGGGATTGGCTCGCTGGGTCGATGAGTGTGATGTGTCGGCAATGCTCAGAAGGCCCCGTAACATACTGCAAGGTGGTCATATCGTCTCGGCGCATCTTCAACCCTAAATGTGGGCTTGGCTCTCTATTGAATAGGGCTTTTGCTGTAATTGGTTGTAATATTGGTAAAAGTGAGTCTTATTGCACAAGCCGTTGAGGACAGGGTATGAGCGGAGAAGCCCCTTTGTCGCGCTTGATGCATTATATGCGTCCGCACAAATCCACTGTCCGCTTAGCAGGTCTTTGTTCAATCCTCAACAAGATTTGGGATTTGGCTCCACCGCTACTTATTGGCCTAGCAGTTGATATTGTTGTACTCAGAGAAAATTCGTATTTGGGAACTCTTGGTATTGCTGATCCAATGCAACAACTAATTTTCCTTTCAGTTTTGACTTTCGCTATTTGGGGTCTTGAATCTTTATTCGAATACTTCTTTGCTATTCTATGGCGTAACTTAGCGCAAACCGTTCAACATGAAATGCGAATTGAAACCTTTCAACATATACAAAAACAAGGCAGTGGGTGGTTCGATAAGAGACAAAAAGGAGATCTGTTGGCAATTTTAAATGATGATGTAAACCAACTTGAACGCTTCCTGGACAAGGGCGCTAATGACATATTACAAGTTGCTACAACTGTGATAATCGTCTCTACTGTTTTCCTTGTTATTTCTTGGCAGGTCGCACTATTTGCAGTTCTTCCAATCCCTATTATTTTGTGGGGCTCGTTCCGTTATCAGAAATCATTGGAGCCGCGTTATACTGAAGTTCGATATGCTGCAGGGCAAATGAATGCGCTATTAGAAAATGATTTGAGTGGAATGACAACAATTCAATCATTTACTGCTGAAGCACTAGAGGCTCAACGAGTTGAAGAATTAAGTCAACAATATAGGATGGCAAATAAGGAAGCAATTCGATTATCTGCGGCTTTTACGCCGCTAATTCGCATGGCAATTCTCGTTGGATTTACTGCAACCCTACTTCTTGGTGGCTGGCTAACATTAGAAGGAACTCTTGCTATTGGGGCATATTCAGTTTTGGTTTTTATGACTCAAAGATTGCTTTGGCCGCTTACTCGTCTTGGTGAAACATTTGATTTATATCAGAGGGCGATGGCCAGCAGTACGCGTGTTTTAGATTTACTACAGAGCCCAATAGAAATCATAGATGGTGATTTTGTTGCCAATAGAGAAGATGCTAAGAAATCAGATATTGTGATGAATAATGTTAGTTTTTGTTATAGTGATAGAGAACCATTATTCACAGATTTGAATTTAACAATTACCGCTGGTCAGACATTGGGTGTGGTCGGTGCTACTGGTGCTGGGAAATCGACATTGACGCGATTGCTGTTGAGATTTTCCGATATTGATGGCGGCAGTATTGAGTGGGTTGGCAAATCAAGTCAAGATTGGACTTTGCCATCTTTACGTTCAAACATCTCATTGGTAGATCAGCATGTGACATTATTTCCAACCACCATTGCAGAGAATATCAGATATGGTAAGGCGAATGCAAGTGATGAGGAAGTTTGGGCGGCGGCTGATGTTGCTGAAGCAAGAGAATTTGTAGAACAATTGCCGAGTGGATGGGATACTTTGGTTGGCGAAGGTGGATACCGTTTGAGTGGTGGACAACGGCAACGTATTGCTATTGCAAGGGCTGTTCTCAAGGATGCTCCGTTGTTAATTTTGGATGAGGCCACGTCTGCAGTAGATAATGAAACTGAAGCTGCATTACAACGGTCCATAGCAAAGATTTCCGATAATAGAACTACTATGATAATCGCCCATCGCCTCTCAACAATTCGTTATGCAAACAGAATTATCGTTCTTGATGGTGGAAAAATAGTCGAAAGTGGTGAGCATCAAGATTTGGTAAATTTGGGTGGTATTTACGCTCGCCTGTGGGCAGTTCAAACCGGAGAAGTTCTGAGTGATTAATCAGATACTATTGATTCTCCAATATTGCAAAGAGTTATTGGTTTAGGTCTATTGTCAAAGGATATGAGCGACACGTCACCTGATGATGAACAACAATGGACACTGAATGATTCAATGCAAAAGCTTGCAACTTGTTTAGAAGAGAAGGACCTTTCAGTCGATGCTTTATTTGCGCAAATAGATGGTGATTCAGATGGCTCTATCAACGGGCCTGAGTTATACAAAGGACTACAATCACTGGTTGGAGAATCCCTTTCACCTGGACAAGTATCGTCTATTATCAAAGCCTTTGACATTAATGAAGATAATCGAATTGATGTCGAAGAACTTCGTGCTGCTTTCGCTGGATTACAAAGTGAGTCTTCGGAAGATGAATGAATTATTACAAATTATTGTATTAATTCTCATATTGTTCAACCTTAGCAAGGTATCAAAACTGAACACCCTTTGCCTTACTCATGGCAAATAGACGAGTTAGTCTTGTTCTTCTAATGGTTATGCTGTTTTTCCTGCCATCTAACGCTATGGGAAATGAGGGCGATTCAGTAGTTCCACAATTTGGAGTTAGCTTCGACGAAGTAGTAATCGCTGATTATTCCGACTCCCTCTCCGACCCACGTGATCTTGAATTTCATCCGGGTAGGGCAAATGAACTGTGGGTAGCAAATCGAGCCACTGACAGCATAACTATCATCCATGATACGGGGTTAGAAAATCAAACCACTGAGAACCGGAAAGATTCGAATAGAAACCACTTTCTCGAAGAAGTGAGTGCTATTGCATTTGGTGCGTACAACCCAGAATTTGATTGGCAATGGGGTTCTGCTCAAGAAACGAGGAATACTTTCTGCGGCCAAGGTACTGCGAATAATTTCATGGGACCTACTCTCTGGCCATCTTCCTTGAACCATTTTGCAGTGGAAAATCAGAACAACGGTAACGGCCTTCTCGGCAGCCATATTGATATGAACCATGAATCTCCTAACGGAGTGGGAATTGCCCACGACTCTGGTAATTCATACTGGTACAATGATGGCTACCATGGTGAACTAGTCTACTATGATTTCCAAGCAGACCACGATACGGGTGAAGATGACCATTCCGATGGAATCGTTCGCCGCTATGCTGATATCTCGCTTACGCATGCTTATGGCGTTCCTGGCCACATGGTTTTGGACAAAGATTCTGGAATTCTTTACATTGCGGATGCTGGTGCAAACCGAGTTCTGTGGGTAAATACTGATGATACATCTTACAACACACAAAACATCATGGGTGAATCCACTCGATTGGAGCCACTCCAAGAATACTCAGATATTACTGGCGTCGAATGGGGCGTTCTTGCAACAGGTCTTGACAGGCCTTCCGGTATTGCTCTCGAAGGCGACCAACTGTTCGTTTCCCTTAATGGCAATGGCCGCATTATTGCGTACGACTTGGCGACCAATGGCAAAGGAGCGGTTGAAGCTGGTTCTGTGCAAACTTCTGCCTCATCTATCATGGGACTAGAAATTGGTCCAAATGGCCACCTCTACTATGTTGATAACGGACGAGACGAAGTCGTTAGAATCGACCCTCAGACAGATACCGATGGTGATGGTATTGCCGATGTTGTCGATAATTGTCCAGACATCCAAAACTATGGGCAAGAGAATCATGATTTGGATAGTATGGGTGATGTCTGTGATTCAGATGATGACAATGATGGAATACTCGATGTTGATGATGATTGCGAACTTGGTGTACTAGATTGGACTTCGCAGATGTCGACCGATTATGACTCGGATGGTTGTAATGATTTAAGTGAAGATTTTGATGATGACGCGGATACTATTCTCGATGTCGATGATCGTTGCAGTAAAGGAATGCTCAATTGGGCCAGTGATAATCTAAATGATTACGATACTGATGGCTGCCGAGATTCGGATGAAGATTATGATGATGACGCAGATGGTATGTGTGATCTTGGCGGACCGAGTATGGATTGTAGCAGAGGAGTACGTGGCCAAGATATGTGTCCTTTGGGTACACTTGGTTTCGTTTCATTCCAAGGCAATGACATAGATGGAGATGGCTGTGAAGATTCGACAGAAGACTTTGACGATGATGGCGATGGTTATCTAGATGTAAATGATAATTGTCCAAAGATTTCGGGCACTTCCAGTCAAGGCGGTGTGCTAGGATGTACTGATTTAGACGGTGATGGCTGGGCAGAAAGCGTTGATGCTTTCGATTATGATAGTACTCAATGGAGTGATGTCGACGAGGACGGTTATGGTGATAATGCTGAAGGAAATGATGCTGATGGCTGTGTTTCTCTTGCAGGCGAGTCACTCAATGACCGACTTGGTTGCCGCGATTCAGATGGAGATGGATGGTCAGACCCAAGTACATCGTACACTGCTGAAGATGGCGCTGATGCCTTCCCTTCAGATGAGACTCAGTGGTTTGACCGCGATGGCGATGGCTATGGTGATGAACCGTTTGGAAATGACTATGATGATTGTCCGGATATCTTTGGCACATCAATTGTTGACAGATTGGGTTGCCTTGACACTGATGGTGATGGCCGCTCTGATGAAGGAGATGCTTTACCAAACGAGTCAAGTCAGTGGGATGATTACGATTTAGATGGATTTGGTGATAGGATTGAAGGAGTCATGGGTGACTCGTGTCCAACACAATATGGAACCTCAACAAATGGCTCACAGGGTTGTCCAGATGCAGATGGTGATGGCGTGTATGATGTTGAAGACTCATGGCCAAATGACATTCGTGTTTGGTCCGATACAGATGGTGATGGGTTCGCAGATCAATCTGCAACCAACCTCAGCGATGATTGTCCATTGATAGAGGGATATTCTAGCGTTGACCGTATTGGTTGCCTCGATAGTGATGGTGATGGTGTTTCGGATGAACAAGACTTTTATCCACAGGATGCAAAACGCAGTGTTGAAGAAGTGATTTACCAAAAAACATGGTTGTGGGTTATGGTTGCTCTCTTGGCATTGATTCCAGTAACTTGGATAATAGTGCGCAAATCTAAGGGGAGTGCAATATCAAAAACTGAACACCTGTGGAGTCCGACTTCTCCGCCTTCGATGATTCCTCCTGTAGCTGCTCCAATAGTAATGCCAGTAGTTGCCCCAGCGCTTGTTCCGGTAGTACAACTTGCCCCTCCGGTGGCTGTTGCTCCAGTAGTGGGACCAGCGATTCCTCCAGAAGGTATTCCTGCTGGTTGGACTATGGAACAATGGAACTATTACGGCCAACAATGGTTAGTCGATCAAGGTAGAGTTTGATTTTTCAACTCTTCTTCGGCATCTAGTTCACTATAGAAGTGTCTTTTCATCAAGTGGTTTACCAAATTGGTATCTTTTAATTTTGTATCGCATTTTGGACAACTTAGCAAATCAGTTCTATGCTGAAAGTTTTTGTTTTTTGTAGTCGTTGTATCGGATTTCTTAAAATTAATAGCCACCATTATTACTAGAATTAAAACTAAAGAGGCTCCGATGAGTATAGTTTGTTTTGACATTGCCTGTTGTTCTTGCTGTGGAATGTCAATATCCATCGTAGCTGTACGGTCGCCTTCTTCTGCTTGACCATCATCTCCTTCCAGATCAAGAACGTGGCGGAAGGAATTGTTCTCGACTAAGAGGTATATCACCGCGCCATGATCATTGGCATGAATGTGCAGGGTCAGTGAATATGAACCGCTGCTATCGGTAGTTGAATTTCTCCCTTCATTATGATCGCATATGTTTTGATTGGCGTTTTCAGGGCTGCAATCTAGAAATACGGGCATATCTGTTGCAATCTCACCATTCGCAGCGGTGACAATGCCTGTTAGTGTGTAACGGTGGTCCCATTCGTGTTCAGCGTTGGCGACCGGTAAAGCCAAGCACAACGCTAGAGAAATTAGTACGGTTAGCAATAATTTCTTTCCAGAAATATGGAAGTGGGTGCTAGGTTTCATAGCAGTCCTTTGAAGC